>NZ_JBFPKG010000007.1:0-254971 GCF_040948665.1 Paraburkholderia sp. BR14320
GCGCAGCGTCACGTCGGAGATATAGAGTTTTTTGTCCATGCGGGAAGTCTCCTTAAGCCTCTGATGCCTGCACGAGCGCCTGCGCCATGCGCTCGGCGGTCGCGAGCGCGGCCGAAGTCATGATGTCGAGATTGCCGGCATAGGCAGGGAGGTAGTGCGCGGCGCCTTCCACTTCGAGAAACACCGAGCTCTTCAAACCGCTGAACTTGCCGAGGCCCGGAATATTGAGCGGCGCGTTCGCGGGGATTACATCGAACTGCACCTTCTGCTTCAGGCGATAGCCGGGCACGTAGGCGTGAACCTTCGCGACCATCTGCTCGATCGACTGCTCGACCTTGTCGAGGTCGGCCATCTCCGACAGCGTATAGACGGTGTCGCGCATCATCACCGGCGGTTCGGCCGGATTGAGCACGATGATCGCCTTGCCTTTCGCCGCGCCGCCGACCACTTCGATCGCCTTCGAGGTCGTCTCGGTGAACTCGTCGATATTCGCGCGCGTGCCGGGCCCGGCCGACTTGCTGCTGATCGACGCGACGATCTCCGCGTAGTGGACCTTGGCGACGCGCGACACGGCCGCGACCATCGGAATGGTCGCCTGACCACCGCAGGTCACCATGTTCACGTTGGGTGCGTCGATATGCGCGTCGAGATTGACGACCGGCACGCAGTACGGCCCGATTGCGGCCGGCGTCAGGTCGATCAGGCGAATGCCAGGCTTGCGAGCACGCAGGAACGCATCGTTCTTCACGTGCGCGCCGGCCGAAGTCGCGTCGAACACGAAATCGATGTCTTCGAACACCGGCAGACGCGTCAGACCTTCGACACCTTCATGCGTGGTCGCGACGCCAAGCCGCGCGGCGCGCGCGAGACCGTCGGAGTTCGGATCGATGCCGACCATCGCCGCCATCTCCAGATGCCGGCCGTTGCGCATGATCTTGATCATCAGGTCCGTGCCGATATTGCCCGAGCCGATGATCGCGGCCCTGAGTTTTTCGCTTGCCATATGAGTTCCCAATCGATTGTTTGCGAGCGCTTGCTTTATGCGGAGAAAGTCGCGCGGACGCTGCCGAGACCGTCGATCTGCGCGCTGAAGCTGCCCGGCTGCTTGACCGCGACCATCGGGCCCAAAGCGCCCGTCATCAGCACGTCGCCGGCACGCAGCGGCGTGCCGAGCCGGACCATGCGATCCGCGAGCCAGGCAGCGGCATTCAGCGGATTGCCGAGACACGCGGCGCCATTGCCGCGCGACAGGACTTCGGCATCGTTCGACAGCGTCATCGCGCAGGCCGCGAGATCGATATCGCGGAGCAACACCGGGCGGCTGCCGAGCACGAAGCGCGCGCTCGACGCGTTGTCCGCGACCGTATCGACGAAGCGGATGTTCCAGCCTTCGATGCGGCTGTCCACCACTTCGATCGCCGCGACCGCATACGCGGTTGCGCGCATCAGATCGGCATACGTGTGGCGCTCGTGCAGCAGATCGTGCTCGAGCACGAGCGCGATCTCCGCCTCGACTTTCGGCTGAATCAGTTCGCAGAATGGAATCGGCTGGCTGTCGCCATACGCCATCGATTCGAACAGCGCGCCAAAATCCGGCTGATCGACACCGAGTTGACGCTGCACCGCCGGCGACGTGAGTCCGATCTTGCGGCCGACGATGCGCTCTCCCGCCGCGACGCGCGCAGCCACGTTGGCCTGCTGCACCGCGTACGCGAGTTGCTCGGTGTCGGCGGGGTTCGAAAGTTCGGTGAAACGCGCGTCGTCGCGCAACGGCGCGATGATCACGCGCGCACGTTCCGATTCGCGCAGGCGCAGGGCCAGCGCGTCGACATTGCTTTGAGTGCTCATAGCGGGTTCCTGATTGAGTTAGACGTGGGCCGTCACGGGTCGCGCGTGCATTGCGCCGAAGCCCGCGATCCATTCGGGGATCGGACGGTAGTAATCGAGCGACGCGCGATACGGGCCGCTCGCGTTCAGTGCGCCGAACGCGGCGATCCACGTGCGGATTTCATGCGCGGACTTGCCGCCATCGCGCGTGATTGCGTGGTTGGTCAGGCCGTCGAGCGCGGTCAGCTCGCCGTCCTCGAGCAGCTTCAGGAACGCGCGGTCCCATTCGGGATTGAGCGGATGCAGATGGCTGTCGCCCGCGGTGAACGCGCGCGCCGCCGCGATCGTGCGTGCCTGCCGCGCCGCGCGCGACTCGGCCGACGGATTGCGGCCCGCGATCAGACGCTCGGCGACTTCGTCGCTCGCACCCGCGAGCTCCGGCACCGGCGGTTCGTGCGAAATGCCGCCCGAGCCGATCACGAGCACGCGTTGCTTCGAGCGTGCGAGCGCGCGGCCCAACGCATCGCCGAGCAGACGCGCGCGGCGGCATGAAGCCATCGGCGCGGCCACCGAATTGATGAACACCGGCACGACCGGATATCGATCGAGTCCGCCGGTCAGAATCTCCAGCGCTTGCGCGCAACCGTGATCGACCTGCATGCGGTAGGAGACCGCGACATCGACATCGCTCGCGAGCACCGCTTCGGCCAGTTCGAGCGCGGTATCGGCGGGCACGTTCAGCGGACCAGCGAGGCTCTTGAAATCGCCGACCGCGCTCGCCGATGCGCCGATGCAGAACGGCGGCATCACGTCATAGAAGAAACCGTTGTAATGATCGGGCGCGAACACGACGACCAGTTGAGGATCGAACTCGACGACGCGCGCACGCGCCGCCGCATGCACACGCTCGACTTCGGCGACGACTTCGGGCGCGGGATCGTAATAGCCGTGCAACGGCGTGTGCGACAGGCACTCGAGCAGCATCGGCATGTCAGGCTCCGGCGGTTGCAGCGGTTGCGAGAGTGGCACCGGCATCGCGCGCGAACGCTGCTTCGGTGCAGGCATCCGCCACATCTGTACGCGTTGCCGCGTCGAGATGCAGCTTCCGCGCGAGTTCGACGACCAGTTGCGACACCTGCTGCGGCGAGCCCATGCCCGCGACGAAACGATCCGGACGCAACAGCACGACCGACTCCGGCATTCGCGTGAACCAGTCCTTCAGCCGCGTGTTCACATCGCCGATCGCGATCACGTCTTCTGGCACGTCGTCATGGAAAGACAGTTGCGTGTCCGGCTTCGCGACCACGAAGCAGCCGCCGAGCCGCCGCCAGATCGCGCGCGCTTCATCAGACAAACCAAACGTCGGTTCCGCGCCCCAGCCGACGATCGCAAAGCGGTTGCCGAGCACATCGTCGAGTCGCACGATCTCGCCGCTCGCCGTACGCACGCGCGGCTGAATGAACATGCGGCCGACCGGCGAATGACAATGCGGGTCGCGTCCATACACGAGACGGCCGAGCCGCGACTCGCGCTTCTCGCTCATCAGACCGAGCAGGCGGCCCGGCGCCGAATGGCCCGAGCGTTCGAGCACGCGCGCGAGCCAGCTACGCTTGCGCGGCGTGTGCGCGAGCAACACGACGCCGCTTTCATAGCGCGGCATCGGCTTGAAACGCATTTCGACGAAGTAGCGCTTGACCGCCGGAAACCAGTTGAACGTACGCACGAACGCGTCGCGGAACTTGATGCCGAAGCGGCTCGTCGGCGCGAAGATGTCGCCCGCGACTTCGGAGAGGTGGATCATCGAGCGCGCATGCGAACGGCGCTCGGCGGTGTAGGTATCGAGCAGCGCATCGCCGGCGACACCCTTGACCACCATCGCGAGTTTCCAGCCGAGGTTGCTCGCGTCGCGAATGCCGCTGTTGTAGCCCTGGCCCTGCCACACCGGCATGATGTGCGCGGCGTCGCCGGCCAGCAGCACGCGGTTCACGCGAAAGCTGCTCGCAAGGCGTGCGTTGTGCGTATAGACGCGCTTGCGGATGTAGTCGACCTTGTCCGGCTCGGCGACGACCTTGCGGATCAGCGCGGCCATGTTCTCCGGCTTCGACAGCTCTTCCTCGGTCTCACCGGGCATCACCATGAATTCGAAGCGTCGAATGCCGTGCGGCAGCGCGGCCGACACATACGGGCGCCGTGGATCGCAGTGCATGTACACGTGCGGCGAGCCGATCGGGTCGTTGCGTACGTCGACGACGATCCACTGATTAGGCTTCGTGCGGCCCTCGAACGGCACGTCGAGCGTGCGGCGCACGAAGCTGTTGCCGCCGTCCGCGGCGACCATGTACGACGCGCGGATCGTGCGGCGGCCGCTCTGCGCGTGTTGCGCTTCGATCGTGACGCCGCTGCCGTCCTGCGTGAACGAGTTGACGGTGTGACCGAACAGCGCCTCGACGTGCGGGAAGCGTTGCAGACCGTCGTACAGCACGCGATCGGCCAGCGGCTGGATGAACGCATTGCGGCGCGACCAGCCGAATTCGTCGGTGCGCGGTTCGATCGATGCGAAGCAGTGACCGTTGCTGGTGACGAAGCGCATCCAGTGATCGGGAGTCGTGTGCGGCAGCAACGCATCGGCGAGGCCGACGGACTGGAACACGCGCAGTGCTTCGTCATCGAGGCCAATTGCGCGCGGATAGTCGATGATCCTGTCGAGCTTTTCGATCAGCACGACGCGTACGCCTTGCAGGCCGAGATAATTGGCGATCATCAAACCGACCGGGCCGGCGCCGATGATCGCGACGTCGGTGGTGACGGTTCCGCTGTGGCCTTGCGCGGCCACCGGGTCGAGCGGTTGGGGCATGTTGTCTCCGTATGTCGACCGAAGTGACCAGGTCGAGCTATTCACGGAGCGCGGCGGCGGGAACCAGCGGTAACCACGGCGAAAAAAGTCGCCTGCGGGCAACAGCTCGCGTCTCCATGAATTCGTTGATTTGTTGGCAGTCTAGGACTGGCCACTTACCCGCTCAACAAAATCTGGAAAATGTGCATAGAATGCACATAGTTGATTTTATTGAGGTTTTAAGTGACCAAATACACGAATGTGCGAGGTCTGTCGCGCGGCTTGCAGGTGCTGCAAGCACTCAACTCGATGGACAGCGGCCGCGCGACCAGCCAGCAGATCAGCGAGCTGACCGGCCTGCATCGCACCACCGCGCGGCGGCTTCTGGAGACGTTGATGGAAGAAGGCTTCGTGCGGCGCAGCGCGTCGGACGACAGCTTCCGGCTTACGCTGAAAGTGCGCGCACTGAGCGAAGGCTTCACGGACGACGAACGCATCGCGACCATCGCGCCGCCGGTCATGGGGCGTCTGCTGCAACGCGTTGCGTGGCCTTCCGATCTGACCACGCCCGACGGCGACGCGATGATCATCCGCGAGACAACCCACCGCTTCAGTACGCTGTCGTTTCATCGCGCGATGGTCGGCCGCCGCTTGCCGATGCTGCTGACCGCAGCGGGCCGCGCGTACTTCGCGATGTGCCCCGATGAAGAGCGCGAGGACATTCTCGATCTGCTGCGCGCGGGTGCGGGCGGCGAGGAGCAGAAGGCGCTCGCGTCGAACGACGCGTTGATCCGCAGTCTCGTAAGACGCGTGCGCGCGGATGGGTTCGGTTCGAATCACGGCGACTGGGTGGACCAGGGGAAGATCGGCGCGGTCGCCGTCGCGATCGTGTTCGAGGAGCGTGTGCTCGCGAGCTTGAACGTGGTGTTTCTGTCGCGCGCGGTGTCGCTCGCGGAAGCGAAGCGGCGCTACGTGCCCGAGTTGCAGACGGCCGCGCGTGAGATGGTCGGGGAACTCGCGGCGCAGAGCAACGCGAGAGCCAAACCTTAACAGCCACTTACGGCCACGAGCAGTTCATCATCGGCAGGTTCGACGAGCGGTGCGACGTCGTCGTCATACACCGTCAGCATCAGCAGCGCGGCGCGCGCACTGCTCGCCGAAGCCAGCGAAACCTCGGTTCAAGAACGCGCTGTCGTCTCAGCCAGACGCAAACGCCTCGCGCGGCTCTTCTTCGCGCAAGATATAGCCGAGTCCGCGCAGCGTCATGATCTTCGCCGTCGATGCCGCGAGATGCTTGCGCAGCCGGTGAATATAGATATCGATCGCGTCGGCGCTCGGCTCTTCGTCGAGCGTGAAGATCTTGTCCATCAGCGTGGCTTTGGAGACGGTCTTGCCCTGCTTCAGAATCAGCGCTTCGAGGATCGCGTGTTCGCGGCGGCGCAACGGCAGGCGTTCGTCCCGCAGCACGAATTCGCGCGAATCGAACAGATAACGCAGATCGCCGCATTCGGTCGACTGCCCTCTGTCTCCCGCGGCCTGACGGCGAATCAGCGCCTTGATGCGCGCCACCAGTTCGCGCGCATCGAAGGGCTTGACGACATAGTCGTCGGCACCGGCCGAAAAGCAGGCCACCTTGTCGTCGGTCGAGCCATTCGCGGTCAGCATCAGCACCGGCACGTTGTCGCGCTTGCGGCGCAACCTCGCGAGCACCTCCTTGCCGCTCATGCCGGGCAGGCGCAGATCGAGCAGCACCGCGTCATAGCATTGCAGACCGAGCAGCGTCTCCGCGCATTCGCCGTTTTGCGCCCAGTCGATCGCGAATTGCTCGACTTGCATCAGGTTCATCACCCAGCGCGCGAGGTCCGCGTCGTCTTCCACGAGCAGCAGTTTCATCGTTGTCCTCTCATTGGTGAGTCGCGCGAGCTCAGGTTGCGCCGAGCCATAAGCGCATCTCGACGGTCGCGACGAGGCCCGCGCCGCCTGCGTTCGATTCGAGCGTCACGCTGCCGCCCTGGCGATGCGCAATCTCGCGCACGATCGGCAAGCCCAGACCAGTCCCTTCCGCATGACTCGACGCACGATAGAAGCGCTCGAAAACGCGCTCGCGCGCATCGGCCTTGATGCCGGGTCCGTTGTCGATTACGCGCACGATCGCCATCCCGTCGCGCCGCTGCGTCTGCACCGTGACGCGCCCGCCCCCCTGCGTATAGCGCAGCGCGTTGTCGACCAGATTGGTCACGAGGGCCGCGGTCAATGCTTCGTCGCCGGTCACGTACAGGCCGTCTTCCAGCTCCGCGCCCAGATCGATTTCTCGCGACTGCGCAAACGCGATCAGTTCCTCTAGCACGCCCGCGATCAACGCGCTCAGATCGATTCGCTCCGGCACGTTCAGCGGCGCGGCCGACTCTGCCTGTGCCAGCAACAACAGCTTGTTGGTCAGCGTGGTCAGCTTGCGGCTGCTCTTGTGCATGCCCGCGAGCGCTTCGTCGAGCCGGGCGTCGCGGCTATCGCGTTGCCGCGCGAACTGGATCTGCGCGACCAGGAGCGCGAGCGGCGTGCGCAGCTGATGTGCTGCATCGGAGATGAATTGACGCTGCGTCGCGGCCTGCTGGCCCATTCGCGCGATGCACTGGTTGATCGCATCGACGATCGGCCTCAGCTCGACGTGCAGACGCGCGACGCGAATCGGTTCGAGTTGCGACGCATTGCGATCGGCGACGTCGTCCTTCACCTTCATCAGCGGCAGCAGTTCGAAGGTCAGGCCGAGGTAGACGAACACCATCGCCAGCACCAGCGTCAGGACTTCGCCGGACAATTGCGGCCGCAGCAGACGCCACACCATCGCGTCGCGCGAGCCCTCCGTCTTCGCGACCGCGACGATCACTTCCTCGGTATGTCCCGAGTCGTATAGCTGCCGCGCGTAGGCGACCGCGCGCGCCGCGCGGCCGTCGGTGAAATGGGTGGCATAAAGCGTGGGCTTGTCGCTCACATGCGGCGGCAGCGGCAACTCCGGGATGCCCGCGAGCAGACGATGGCCGCTCGCCTCGACGCGATAGAAAACCGTGTCCTGTTCCGGCGATTCGAACAGTTCGAGCGCGGCCGGCGGAATCTGGATCGACACCGAACCGTTGTCCCAGTCGACATCCTCGCCGATGATCCGCATCGACGACAGCAGCGCATGGTCCTGCACCAGGTCCGCGGTGTTCTGCGCGAACCGGTATGAAATGACGACCGAAATGGAGACGAACGCCGCCAGCGGCAACAGCAGCCACCACAACAAGCGTCCGCGCAAACTGCCTGAAAACACGATGTGCCGATCCTCTTGTGCTCGATGCGACCCACGCGGTCAGCCCGCTTTCAAGGCTTGACCTCAGAGACGAACTGGTTGGTGAAGGTGCGCGACAGATCGATATACCGCCCCTTCACCGCCGGATTGAAACTCGACAGTACCTTCAGCACCGTCTGCGGACCGTCGGGGGGCATCTTGCCGTCGACGGTGTACATCGGCAGCGAAGCCTGCAACGCGCTGATATACAGCGCCTTGTCGTTGCCGATGTCTTCTTTTGGCATCTGCGCGGCGATCTGTTCCGCGCTGTGGGTATGCATATAGCGCAGTGTCCTGACGAATGCGCGCGCGAGTTTCGCGGCTTCGTCCGGATGCGCGTCGAGCCACGTGCTTTGCACGTAGAGGCTCGACGCCGGATACATGCCGCCGAGCGCGGCGCGCGTGCCGTCGACGTTGCGCATATCGACGAGTACTTTGGCGTCGCCCGCCTTCAATAGCTGAGTGACGGTCGGCTCGGTCGTCATACCCGCATCAATGCGTCCTTCCCGCATCGCCGCGATGAAACTGCTGTCCGCGCCGACCGGCAGCAGAGTGTATTGCGTGGACGGCACGCCCGCGCGCTGTGCGAGGTATTGCGTGAGGAAGCTCGTCGACGAACCGAGCCCGGTCACGCCGAGCGTCTTGCCACGCACGTCGGCCATGCTGCGGATCGAAGCGGCCGATTTCGCCGCGACCAGTTGCACTTCGCCCGGCACCTGGCTGAACACGACGATCGTCTTCACTTCCTTGCCGCGTGTCTGCAGATCGATCGTGTGATCGTAAAAGCCGACCACGCCCTGCACCGCGCCGGCGAGCATTTCATTCTCGCCCTCTATTCCAGTCGGCTGCGACAGCAGTTCGACGTCGAGCCCTTCCGCCTTGAAATAGCCGAGCTGTTCGGCAAGACGCGCCGGCAGATAGATGAGCTTGTTGGTGCCGCCCACCATGATCGCGAGTTTCTCCGGCGCGGCGGCGTGCGCAGGCGTCGCGAGCCTCGCGAGCGCGCACAAGGCGAGCGACGCCGCCACGGCGGCATAGGCCGCGCGCGAAAAACGCGTCGGGGAAAGCTTCATTTGCGAGTGTCTCCGTTATCTTGCTCCAGGCGCCGCGCGGGTCGCCCGCCCGTGATTCTGAAGGGGCGAACCCTTCCCGATGCTTTCAGGGCCGTATCTGTTGCGCGAACCTCGGGTTTATCCCGATCACTGCGGCGTCGCGCGCGGAAACGTCACGGCGATATCCACGCCCTTGCCGCCCTCACCCGCCTTCAGCACGATCTCGCCGTGATGCGCGTCCGCGATTTCGCGCACGATCGCCAGACCGAGGCCCGTGCCTTCCGTATCCGTCGACGCGCGAAAGAACGGCTCGAACACGCGGCTGCGCGCTTCGGCCGGAATGCCCGGACCGTTGTCGGTCACCCTGACCGTCACCGTATTGGCCTCGGTATCCGCACTCACGGCGACCGTCACATGGCCACCGCTGCCCGTATAGCGAATCGCGTTCTCGGCGAGATTCGCGATCAGTGCCTGCAGCATGCCGCGATGTCCGAGCACCGGCGCCACGCCGTGCAATTCCGCGCCAAGATCGATTTCACGCGCCTGCGCGAGCAGCCCGAGATCTTCGACGACCTCCATTGCGAGCGGCACCAGATCGACGCGTTCCATCGCCAGTTGCGAGTTGTCGGCGGCCTCGGCCTGCGCGAGCAACAGCAGCTTGTTGGTGAGACCGACCATCGAACGATTGCTTCGATGCATCGCGGCAAGCGCTTCGTCAAGCGCGGGATTGAGGCCTTCCTGCTGCCGCGCGAATTGCAGTTGCGTGCCGAGCAGCGTAAGCGGCGTGCGCAACTGATGCGCGGCATCCGCGATGAAGCGCCGCTGCGCCGCCACCTGCACGCCTAGCCGCGCGATGCACTGATTGATCGCATCGACGATGGGCCGCAGTTCCGAATGCAGACGCTCGACGCGGATCGGTTCGAGCTGCATCGGATCGCGGTCGGCCACTTCGTCTTTCACCTTCATCAACGGGCGCAGCTCGAACGTGAGCCCGATGCAAACGAGTGCGACTGCCAGCGCGATCATTTCGAGCTGGCGCACGAGTTGCGGCCGCCACAGTTGTTGCGTCATCGCGTCGCGCGAGCGCACGGTCTTGCCGACCGTCACGCGTACGGGGCGCGTCGCGCCGTTGTCGTACATGAACCGCACGATGTCGACCGCGCGCACCTGCTGGCCGTGCAACTCGGTGTAGTACGAATCCGGCACGTCGGGCGCGCGCAGCGGTCGCGGCGGGAAATCAGGCGTACCGGCGAGCAGCCGCCCATCGTCGACACGTACGCTGTAGAACACCTGGTCGCGATAGGGCGACGCGAAAATCTCGAGCGCGGCGGGCGGCACATCGACACGCAGAAAACCGTCGCTCCATTCGACCTCGCCCGCGATCATTCGCGCCGACGCGACCAGCTGGTTGTCCTGCACCAGATTCGCGGTGTGCCGCGCGTTGTCGTACTCGGTCTTGCCGGTCACGAACACATAGAGCGCGAGCGGCACCAGCAGCCACCACAGCAGGCGTATGCGCAGACTATTGGACATCGTTACTGGTCGTCTTCCCGCTTGCGCAGCAGATAGCCGAGCCCGCGCAGCGTGACGATCGCGGCCGAGCTGCCATCGAGCTTCTTGCGCAGACGGGAAATGTAGATTTCGACCGCGTCTTCGCTCGGCTCGTCGGCGAGCGTGAAGATCGCATCGACGAGCGCGGGCTTCGTCACCGTCTTGCCGAGGCGCAGGATCAGCGCTTCGAGCACCGAACGCTCGCGCGGCGTCACGTTCAGCGGCGCGCCCTTCAGCGTGAACTGCCGTGTGTCGATGTCGAACGACAGGTCGCCGCACACCACCTCGCTCGCTTTGAACGGCGACTGCCGCCGGATCGCCACCTTGATGCGCGCGATCAGCTCGCGCACTTCGAACGGCTTCACCAGGTAGTCGTCGGCGCCGGCGCCGAGCAGTTCCACCTTCTCGTCGATCGAGCCGCTCGCGGTCAGGATCAGCACCGGCGTCGCGTCGCCGCGCTGACGCAGCCGGCGCAGCACGTTCTTGCCGGACAGCTTCGGCAGGTTCAGGTCGAGCAGGATCACGTCGTAGTGATTGGTGCGCAGCAGGCGGTCGGCTTCGTCGCCGTCCTGCACGGCGTCGAGCGCGAAGGCTTCCTGCTCCAGCATCTTCGCGAGCCAGTGTGCAAGCGTGGGGTTGTCTTCGATCAGCAGCAGCTTCATGGCGGGAACGGCAAAAGTCAGGTCGTCGATTGTGCCTTAAAACAAGGGGTCTGCGCGCGTGAAGTGTGGTTTACAGCATACGTCCAGTGGCTGCCGCGAGTGCGGCGGCGATTGGCGCGAAATTTCGGCGCGGCGTCGGCGCGTCGTCGGCGCGTCGTCGGCGCCTCGTCGGCGCCTCGTCGGGTTAACACCCATGTTTTGCGCCAAACCCCGAAAGCTGGCAGAAGGTTTCGCGTTTCTATAATCGCTGCCATTCACCCAGAAAAGCGCCGCGCCCCGATTGCGGCGACCCACCTAAGGAGACTGCTTCATGCGTACCTTGCGCCAGATTGCCGTTGTGTCAGGAGTTGCGTTCGCCCTTGCCGCCGCTTCGGCCGCCGCTCACGCCGAGAAGATCACGATCATGGTCGGCGGCGCCACCAAGATCATCTATCTGCCGGCCAAGCTCACCGAGCAGCTCGGCTACTTCAAGGACGAAGGCCTCGACGTCGAGATCCTGTCGCAGCCGGCCGGTGTCGATGCGGAGAACGAACTGCTCGCGGGCGCGGTGCAAGGCGTGGTCGGCTTCTACGATCACACGATTGACCTGCAGAGCAAGGGCAAGGAAGTGCAGGCGCTGGTCGTCTTCGGCCAGGTGCCGGGCGAAGTCGAAATGGTCTCGACCAAGGCGGCCGATACGCTGAAGAGCATGGCCGACGTCAAAGGCAAGACGCTCGGCGTGACCGGCCTCGGTTCGTCGACGAGCTTCCTCACGCAGTACCTCGCGCAGCGCGCAGGCGTGCCGTCGACGCAATACACGATGTTGCCGGTCGGCGCGGACAACAGCTTCATCGCCGCCGTCAAGCAAAGCCGCATCGACGCCGGCATGACCACGGAGCCGACCGTCTCGCAACTGCTGAAGACCGGCGACGCGAAGGTGCTGGTCGATATGCGCACCGTGGAAGGCACGCGCGCCGCGCTAGGCGGCACCTACCCCGCGTCGAGCTTCTACGTGCAGCGCGCGTGGGCCGAATCGCACAAGGACGACGCGGCGAAGCTGTCGCACGCGTTCGCGAAGACGCTGAACTTCATCGCGACGCATAGCGCCGAGGACATCGCCGCGAAAATGCCGAAGGACTACTACGGCAACAACAAGGACCTGTACGTGGGCGCGCTGAAGGCGTCGCTGCCGATGTTCACGAAGGACGGCAAGATGCCCGCAGACGGCCCGGACACGGTGCTGAAGGTGCTGTCCGCATTCAATCCGTCGGTGAAGGGCAAGCATATCGACCTCGCCAAGACCTACACCAACGACTTCCTGTCGGCGCCGGTCAAGACCGCGTCGAAGTAACGCTTCATTCATATTCACAGAACTGCGAGGCACCCGCCGATGAATCAACCTATGTCACGCGAGACGCCAGCGATCGAAATGCGCAACGTGTCGTGCCGTTTCATTTCCCCGGACGGCAAGGCCACGATCGCGCTGCGCGACTTCAGCATGTCGGTGGCACGCGGCGAGTTCGTCGCGGTGGTCGGCCCGACCGGCTGCGGCAAGTCCACCACGCTCAGCATGATCACCGGCTTGCTGAAGCCGACCACCGGCGAAGTGCGCGTGATGGGCGCGCCGGTGGACGGCATCGATCCACGCATCGGCTTCGTGTTCCAGGCCGATGCGGTGTTTCCGTGGCGCTCGGTGCTCGACAACGTCGCGGCGGGTCCGCTCTATCGTGGCCGTTCGAAATCGGCCGCCTACGACGAAGCGAACGAATGGCTGCGCCGCGTGGGCCTCGACAAGTTCGGCAAGCACTATCCGCATCAACTGTCCGGCGGCATGCGCAAGCGCGTCGCGCTTGCGCAGACCTTCATCAACAAGCCGGAAATCCTGCTGATGGACGAGCCGTTCTCGGCCCTCGACATGCAGACGCGCACGTTGATGCAGGACGAGCTGCTGCAATTGTGGGGCGGCGTCGGCTCGGTCGTGTTCGTCACGCACGACCTCGAGGAAGCGATTGCGCTCGCCGACCGCGTGTTCGTGCTGACCGCGCGCCCCGCTACGCTGAAGAAAGTCTACGAAATCGATCTGCCGCGACCGCGTGTCACGTCGGAGATCCGCTACGACTCACGTTTCATCGAAATTTCGCGCGATATCTGGCATGACCTGCGCGAAGAAGTGCAGATCGGTTAATCAAGGAACGGCAAACATGTCTACACCCTCTCAACAGATGATGCCCGCGGGCATCGACGCCGCGTCGCTCGCCCACGTCGAGCGTATCGCGCAGAAGAAGATCCGCCAGCGCCAGGTTCTGGTGATTTCGCTGCGCATTCTGGTGCTCGTGGTCGTGCTCGGCGGCTGGGAGCTGTCCGCGCGCCTGAAGTGGATCGACCCGTTCTTCTTCTCGATGCCGAGCGCGATCTTCGAACAGATCGTCGACTGGTTCGTGAACGGCACGTCGCAAGGGCCGCTGCTCACGCAGGTGTGGGTCACGCTCGAAGAGACAGGCCTCGGCTTCATCATCGGTTCGGTCGCGGGCATCGTCTGCGGCATCGTGCTGGGCCGCAACAAGCTGCTCTCCGACGTGTTCAGCCTCTACATCAAGATCGCCAACTCGATTCCGCGCGTCGTGCTCGGCTCGGTGTTCGTGATCGCGCTCGGGCTCGGCATGGCGTCGAAAGTCGCGCTCGCGGTCGTGATGGTGTTCTTCGTGGTGTTCGCCAACGCGTTCCAGGGCGTGCGCGAAGCGGACCGCTACATGATCGCGAATGCGCAGATCCTCGGCGCGTCGCGCCGTCAGGTGACGACCTCGGTCGTGATTCCGTCGGCGCTCAGCTGGATTCTCGCGAGCCTGCACGTGAGCTTCGGCTTCGCGCTGGTCGGCGCGGTGGTCGGCGAGTTTCTCGGCTCGAAGCAGGGCATCGGCTTGCTGATCTCCACCGCGCAGGGCGCGTTCAATGCGAGCGGCGTGTTCGCGGCGATGATCGTGCTGGCGGTGGTCGCGCTTGCCGCCGACTACCTGTTGACCGCGGTCGAGCATCGATTGTTGAAATGGCGGCCGAGTTCGGTTTAAGCCACCGCTGCGCAAGTCCTCAAACAGTAGTTCGCTTCACCAATGCCGCTCGGTCTTCTGGACTGAGCGGCATTTTTGTTTGCCAACCCGCATCCTGTCTCCCGCCGGCAAACTGTTTTTGCCGATAGGTTGGCCAGCCCGCGACACTTCTTTCTTTCAATCCCTTTAGCGGAAGCCAACAGCCGCCTGCCAGCCCGTTCCCCGCGACATGGCACGCTCAATGCATACCCACCGCGCAAGTCGGGCGATCGCCAACATTGATCGCCGATCGAAGCGAGGTGGGTCATGTCGAGTGCACAGGGTCAACGTCGGTCGATGAACGGGTTCAGCGGTGCGGTCCTGCGCGCCAACGCCGCGAATCGCCGCCATCGTCATCATCCCAGCGGATTCGTGCTGTTCGGCTTGCATACCGCCAGTGTGATCGGTCGCGGGCCGAAGCGCCTCTGGCCCTATGTGTTGCCGTGGTTGGTCATCTTGCTGACGATCGGTTCCATCTGCCTCGTCGCGCGCGGCGTGCTCACGCGTCAATTGCTGGTGCCGCCGGTGGAGACGCCGCAAACGTTGACCGAGCGCGGCTATTCGTCGAACTTTCTGGCCGAGCGGATCATGTCGGCGATGAAGGAAATCGGGCGGGACGCCGAATCGATTCCGCACGACACGATGACCAGCAACGACGCGCAGCAGGACATCCAGATCCCGGGTCAGGAGATGTCGTATGCGACGACGGTGCGCTTCATCAAAGGCGTGCTTCAGCGCGAAGATGTCGCCGTGCACGTCGGCATCACGAAGACCAACAACAGCGCGGATTCATATATCGCGCACGTGCAGATAGAACACGGCCCGTTCAACGGCCGCGAAAGGACGGTGCCGTTCGAAGGGCGCGACCTCGAAAAGTTCGTGCACGACATCGCCATCACGGCGATGCGCCTCGCCGAACCCAACATCCTCGCCAGTCATCTGTTCACCCAGGTGCAGAAGACCAAATGTTCGCTCGCGCAATGCGACTATCGCGAGATCGTCGGGATCTATGACGAAGTCCTCGCGCTGCCCTCATCCGAGCAGGCCCAATGGGCAGTCGCGGGCAAGGCGTGGTTGCTCGACAGTCAGCAGCGCTCGAAAGAAGCCGAGCAGCAGATCCGCGAAGCATTGACGCAGTACAAAGACTCGGCGGTGCTGCGCGCGAGTCTCGGCATCGCGCTCGAACAGCAGAACCGCATCGACGATGCGCTCAAGGAACTGCGAGCCGGCGCGAACGAAAAGTCGCGCACCGCTGAAAACCTGCGGCTGCTCGGCGATGTGCTGTTGCATACGAACCGGCACGACCGCGAAGCGCTCGACGCATTCAGGCGGGCCGCCGAGATGAACCCGGAATCCGTCGACACGCTGCACGACTTGGCCGAGGCGCTCGTGAAGACCGGCCACTACGACGAAGCCATCGACAAGCTCTCGCGCGCCGTCGCGTTGCGGCCCGATCTCGCGCCGTCCTATGCGGAATGGGGCCGCGCGCTGGAACACAAAGGCGCTCTGCGCGAGGCCGCGCGCAAGTATGCACAGGCATTGCAGCTCGACGCCGGCACGCTGTCGGCGCGCGAACGCGAGCTGGCGCTCTCGACGGACGCATCGCCCGACGAAGCCGACACCCGGACATCGAGGCCTGAGCCGCGCGTCAAGCCCGTTTCGAATCCGATGACGTCGTACTCGCTGCGAGCCTCGCTCGATACGGTACGCGACGCCGTAGGACAGGCGATGCGAGCGGCCTGAGCCGCACGCATCGCCATTTGAGTTGGCAACACAGCCGAACAGGAGACAGTTCGATGGACAGTTTCGAAGATGCATTCAAAGCCTTGATCGGAAACGAAGGCGGGTACAGCTTCAATCCGGCCGATCCGGGCGGCGAAACGATGTGGGGTGTAACGGCGCGCGTCGCGCGCAGCGAGGGCTATAACGGCGCGATGAAAGACCTGCCGCTCGAAACCGCCCATCAGATCGCCAAGCGCAGGTACTGGGACCCGTTGCATCTCGACGAACTCGACCCGCGCGTGGCCTTCCAGATTTTCGATGCGAACTACAACGGCGGCCTCGTCGTGCTGTGGATGCAAAAAGCGTCCGGCGCGAAGGAAGACGGCAAGTTCGGCCCCGACACGCTCGATGCGGTCAAGAACGCCGATCCGATGAAGTTCGTGATGCGCTTCGCCGCGTATCGTCTGCGGTACCTGCGCAACCTGCATTCGTGGCCGAGTTTCAGCCGCGGCTGGACCGAACGCATGGCAGCCAATCTTCTCCTGGGAGCAGCATGATGGACTGGACCAAAGTAGCGACGAACATCAGCAGCACCGCCCCGCTTCTCGCCGGGCTCGTGGGTGGTCCGGTCGGCCTCGGCGTGAGCGCCGCCGCCGCGATCATCTCGCACGCGCTCGGCACGCCGAGCGACCCGGCCTTCGTGGAGCCCGCGTTGAACGACCCCGGCGCACTCGAAAAACTTCGCCAGGCCGAAACCGCGAACTCGCTGCAATTGCAGCAGTTGATGGTGACGGCCGCGCAGTCGAGCCTCGCGCACGACGCCGAGATGGCCCGCATCGCCACCAGCGACACCGCGAACGCACGCGCGATGGGTGTCGCCAATCGCGACTGGGTCCCGAAGGTGCTCGCGATGGCCGTCACCACCGGCTTCTTCGGCATTCTGCTGCTGATGGCGTTTCAGCCGCTGCCGGGCACCAACAAGGATCTCGTCAACGTGATCGTCGGTGCGCTGGGAACCGCATGGATCAGCATCATCGGCTATTACTTCGGCACGTCGGTCGGCTCGATGCGCAAGACCGAGCTGCTCGCGAAGCCGAGCGTGCCGATCACGGCCGATAGCGCGTTGACCTTGCGCGAACCGGCATCACAGCCGGGAGCGCATGCACCGGCGGCGGTCGCGCCGTCCGGCGACCACTTCCCGTCGTTCGCGCCGGGCGGGCAAGGTCCGATCTTCTCTGGCGGCAGTTGAGTCGATGCGAGGCTGAACCAATCATGCACGCGACGAGGTACGCCGAGCGTCGCGTGCAGGTCCGTTGCAAACCAGCGCTCTTTCGCCGGTCCGCGTTTTGCGCTAAGTTGGCAACGCGAAATCCATCCTGTCCCGAGTGGAGCGATAAAGATGAGTGACGTCGAGCCGAACGCGCAGAACGATCCGATCGAACACGTCGTGCTGCTGCTGATGGAAAATCACTCGTTCGACCAGATGCTCGGCTGCCTCGACGCCGTGCACGACAAACTGGACGGCGTGCGCAACGCGGCCGGCAAATCGAACGCCGACGGTCAAGGCCATACCTTCTATCCGCGTGCGACGCGCGAGCGGCAGATGAAGCACGATCCGAATCACGAGCACAAGGCCGTGATGGATCAGATCGCCGCCGACAACAGCGGCTTCGTGCGTTCGTTCGTCAACGACTATCCGAAGAGCAGCCTGGTCGCGCGGCAAGACGTGATGGGCTATTACCCGCTCGGCTTTCTGCCCGCGCTGCACACGCTCGGTTCGCAATTCACCGTGTGCGACCGGTGGTTCTCTTCATTGCCGGGGCCGACGTGGCCGAACCGTTTTTTCGCGCTCACGGGTACGTCGAAAGGCGAGATCGACATGCCTTCGGGACTCGACGGACTCAATCCACGCTGGTACACCGAGCAGGATCAGGACACGATTTTCGATCGCTTGAACGGCGCGCGCAAAACATGGAGCGTCTATTTCTACGACTTCCCCGCGTCACTGCTGCTGAAGAACCAGCGACGCGCTGAAAACCTCGCGAATTACCGCTCTTTCGACAAGTTCTTCGAAGACGCAGCGGGACCCGCCAGCCAATTCCCGCAATTCGTGCTGATCGAGCCGAAGTACTTCGGCGAAGCGCAGAACGATGATCATCCGCCGCACAACATCATGAAAGCGGAGAAACTGATCGCCGATACCTACAATGCGCTGCGCTCGAATCAGGCGCTGTGGGAGCGCACCTTGTTGGTGGTCCTCTACGATGAGCACGGCGGCTTCTACGACCACGTATCGCCGCCGGCCGACGCAGTCGCACCCGACGGCCATACCACGAGCTTCGATTTCAAACGACTCGGCGTGCGCGTTCCCGCGATCCTCGTGTCGCCGTGGTGCGAAGCCGGCGTATGCAACGAACAATTCGATCATTGCAGCCTGTTGAAGTACCTGTGCGACAAGTGGCAAATGCCGCCGCTCGGCGAGCGCACCGCGGCATCCGCGAACCTGGGTGTGGCGATTCGCCGTGACGGCGGCGCGCGCGCCGATACGCCGCCGTTTATTCGCGTGCCCAATCAATCGCTGATTGCCGAGCACGCCGAACTGGAGCGCAAATCGTCGAATGGCAATCAGCATGGCCTGCATCATTTCGCCGACTTTCTGCACGCGGAACTGGACCGGCTCGCCGCCGACGCGGTCGAGGCGGCCGCGCAACTGGCCCGCACCGGCAATGCCTGGGTGCGCTTCAAGAGCGCGTTGGGCTCGCTGATGATGAGTCTCGGCCAGTGGCTCAGCAAAGACTTCTACGACGCACGCGACCAGCGTGATGCGCGCACGAGCCAGGCGTTCACGCGCTTGCGGCAATCGGTGCGTGCCGCGACGCCGGGCAGCGCGCGAAACGATCCGGCGCCACCGGCAACGGCAACGCCCTCGCCCGTCAGTCCTGTGTCGGAGAAGTAGCACTCCGCACCGCGGCGGCGACGCAACGAAAGCCTACGCGTTAACCCTGAAAGTTCCGCACTTTTGTATCAATTCTCGCAACAAACATTACCTGCATCGTGACTTACTCTGCCAAGTTCACCAAATTACAATGCAATCACTGACTACGAACAAGCAAGTTCGCAGCAAGACAAAAAACCCTGAACTGGAGGTAAGTATCATGAAATCGCTGATTCAAGCCGTTGTCATCGCTGTCGCTGTCGCCGCTCCGGTCGCTGCTTTCGCGCAAGCCAACCAGCCCGTGACCCGCGCTCAAGTGCGCGCCGAGCTGGTCCAGCTGGAAAAGGCCGGCTATCAACCCGGTCTCGCCGACCCGCACTACCCGGCTGACATCCAGGCTGCGCAAGCCCGCGTCGACGCGCAAAACGGCGTCGGCCAAGCCGCTACCGGCTTCGGAGGTGTAGTGAGCGGTACGACCCAAACGAGCCGTGCGGCTCCGATGAGTGGCCCGAAGTCGGTCTACTTCGGTCAGTAAGCGATAGCGCGTCCTTGCGACGCGCGCCCCGATTCAAATGAACTGGCCCGCTGCTCGGGTATCTCCGAGCGCGGGCCAGTTCATATGTGTTACCTCCGTCATCGGGCTCCCGATGACTTCGCCCGGGCCTTCACGGTCTGGGCGCTTTTTCGCGGCGCTATGCGTGCGCCGCGACGAATCCTCAGCTGCCGGCGCTCACTCGCGTGCGATCAGATCGCCGACCTGGCCACGCCCGGTCACGAGGCAACTCGACAGGAAGCTCTCGCTCTGCGCGCTCGCGGCAGCGTCGCCAAAGCCCTTTTTCAACGCTTGCGAT
Source organism: Paraburkholderia sp. BR14320 (assembly GCF_040948665.1). Classification (NCBI taxonomy): domain Bacteria; kingdom Pseudomonadati; phylum Pseudomonadota; class Betaproteobacteria; order Burkholderiales; family Burkholderiaceae; genus Paraburkholderia; species Paraburkholderia sp. BR14320. The sequence goes on from NZ_JBFPKG010000007.1 coordinate 19,821, forward strand.
TTAACGAGCGCCGCGCCCTGGTGACACGTAATCGTGCCGACCTCGCCCGCCTGCGCACGCATCAACGCCCGATCCGCCATCAAATAGCCAAGCAAAAGCACCAACGCAATATTGAACGCTTGTCGCATGGGTTCGTCTCCTTTTCGAAAAGACTAACGCGAAGCGCGAATGCAGTGGCTTAGGGCTTTCCCGATTGTTGACGTTTCAATGATCCAGAATAAATCGTTTATGCCTGCAGCCGAGCCTCGATCCGCGCGATGCGGCTATTGATCGCATTGCGCACCAAAGCATTCGACGGCACCAGCAGCAGCGACGACGCGATGATCCGATATACGTCACCGCGCGTCACCTTCGACACTTTCGCCGGATCGAGCCACGCGTCGTTATCCGCGAGCAGCAGCAAAGTGTCGAGGCCGATCAGGATCGGCCACAGGCAGGCGAGCCGCAAGCGCACCGCGCTCGCCGGAATCGCGAGCGTATAGTCGAGCGCCGCGCGGAAATGATCGAGCGTCTTGCGCAGGAGTTCGACGAGCAGCGGCCGCGCGCGCATCGAATTGGCCGGTTGCAGCAGATCGCGCGCGCTTAGAGCGTGACGCTCGAACATGCTCTGCGGCAGATAGCAGCGGCCGATGCGCAAGTCTTTTCCGCAATCGCGCAGCACGTTGGTCATCTGCAGTGCCTTGCCGAAACGCACGCCACGCTGCGTCATCGTGTCGGGCGGTTCCTTCAGCGTGCCCGGCATGTGCGCGTAAGTCATCGTGGTCCAGAACTCGCCGACGCAGCCCGCGACCAGATACGTATAGCGATCGAGTTCGTCGTATTCGCGCAGCGCCGCGATCTGGCCGGAGCGTTCGTCGGGGAACGTGCGCAAATCGAATTCCATGCCTTCGGTCAGCGTCGTGACGATTGCGCGCACCGCGTGGCGGTCGGACTCGCTCAGTTGCGCGAGCACGTCGAGCGCGGGGTTCAACGATTCGAGCAGCAGCTTTTCATCCGACTGCGCCTGCTGGCCCGCGACTTCGGCGGCGATGCGCTTGAACGGCGCGCTATCGACGGCCGCGCCATTGACCTGATCGCGCAACGCAAGCAGCAATTCGAGGCGTTGGCCCGGCGCGATCAGCGAGGTGTCGGCGATGGTATCGGCGGCGCGCGCGAGCAAATATGCAAGGCCGATTGGATCGCGCATGCCGATGGGCAGCACGCGCAGCGTCAGATAGAAGGAGCGTGAAACGCCTTTAAGGAGCGGACCGAGAAGAAAGGCCCGGGTCGAATTCGGCATGGGTTGGACTGGTTGGCAAATAGGCGGGTGAAAGCCCGCGGGAATCAGGCGCTGCCGAATTGTATACGTGCTCCCCGTCATGTCGCGTGCAAGGGGCTCTCAGGCCGTGAGGCGTCGCCGCTCGCAAGCGGGAACGGCGATTGCTGCCTCGACGGGGTTCAGCACAGGACCGTCACGACCAGCCGTCGCTTGCACTTTGAAAGACCCTTCGACAATGACTACCGACGCATCCAACACCTCTCGCCTGTCTGACGCGGCGCGACCTGACGCGGCCCGGCCTAACGCGGCCCGACGCAATGTCGAAACCGGCGTGCCTGGTTTCGACGAAATCCTCGGCGGCGGTCTGGTGAGCGGCGGCGTCTATCTGCTGGAGGGCATGGCTGGCGCCGGCAAGACGATCCTGTCGAGCCAGATCGGCTTTCACCGGGTACGGCAAGGCGAGAAAGTGCTGTACATGACGCTGATCGCCGAATCGCACGACAAGCTGCTCGGTCACCTGAAAGGCCTGAGCTTCTTCGACGAAACCGCGGTCGCGCAGCAGATGCTGTTCGTGTCCGGCTATCACGAGCTGATGCAGGACGGCCTCGACGGTTTCCTGAAGCTGATCGCGTCGAGCATCTACGACTACCGGCCGAGCCTGATGATCATCGACGGCTTTCGCAGCGCGCGCGAATTCAGCGAAACCGAGCTGTCGCTGTCGAAGTTCATCCACGAGCTGAACGCGCTGGTCGCCGCGATGGACTGCACGACGCTGCTGCTCGCGCCGCTGTCGGGAAACGAGCCGCATCCCGAGCACACGCTGGTGGATGGTCTGATCGAGCTGAACCGCTATCACGACGGCATGCGCCGCGCGCGCGAGATCGAAGTGCACAAGATGCGCGCGCGCGATCACCGGATGGGCAAGCACTTCTTTCGCATCGCCGGCAGCGGGCTGCTGATGTTCCCGCGCCTCGAAGCACACTGCGCGCAGCAACCGGGCCCCGTCGATCTGAAAGCACGGCTCGGCTTCGGCTTGCCGCATCTGGACAACCTGCTCGGCGGCGGCTTCGCGCAAGGCTCGACGACCACGCTGATCGGCCCGTCGGGCGTCGGCAAGACGCTGCTGTGCCTGCAGTTCCTCGCGGCCGGGCTCGCACGCGGCGAACGCTGCGTGTATCTCGGCTTCTACGAGGGTCCGCAGCGGCTCGTCGGCAAAGCCGAAGCGGTGTCGATTCCGCTTGCCGATGCGTGGCAGGACGGCCGTCTGATCGTGCATTGGCAGCCGGCGATCGAACTCGCCATCGACGAAATCGCGGCGAAAGCGCTCGCCACCGTCAAGCAGACCGGCGCGACGCGCATCGTGATCGACGGCGTCGAGGGCTTTCGCGATTCGGCGTTGCGCACCGAGCGCTTCGGCCTGTTCCTCAATGCACTGCTGCATCAGTTGCGCGAAGCGGCCGTCACGACGCTCATCACCGAGGAACTGCCGCTGTACAGCGAGCCGGGCCACGCGAAGGCCGTGCGGGTGTCTGCGCTGACCGAAAACCTCGTGCTGCTGCGCTACGCCGAGACAGAAGGAGGACTGCGGCGCATGATTTCGGTGGTCAAGCAACGCGAAAGCGCGCACGACACGTCACTGCGCGAACTGTCGATTTCGTCGCAAGGACTCGACGTGATCGAGGGCTCGCCCGGCGCCGCCGGCATCCAATCGACGCCGGGCCTGTCGGCCACGCTGCAATCGCGGCGAAAAACCTAGCCGCCATGAAAACCATTCTGGTGGTGGACGACGAGTTCGACATCCTCACGGTGTGGCGGCTGCTGCTGGAACGACACGGCTATGCGGTGCGGACCGCGTCGAACGGCGCCGTCGCGCTCGAACTGGTCCGCTCGAGCCGGCCCGGCATCATCGTGTCCGATTGCATGATGCCGGTCATGTCGGGCATCCAGTTGTGCGCGGCGCTGTATGAGGACCCGGAGTTGCGCGACATTCCGATCATCCTGTGCAGCGCCGCGTCGGACATTCCGGTGCAGCCCAATCCGCATATCGCCTACGCGCGCAAGCCGCTTTCGTTCGACCAGCTGCTGGCGATGCTGGTGCGCATGGGCGGTTGACGGCAGGCTCCCCTGCCTGCCTTCTCTCCCTCTTTTCCCGCTAAAAACACAGCTTGAGACGCTCGCGCCATTTGTCGAGCGTTTGCAGCGTTCTGCGAATCTCCGAGGCCTTTTACAGTACGCCATCGATCGCGCATAGCCAGCAACGCGCAGCGCGACGCAACTTCCGGAGGTCGTCATGAACAGCAATCGTGGGGCGGTTCCCGCTGGCTTCTTCAGTATCGCGGTGGGCTCGTTGGCGCTTGCCAACCTGTGGCGCGTGGCAATCCGCCTGTGGCATTTGCCGGCCATAGCGGGCAGCGTGGTGACGGTGGCGGCGCTCGCCGTCTGGGTCGTGATTCTGTTCGCCTATGCGCACAAGTGGTTCGCGCAGACCGCCGACGCGCGCGCCGAACTGGACCATCCGGTGCAGTCGTCGTTCGTCGCGCTCGCGCCGATCTCGACGCTGCTCGCCGCGCAACTGCTGCAGCCGTATGCGCACACCCTCGCGCTGACGCTATACGGCGTCGCGGCGGTCGCGCAACTGGGGCTCGGTGTCTATCTACATGGCCGGCTGTGGCAAGGCGGCCGCAAGCCCGAACTGACCACGCCGGCGATCTATCTGCCGACGGTCGGTGCGGGTTTCGTCGCGGCGACGAGCTCGGCCGCATTCGGCTTCCATCAACTGGGCGAGCTGTTTTTCGGCGGCGGCATGCTGGCGTGGCTCGCGCTCGAATCGATGATCCTGCATCGCGCCGCGGTGCATGAACCGCTGCCCGAAGCGCTGCGCCCGACCCTCGGCGTGCAACTGGCGCCGCCGGTCGTCGGTGGTGTCGCGTATCTGAGCCTCACGAGCGGCACGCCCGATCTGTTCGCCTTCGCGCTGCTCGGCTACGGTCTGTTTCAAGCGCTGATGCTGCTGCGTTTGCTGCCGTGGATTCGCCAGCAGGCGTTCGTGCCCGGCTACTGGGCGTTCAGCTTCGGCGTAGCGGCATTGCCGACGATGGCGCTGCGTCTGGTCGAACGCGGCGCGACCGGTCCGATCGAATTCGCGGCGCCGGTTGTGTTCGTGGTGGCGAACGCGATCATCGCGATTCTGGTGGTGAAGACGCTTCAGTTGCTCGTGCAGGGCAAGCTGATCCCGCCGGTGGCGGCGGGTTCGACGGCGGCGACGGCGCCGGTCAAGCAAGTCGCGCCGGCCGCGCGAATCGCCCGGGCTCAATAAGCGGCAGGCAGCGACCGAACACGGCGGCGACGCGCAGAGCGTGCCGCCGCGTTCGCGTTTGTGCGTGGAGTATCAGAAGCCGTGCATCGACACGACGATCAACGCAGCGGCGAGGATCGCCACCACGTCCTCGATCAGCGCCGCGGGTGCATCGCGTCCGAACATGTTCGCGAGCGAACTACGCACCTTCGCGCCGCCGAGCGTGCCGATCACCGCGCCTACCGCACCGACCACCGCGCCCAGCACCCCGACGATCATGCCGCCCGCAAGGCCGCCATGCGCGCCGCTGATCGCCGCGCCGCTCAGCGCACCGAGCACGACGCGCGCGCCGAACTGCAGCGGCACCTTGCGGCTCGGCGTTTCGGGCAATTGATCCGTGATCAGTTCGATGACCGCCAGCACGGTGAAGATATACGGCGTGGCCGCGGCACCGAGGAACGCGAGCGACGTGCCTTGCAGCGGCAGCCATCCCAGGCGCGCTGCCCAGCTGACGGCGGTGGGGGCGATCATCGCGCGAAGGCCGGCGACGACGCCGATGAGCAAGGCCAGAACATACACGGACATAGCGGACTCCCGATCGAGGGCACTGATGCAAGGTTGTACGAGCCGACGGCTTACCTGGACGAACGTCGGCAGAACATGTCGAGCATTCCATCTGGACAGTCAACTTCTCACTACCTACATCGAGGCAACCCGCGGCGGCCATTCACCGTTGCTCACAGTTGCCGGCCCTTGATTGCCGACGCGGCGCCGCGCGCCTCGCGCGGCGCCGGGCGTGCGATTGCCCCCGTCGATGTGGCCCTAGTGTCGCACAATTCGACTGGCGAAATAACAGCCAGGGAGTCGGCGAAGTGGGCCGATGGTGATAAGTTAGCCCACTCACAAGAAAATCTTGTATCTGCACCATGAGACCGTATCTCCCGCTGAACGCGCTGCGCGCGTTCGAGTCGTCAGCGCGGCATCTGAGCTTCACGCGCGCCGCGCAAGAGCTGAACGTGACCCAGGCCGCGGTCAGCCAGCAGGTCCGCTCGCTGGAGGAGCGGCTCGGCACCGCGCTATTCAAGCGTTTGCCGCGCGGCCTCGCGATGACCGATGAAGGACTCGCACTGCGGCCCGTGCTGTCCGACGCGTTCGATCGTATCGAGGCGGTACTCAAGCAGTTCGACGGCGGGCATTTCCACGAGGTGCTGACGGTCGGCGTGGTCGGCACGTTCGCGGTAGGCTGGCTGATGCCGCGCCTGAAGTCGTTTCGCGAAGCGCATCCATTCGTCGAACTACGGCTCCTGACCAACAACAACCTCGTCGATCTCGCGACCGAAGGCCTCGATTTCGCAATCCGTTTCGGCGACGGCACCTGGCCCGGCTCGCTCGCCACCAAACTGCTCGACGCGCCGCTCGCGCTGCTCTGCACGCCCGAGATCGCCGCGCGCCTCACGCGGCCCGACGATCTCGCCAACGAAACGCTGCTGCGCTCGTACCGGATGGACGACTGGATGAACTGGTTCGCGGCCGCGGGCATCGCGCCGCGTCCGGTGCGCGGACCGGTGTTCGATTCGTCGCGGCTGATGGTGGAGGCGGCGATACAAGGCGCGGGCATCGCCCTCGCGCCCGCGTTGATGTTCGAACGGGAGATCAATACGGGGCGGCTGGTGCGCCCGTTCGACGTCGAGGTGAAGGCGGGCAGCTACTGGCTGACCTGCCTGAAGGGCAAGCCGATGACGCCGGCGATGTTGCTGTTCAGTCAGTGGCTCGCCAGGGAAGCGGCCACGGCAGGTCACGCCTGACTTCTTACGCGGCCGTACGGCCGTGCCCGTTCATCGCGGGCCGCTCGGCTTGCGGCGGGAACACGTTCCACGAACCGTCGCCGTGGCGGAAGAAGAAGATCGACAGCAATCCTTCCGGCTTCAACGCCTGCACGCATACATAGCGTTGCTGTTGCGACGCGCGATGGCAGAACCGCACGACGCGCGCGGGCATCGACGGCGTGGGCGCGAGCCATTTGTCGACGGCCCAGTGCAAGCTCTTTTCCGCGGCAACCATGATGTTCTCCTCGAATCGTCCCGTTCCCGACGCGCTGCAATCACGCGACTTGCGCGAGTTGCGCCACGCGGTGATCGTTCCTCGCCCCGCTCTCGACAAACGCCTTCACGAGGCACAGCAGTGCGCGCACGCCCGTGCTCGGATGGCGCAGGCAGCAATCCACCTGTTCGCTGCGGCTTTCGCCGAGCAGGCACCACGCGCAGAAGTGTTCGCAGTTGTTGGTCAGCAGGCGATAGCGGTTTTCGCCGAGGCGGGAGCGCGCGCGGCGCACTGCTTCGGCACCGACGTAGATCGCGCTCGGCGTCGCCCGAACCGACATCGCATGGCCGGCGGCGAAGCGCGACAGTTCGACTTCCTCGACCGGGCCGGGATGCGCGGAGCCCGCAAAGCCCGAGTAGTGCACGACGCGGCCGTTGCCAACATAGATGCCGTGATGTTCGTAGCCATTGCGTTGCGTAACCAGATGCGCGCCGATCGGCAGATCGATCGTCGATGATGAGGTGTCGCAAGCGGCTGCGGATTGCGTTTCGTCGTCGCGGCTATCGAGCGTTTGGGTGTTCATGGCTGGCCTCGTTCGCATTTCCAACACTGTTGCGACAGCTTTTGCATCATCTGGGCCAGCTGCCGGAAAGCCCGTGTTTACGGGCTTCGCGGCCGATCGAGCGGTTTTCTGAAGAGACAGATGTCAGGAAGGGACCAACAGAAATCGCGCCGATCTGTTGGCGTCCAACGCTCATTTGCAAGCGGTGTGGCGCGCTAATTCACGCGAATGGAAAACGTAAGAGGACCCGCCTGAATGTGTTGGGTCCTACACCTATTTAAATAGAGGCTTGTTGGCCGCGAGCCGACCGATTGCATCGACCGGATTCGTGGAAAAGCCGCGCAACGCACGCCAGTCAAGGCGCTGCGGGGTTCGCACCGAATCCGCCCCCGATTGGCATGGCCTTTGCACCAGCGTGTGCAGGGTCCATTCAGCCGCGCGCATTGCAAACGCGGCCAACCGGAGAACGACATGTCCTGCATCAAATTGAACGACCTCTCGCTGAACCTCGCGCTCGATCGCAAAGCGATGGCGGCGATCCGCGGTGGCGGCGGCGCGCCATGGATCTATGGCTGGATTCAGCCGTACGTGCCGCAAACGCCTAGCATTGGGCCGGTGGTCAATCTGTACGAGGTCTCCAACAACTTCTATGCTAACCAGATGATCAACCAGTTCCAGTCGGTCGACGTACGCAACACCGGCGCGAACGCAACCCTCACCGTGTCTCCGGACGCACGCAACCGAAACGAGATGGTGTAGCCGTTGTGACCTGCGAGAGCCAATTTCGCTGGACGTCGTCCGCGCGTTCCGACACGGGGCGGGTCCGCGAAATCAACGAAGATGCCTACCTCGACGATCCCGAGGCGGGACGCTGGGCTGTCGCCGATGGGATGGGCGGTCACGCGGTCGGCGATGTTGCCAGCCGCACCGTGATCGACGCATTGACTCAACTGGCGGCGCCGCACGGCCTCAGAATGCTGATCGCCGATGCGCGCGCGCGTCTGCAATTCGCGAACCGCCAATTGCGCGATGAAGCCGCGCGCCGCCAGGTGCAGCGCATCGGCAGCACCGTGGTCGTGCTGCTTGCCTGCGATCGCTTCTGCGGCTACGTGTGGGCCGGCGACAGCCGCATCTACCTGTACCGCGACGGACAGTTGCGGCAACTGACGCGCGATCACAGCCAGGTCGAGGAGCTGCGCTCGCTCGGCGTCATCACCGACGAAGAAGCACGCAATCATCCGGCGCAACACATGATCACGCGCGCGGTCGGCGCAACCGACCTGCTCGAACTCGACGACGACGCGATCGAAGTCGCCGACGGCGACGTGTTCCTGTTGTGCAGCGACGGTCTGAGCAACGAACTGAGCGACGACGAGATCGCCGGCGTGCTGACTTCGGCGGAGCGCGAAAACGCATGTTGCGAACTGGTCGACCTCGCGCTCGCGCGCGGCGGACGCGACAACATCACGGCAGTGGTCGTGGAAGCGCAAGACCCGAATGCGGCGGACAAGACCTTGCTGAATCCGGCGCCTTGATGGTCTTCAGGCACGCGTTTCAGCGAGCCTCCATTGGTTCTTCAGTGATCCTTCACTCAGCCTTCGTCGTCTTCCTCATCGCGCTCGTTCGTGCCGTTTTTGGTGGGCGGCGCATTGCGATTGCGGAAATCCTTCGAGTGCAGGCCGTGCTTTTTCAGCAGCATCTGCAAGTGCGAGCGATTCATATCGATGCGCCGCGCCAGCTCGGCGACGGTCCCGCTGACTTCCCGCAGTCCGCGTTCGAGAAACGCTTTCTCGGCGTCGTCGCTGGCCGCCCGCTTCGCGTCGCTCAACGACATCAGATTCGCGACACTGATCGGCTGCTCGCCGCTCGCCTGGCCGCCTTCCGCCTGCGCCGCAGCTGAACCGGGCGCGGCCGGTCGCATATCGAGCGGCAAATGCTCGACGTCGGCCATATCTGCAGCCAGACATGAGATGCGGTACATCACGTTGCGCAATTCGCGGATATTGCCCGGATACGAGTAGCTCAATAGAAAGTCGCGCAAACGCGGCGTCAATCTGACCGGCCGGCGTTTCAGCGTGCCCGCCGCTTCGTCGCCGAACCACGCAATCAGCAACGGAATTTCGTCGCGCCGTTCGCGCAGCGGCGGCAGCGTGACATGAATCACGCTGAGCCGGTAGAACAGATCCTCGCGAAACCGGCCTTCTTCGCTGAGCTTGCGCAGATTGCGGTTGGTCGCCGCGACGATGCGCGTATCGACCGCAATCGTTTCGTCGGAACCGACGCGTTGAATCTCGTGCGCTTCGAGCACGCGCAGCAGCTTGACCTGGCCCGCGAGCGGCAACTCGCCGATTTCGTCGAGAAAGATCGTGCCCGTATGCGCGCTTTCGAATTTGCCCTTGCGGTCGTTCGACGCGCCGGTAAATGCGCCCTTGCGATGCCCGAACAGTTCCGACTCCAGCAGATTGTCCGGAATCGCGCCGCAGTTCACCGAAATGAACGGCTTGTCCGCACGCGCGCCATTCGCGTGAATCACCTTCGCCATCAGTTCCTTGCCAGTGCCGCTCTCTCCATCGATCAGCACCGGCAAATCGGTCGGCGCGGCTTTTTCCGCAATTTCGAGCGATTCGAGCAGCCGCGGATTGTCGCCGAACGTGCCCTCGAAAATAAAGCTGCGTTCCAGTAGCGCCTTGCGTCGCGCACCGCGCGATTGCTCCGCGCTCGCCTGCGGCTCGCCAGCGGTAGCCGCCTGCACGAAGCGCTCCTTGTGCGAAAGCTGCATTACTTCGTCGCGCAACGACGTGGCCTGCCTGAGCAGCTTGTCGATATCGGCGCGTTCGAGCCGCGACGACCAGCGCAACGTGGAGCGCAGGATCTCGATCCGCTCGATCAGTCCCGCGTACGATATCGCGGGACTCGCCTCTTCAATCTGGTCGAGTATCTTCATCATGATGCACTCAACTGTTTCTGCACGAGCTGATAGTACATGCCGCCGCGCTGGATCAGCTCCTCGTGACGGCCCTGTTCGACGATCGCGCCTTCATACAGCACCAGAATCTTGTCCGCGCGCATGATCGTGCTGAGCCGATGCGCGATGATCACCGCCGTGCGGCCCTTCAGGATGTCGTGCATATTACCGAGAATATTGCTTTCCGATTGCGAGTCGAGCGCCGATGTCGCCTCGTCGAACACGAGCAGACGCGGATCGTGATAAAGCGCGCGCGCAATGCACAGCCGCTGGATCTGACCACCCGACAAGCCGATGCCGCGCTCGCCGACGACCTGTTCATAGCCGAGCGGCATCTTGCTGATGAAGCCATGCGCGTCGGCCATTTTCGCGACCTCCTCGATACGCCGGCGGTCCGGCGCGTCGTCGCCGCTCGCGATGTTCTCGGCTATCGTGCCCGAGAACAGCAGGTTGCTTTGCATCACGTAGCCGATTTGCGCGCGGAAGTAAGCCTTGTCGATCACGCCGGAGTCGTAACCGTCGATCGTCATTTTCCCTTCGCTCGGCTGATAGAACCCGACCAGCAGCTTAGCGAGCGTGGTCTTGCCCGAGCCGCTGCGCCCGACGATCGCGACCAGTTCACCGGGCTTGATATCGAAGCTGATGTTCTCGAGCACATAAGCGGAATCCTCTTCGCCATAGCGGAAATAGACGCCTTGCAGGCTGATTTCGCCTTGCAGCTCCGGCAGCATTACGCGGGAAGGCAAATCCTGCGGCTTCTGTTCGGGCTCGATATCGAGCACATCGCCGAGCCGTTCCATCGCGACACCCGCATCGTTGAGCATGCTCCACAAGCCGACCAGACCCATCAGCGGACTCAATACGCTGCCCATGAAGGCATTGAACGCGATCAGCTGGCCGATCGTCAATTCGCGTGCGAGTACCAGATTCGCGCCGACCCAAAGAATCGCAATCGTCGTGGCCGCATTCAGCAATTGACTGCCGAAGCTGACCAGAATATTGAATGCGTGCGCGCGATACTGCAATTCGAGCGCCTTTGCGTACTTCTTCTCCCAGCGCAAGCGCACCGGCCGCTCGATGCCCATGCCCTTGACGGTCTCGACGCCGGAGAGCGCCTCCATCAAAAACGACTTCGCCTCGGTCGACGCTGTGAACACCTCGCGCGCATAGCTCTTGATCTTCGGCGTCGCGATCACCGTGAGTCCCATGATCGGAATCACGAATGCGATCAACACCAGCGTCATCTTCACGTTGTACACGAACATGATCGTGAAGTAGATGAAGATCATCAGCAGATTGAGCGCGGTCGTCACGGTGGATTCGGTCAGGAACGCGCGAATCGTCTGGTTCTCCTGAAAGCGCGCGAAGATATCGCCGGTCTTGCGCTTCGCGAAGAACGAGAACGGCAGCGACAACGTATGCTTGAAGAACTGCGACATCATCGCGAAGTCCATGTTGCGGACCATGAAGTTCGCCAGATACGCGCGTATCGTCGACATCAGCTGCGTGAAGATGTTGGAAATGATGAGCCCGCCGATCAGCATATGCAGCAGACTGACGTTCTGATGCACGATCACACCGTCCAGAATGTTCTGAATGATCAGCGGGGGAATCACGCCGAGCACCTGGATCACGAAGGTCGCCAGAAACAGATAGCCGAGTATCTTGCGGTACGGCTTCAGGTATCCGACAAAACGAATCCAAGGCGAGCGCTCGGCCGACATCTGCAGCAGCTGCGATCCGCCGGTAAACAACAAACAGGTGCCGCTCCAGCCGCGTTCGAAATCTTCGACGCTCAGCTTTCTGAAACCGAGTGCCGGGTCCGCCACCCAGACATACTCTTTCGACAGTCCGTACACGATCACATAGTGGTAACCCTCCCAATGCACGATGAACGGCAAATCGAAGCCGCGCAGCGAATCGAACGTGCATTGGACGCCGCGCGTCGTGAAGCCGAGCGACTCGCCCGCGCGCGCGAGGCTGTCGAGCGTCGCACCCTGCGTCGTCACGTTCGCGAGTTCGCGCAGTTTGCCGAGCGTCATCGGAATGCCGTAATGGCGGCAGATCATCGCGAGACACGCGGCGCCGCAATCCATTTCCTCGGCCTGCTCGACGAGCGCGAAACGCCGGATGATCTTCTCGCCGAGTTCCGGCTTGCTCTGCAGGTCCAGCATCAACGGCAGCTTGCGCCGCTGTTCGAGCCGTTTTTGGCGCTGCAATTCGCGGTCGCCGTAGCGGATGCGCTCGTCGAGTACTTCGCGCAGTTTCGGATTGCGTTCCAGAATGAAATGAACGGTGCGCTCGGGGATCACCAGCAGCCGCGTGTCGGTGGTCGCAACCACCGATGCCATCTGTTCCTGGCGCATCAGGCACGCCTTCTCGCCGAAGATCTCGCCTTCGCCGAGCGTCGCGAGCGTGTAGTCGTGACCCTCCTCGTGCCGCACGATGCGCACCTGGCCTTGCCGCACTACATAAAGCCGCCGGTCCTCGCGGCCGTCCTGTTTCAGAATCTCCTTGCCGGCCGCCACCCGTTTCGCGCCGACGCTGCGCACGTACTCTTCGAGTTCCGCCTTGTTCAGCTTGCCGCGCAAATCGAACAGTTGCGCGACGAAGCCCCCAGCCGAATTGATCGCGACATAGCTGGCGACGAACGCCAATGCCGCGGCGTTGGCCGCCATCACCGGTTCGATCGCGCTGCGCGGAATGAACAGCACTTCGGTCTTGCCCGACGACCGTACCGACGCTTCGTGAATGTACGAGCGCAACATCGCAATGTCGGCAAAGATCTCGCCCGACTTGCGCACGCCCATGCTGGTTTCCTTGCCGTGCTCCTCGGTAAAGATACGCACCGTGCCCGAGCGGATCACATAGAGACCATCGGCCACTTCGCCAGCCGAGCACACCGTCTCGCCAAACGAATAGAACTTTGCCTGCGCGTATTCGGCAAGCCGCTCCAATTCGTCGCGTGAGAATGGCGACAGGATCTCCACCGAAGCGAGAAATTCGGCGGTGGAGGGCGCGGATGGCGCGGTCTGGGGGGCGTCCATGTATCGGTGAGCCTCGCTTTATCGGGCGCTAGTCGGGTACTAGCGCGCTTCGATCACGTGTTCCTGGGCGCGGGCAATCAGCCAGCTCTCGCGCAGCAAACGGCGGATTTCAGTGGCCACGTCTGCATCGAGCGTGGCCGGATATTTGGCCGTCACCGCGAATATCTCGAAACACGAACGGTCGGCCGACGGAAACGGACCGAGCAGATCGCCGACCGCCGCATTGAAGATCTTCGCCTCGATATCGGGCTTCAGCGAACCGCGCAGTACCTTGCCGATCACGCCGCCGGACTCGCGCGTGTCGGCGATCGAATGCTCGCGCGCCATTTCGGCGAAGGCGTCGGGGTCATCGTGCAGGTACGAGATCATTTCCTTCGCCTTGCCTTCGCTATCGAGCACGATATGGCTGACTTCGATCGCGTCGAACTTAGGTGAATTCAACGCGAAGTAATCACGGATTGCCGCGTCGTTACCGATGTCGTCGAGCATCTTCTCCTGATAGAGCCCGTCGGTAATGAACACCTCGAATTCGTCGAGGCTCACGTGCAGCGCGTCGAGATAATGATTCATGTCAGCCGCGCGATGCAGCCCGCGCACGCGGCGAAACTGATCCGCGCGCTGCTGGATTTCATCGGCGCTGACAGTGATGCCCTGCTTTTTCGCCGCATGGACGGTAAGCTTGTCGCGCACGATCTGCTCGATCAGGCTCTCGAACTGGCCGGTCAGTTTCAGAAGACGAATGAACTCGTCTACATCCACGACTTCATCATCGATACGCACTATCGCGGTCATTTGTTCTGCTCCTTCCTTGGATGTTTGATTCGCGCGCTCAACCCGCCACCTCTCTGAACGGATCGAGACCGAGGTCGATCAGGCGCCGTTCGCGCACGACGATTTCCGCACTGGCGGTCATGCCGTAACGCAGTGGATAACGCGTGCCGGCCACCTGGTAGTAATCCTTGTCGAGCGTGACGCGGCCCTCGTAGACCGGTTGCTTGTCCTGCGCGGACGGCTTCGTGGCCGGCGAGATATACGCGAGCGTGCCGCTGATCAAGCCGTAGCGCTGGTAAGGAAACGCATTGAACTTCAATTTGACCGGCAGGCCCACGTGCAGAAAGGCGCGGTCGTGTTCGGAGATTTCGATCTTCAGCACGGGCCGCGCGTCTTTTGGCGCAATACCGCCGAGCGGCGCATTCGCCTGAATCTTGTCGCCGCGCTGCGTCGACGTGACGTCGGTAATCACGCCGGAAACCGGCGCCAGAATCAGCAGAAAATTGTCTTTATCGATGTTCTCGAAGCGCACGCGCGCAGCGGCATCGGCTTCGAGGCGCGCGCTTTGTAATTGCACGCGCAGTTTGTCTTCCGCATCGGTGACGTCGCGCACCGCCTGATCGTATTGCAGTTGCAGATCGGTGCTTTGCTGGCCGCTCGTCGCGAGTTGCGCATTCGCCTGCGCGTATTCATGGCTCAGACGAAAGTCCAGTTCGGCCAGCTTCGACTGCGCGACACGGAAGGCGTTATCCGCTTCGAGCGCGGCCGTGCGTTTCTGCTCGACCTGCAATTCGGCAATGCCGCCGCCGCCCGGCTGCGCGAACAGACGCGAATAGCGATCCAGTTCCTGGTTCGCCGCTTCGCGCGCGCGGCGTGCGTTGTCGAGCGAGCTGCGCGCTTCGTCGAGTTCGGCCTTCTGCCCTTCGGCAAGCTTCGTCGTGCCTTCTGAAACGCGGTTCTCGTGCAGGCGCTCCTCGACTTCGAGTTGCGCCTTCAACGACGCAGCCTTGCGTTCCATCAACGCCTTCTTCTCCGGAAACTGCTTCCATTCGCGTTCGGCGTCTTCGAGTTTCAGTTGCGCCTGCAACGCGTTGCTCGCAGCTTCGATCGCGCCGCGCGCATTGAGCCGCGCGAGCACGTCGCCTTTGGACACCGGCTGCCCCTCCGCGATGTACAGATCCGCGAGTTCGCCGTCGATCGGCGTATAGATGCGCCGCACTTCCGATTCCGGCGACAACGTGCCAGGCGCGCTGACGATCACATCCGCGCGGCCGACGAACGACCACAGCAAGCCCGACACGACGAGCGCGACCATCGCCCAGATCAGCGCGCGCGCAATCCGCACCGGCTCGGACGTCAGGATCGCGATGCCTTCGACGCTATGATCTTCCAGCGCCTCTGATAACGGCTTAGGGTGAGGATCGCGTTTCACTCTGATCGCCTCCAATCAACGCGAGCTTCGCTTTCAGGAGCCCAGGGTCCAGCACCATGCGCAACTCGGTCAACGAGCGGCGCTGCAAACTCGCTTCCGCGTCGATATCCGCGAGCAGACGATCGAAGTCGGCGGGATGATCGGCCTTCAGCTGCGTGTAGATGCGCATGCCCTGCCGTGCCGCCGTCTGCGCGTCGCTGAGCAGACGCGCCTCGCTCCGAAAGCCCGGCGAAATGCCGGCTTCGAGCCGCTGCGTGCCGCCGATCGGGCCGTTCGCGCGGTACTCTTTCCACAGGCTTTGCGCGCGCAGCAACAGATCCTGCGCACGCGCGAGCGCATTGTCATGCAACGCTGCGACGTCTTTCTGGATCGCCTGC
Organism: Paraburkholderia sp. BR14320; assembly: GCF_040948665.1. Taxonomy (NCBI): domain Bacteria; kingdom Pseudomonadati; phylum Pseudomonadota; class Betaproteobacteria; order Burkholderiales; family Burkholderiaceae; genus Paraburkholderia; species Paraburkholderia sp. BR14320. Next base: position 35,568 of record NZ_JBFPKG010000007.1, read on the forward strand.
ACGAACCATGCGTCGGTTCGCGGATCGAGGCTCGCGTAGAACGACAGCAGACGCTGGTCGTAATCTTTGCCGCCACGCGTTTTTTGCAGATCGTTGTATTGATCGGCTAGCGCCTTCTTGTGCGCAGCTTCGGCCGCGAGCACGTCGGACCATGGGCTCGCCGGCATCGACTGCAAATCGCTGAGCGCCTGCTGCGCGTCGCCGTGTTGCCACGCGGCATCGACCGCGTCCTGACGTTGAACGATGTCCGCCGACGGCAAACGCGTCGCCGCAAGCTGCTGGTATTGCGCCTGGAAAGGCGGCGTGCTGAAGCGCGCCGTTTTCATCATCGCGAGCAATGACGTCAATTGGCGGCTCAACGCGGCATTCAGCAGCGCGGTGTATTGGCGCAAATCGTCGCGCACTCTATCGAGCCCCGCGAGCCGTGGGTAGCGCTGCGCGTAATCGTCGAATACCGGCGGCAGCGCGTCGGGTTTGTCGCGCGAGAGTTCGGTTTGGATCACGCCATTGAGCCGATCTATCGCGGCGACGTACACCGAATCGTCGCTTTCGAGCTTGCGCAGATGGCTCAGCGTGTGCGCGTAGGGCTCCGCGAAGGCCGGCACGTAGCTCGCAATCCGGTCGAGCGCGCGCTGATGACTCGCCGCGTCGTCGTCCCAGCGGTGCAGCAAGCCGTTGATCGTCGCTTCGTCCGTATACATGCGGATCGGCGCGTCGACGCCGCCGCGCGCCCCGACGAAGCGTTCGAGATCGCCGACCCACTGCAATTCGCCGACAAGCGACGCGGCATCGGAGTCCGTCGCGCTCAACGCCCTCATGTTCTTCAGCAGCGCGTCGGCCTGGTCGAACTGCGCTTTTTGCACGGCTTCGATCCAGCCCGGCAAGTTCGCTTTCAGCAATGCCTCGCTGGCGAGCGCGCTGATCCTGGTGTCCGTCGGGTGCGTGGCCAGATAGCCGCGTGCCATCGTCAGGGCGTTCGAGTAATCACCGTTCGCGAGCAGGCTCTTCAACTCGCGTTCCGATGAACCGTGCAGATAGAGGCCCACGCCAAGCGCAACCACGAGCGCAACACCCGCGCCGCCCCATGCCGCCGCGCGCCGAACATTGGTGCGCTCGCCGTCCGCCAACGCCTTGTGGAGTTCGCCGGCGACCATCTTCCAGCGACGCGGCTTACTACGTGCCGCGGCTTTGGCTTTGCCGCTTCTTTCATTTGCGCCGTCTTTCGTGTCCGCCGGGTGTACCGCCTGCGCGCCCTTTGCGGCTTGCGCGCCGCTTGCCGCCCCGGCTCCATCACGCTTCGCGCGGGCGGAGCCGGGTTGCGCCGCCTCGTTCACTTCGTCTTCGCGTTGCAGTGCCGGATCGACGCAAAAAATGTCGAGAAACGAATGCGCCGCGCCGACGAAGGTCGTCTTGTCGGCATCGGCGGCACTGTCGGCAGCGGGACGAAGAGAGAACTGGGTCACGGTGGGTTCGGCGTCGGCGGAGTTCTGTAGCGACACCCTGTAGACGAAGTGATCGCCGCCAAATGCAACGACATCCCCATCCACCAGCGCAAGCGCCGATTCGCCGATCCGCTGGCCATTCACGAACGTGCCGTTGGTGCTGCCGAGATCCTCGACGTAGAGCTGGCCGCCCTTCAGAAACAGGTGCGCATGGCGCCGCGAAATGTAATTGACCTGGTGCGGATAACGGTCTTTGTAGCGCGAGAAGATCTCGTCCGTTTTGCTGACCAGGAACGGAAAAGCCAGCACGTCGACCGGTTGCAGACCCAGATCGTCGCGCTGTGGCACCAGCAATAGATGGGCGAGGGAAGAAGCGCTTCCGCCCGTGACGACGCGCGGGCGCGGCTCGATGCCGACGCGATAGCACAGTTCACCGGCAAAGCAGAGTTCATCGCCGCCGCGCACGCGCGCGGGAGTTTGCCGCACCGCGATGCCGTTGACCGTCGTGCCGTTCTTGCTGCCGAGATCGGCGACATAAACCGCACCATGCTCGATAAAAACACGCGCATGCCGACGCGACAGACCGGCGGTCCATTGCGCGGGATAGTCGCTGAACGGCGCTTCGCTGCGGCCGACCGCGAACAGGTTGTCGACGATGCGAATGGCGTCGAGCGCGGGGCGCTGTGCGCACGCGACCGGCGACAGCACGACGTCGAAGGCGGCGTCCGTTGTCGTGCGCATTTCAGCAATCGGAGCTTCGCCGGTGGCCATTTTCTCTGGATCGCTCAAGCGTTTACCTGCCGCGGCAGGAACGCGGGGCGAACTGGACAAAGAACGACGGCCCAACGAAATTGTCGCGAAGAGCCACGCAAACGCTGACCCCTAAAGGATTTTAAGTCACGCATCGACAGTGTCAATTTGGATATCGCCGGATGAGAAGACAGCGGATGAGTCGTCAGCCGACGAAATACCCGCGTGGTACGCCAACTGGTGGATTAGCTCAATGCTTCGTTACTTTTCTTTGGCCTGCGCCTGCACGTCGACACTGGGCCATCCACCGCCGAGCGCCTTATAAAGCGTCACCGTATCGGACAGAATCAATTGGTGGTTTTCCAGCAACGCCTGTTGCGCCTGCAGCAGGGTCCGCTCGTCTTCGAACACCTCGAGTTGCGACACGACGCCAAGGTGCAGTTGCGACTGGATCTGATCCGCGACGATCTGCAAGCGCGCCACCTGCTGCTGCAATTCCTCATGCTGCGCCTTATGCGCACTCAGATTGACGAGCGCGTTCTCCACTTCCTCGAACGCTCCCATCACGGCCACCCGATATTGCTGTTCGGCGACTTTCGATTGCGCCTCGCTCACCTTCACATGAGCGCGCACACCCGGATCGAACAGCGGAAAGTTGATGCTTGGCATCAGCCCGAACGTGAACGACTTCAGCAGCTGGTTGAGCGCATAGCTTGCCGTGCCGCCCTGAGCGGTCAGGCCGATGCTCGGCAATTGCGCGAGCTTCGACTGACCGACGAGGTCATAGGCTTCGAGCACCCTGAATTCGGCTGCCACCACGTCGGGGCGGCGCGACAGCAATTGCGCGGGCAAACCATCGGGCACGCCCGGCAATTTCACGCGCTCCTGCAAATGGCCCTGCGGCACATGGAATTCGCCGGCCGGCACGCCGAGCAACGTGCACAGTGCGTTGTCGGAAACAGCCCGCGAGCGGCGCAGATCGTACAGATCGTTGGTGAGGCGGTTGATCTCCGCCTGCTGGCGCAACACCTGCGTTTGCGGCACGATCCCGTTGCGCGCCTGCCCTTCGTAGATCGTCAGGATTTGCTTATTCGTGGCGATGGTCTTTTGCTGCTGGGCGATCTGGTCGTCGAATTGCAGGATCTGGAAATAGGTACTGGCCACGTTCGCGACGAGTTCGAGATACCCCGCGCGCCAATCCGCTTCGGTCGCGTGGAATTCGGCCTTTTGTGCCTGCACGCCTTTTTCGACCTTGCCCCAGATGTCGATGTCCCAGTTCACCTGCAGCGCGAGGTTGTAGGTCCTCGACAAAGGCTGGCCGGTCGTCTTCGAGTAGTCCGCGCCGGCACCGAGGTCCGCGGTCGGCAAGGCGGCCGCGCCCGTCTCGCTGATCTGCGTGTGCGCGACTTCGATACGCGCGGCCAGCACCCGGATATCGAAGTTGCCGTCGATAGCCTTGTCGATCAGCGTATCCAGATACGGGTCCTGGAAGCCCTTCCACCAGTCGCGCTCGATCGTCTCCGCGGCCGATACCGGCGCGCCCTGGCGATCCGACCACGATGTCTTGGCCGGCGTGTCCGGCCGTTGATAAGCCGGCATCCTGACGTCGACGCAGGCACTCAACGCCAATGCGCACATCGTTGCGGCGCCGAGGCCGCGCAGCACACGGCCCATTTGGCGCGGCGCCGTGCTGGCGGCACAAACCCGCTGAAGGTCCGGCGAATCACACGACAAACCGAACGACGAATCCGGCGATGCTGACACGGTTGTCTCCAGTTGCACCCGCCTGTTTCGCGCGAGATGGCCGGTTTTTTCAGGCCGAGCCGCTTCCGCGCGGCTTCAGCGATGAAGCGGCGGAAATCTCGATGCGGGGAGCGGCGGATACGCGAAGGATGCGTGGAAAGGACGATCGAATGCGTGGTCTTTTTGAGCGACGCGGCTATTGGGGCGCACACACGCGGCCGCTCGGGCCGCGCGTGCGAGCGCCGCTCACTTCACGTTGTTGACGTTGCTCGAGTACACGGTCGGTTCGATGTAGGTCGTCGTACCGCTGACCAGCGCCGAGTTGTTGCCGTTCGCGCTCTGGATGTTCATTTCCGTGTTGATCGACTGCGTCGTGCAGATGTTCTTGATGCTGGTCGGCGCATAGACGGGCGCATAGCTGAGGTACGACGGCATCGGGCAGTAGTAGCTGTTGCCGCCGCGCACGGCGCTCATCGCCTTGCTGTCGAGTTGTTCGGTATTGGACAGGTCCTTGATCATCAGCGTGTTCATGGCAAAACTCCTGGAAAAGGGAAAGCGCATCGTTGGTGCGTCGGGTGCGAGCAACTTGTCTGCTCGGGCGCTACTGATGCATGGGCTATGCCAGGAGTGCTTCGCTTTCGACATTCGCGTCGTCAGGGCCCGCAGTAAAGGCCTGGAGGAACGCAGGCGCTGTGGCGCCGCTACCGACCGGCGCAGCGGGACTCGCGAATGGTGGATCGCAGCCAACAGCGCACGCGGGATTGTTGGCTGCATGATGACAGTCAGCGCGCGATCACCGTGATCTTCTTCGAATACACGGGTGGGCTGTGCGGTATATGCATGTCGTCGCCCATCAACAGCTGCAACGTATGCCTGCCAGGCGGCAATGAAATCATCGTTTCCGTTTCGCCCGCGCCGAAATGCAGATGATGGCGATCCGAGGGTATCTCCTGATCCAGCGGCGGCAGCTCGCTATCGATCAGAAGATGGTGGTGACCGGTGTTCGGGTACTTCACGCCTTTCGGCGCGACGCCCATGAAGCGCAGGCCGAACCACACGCGAAACGGCTTATTGGCGGGCACCACCTGGCCATCGTTCGGATAACCGATATACGCGTATGCGCTCGGCGGCGACGGCGTCGCTGCCCACCCACCCTGCGGCGCTGTCGATGCCGTCAGCGCCGCCGCGACGAATGCCGCGGCCGCAATGATCTTGTTCATCAGGACTCTCCGTTCCGGCTTGACCAGTTCGAACCAACGGATCGCGTTAGTCTTTTAGCACGGTGATGGTGATCTTCTTCGAATACACCGGCGGGTTGTGCGGCACGTGATTATGGTCGCCGAGAATCAGCTGCAGCGTGTGCTTGCCGGGCGGCAACTCGATGCGCGCGTCGGTTTCGCCCGCGCCGAAATGCAGGTGCTGGCGATCCGATGGAATCTCCTGGTCGAGCGCGGGCAAATCCGTGTCGATCAGCAGATGATGGTGGCCGGTATTCGGAAACGCGATGCCCTTCGGACACACGCCCATATTTCGCAGCCCCATGCGCACCCACAGCTTGCCGCCGTGAATCACCGCGCCATCCGACGGCCAGATGATGTACTCCTCGGCCCCCGGCGGTGACGCCGTCTGCTCGGCGCGCGCGACGCCACCCGTTCCCATGCCGACGCACACCGCGACGAGCGTCGCACACACCGCCGCGCGCAATCCGCCGCAATGCGCTTGCGCGAGATCACGTCTGCCGAAAAGAGAGGAAACACGGGTTCTTCGCATAGCGCACTCTCCCGAACAGGAGTCATGGCTGGGCCCGGCTATCGATGGCCATCCGGGTGTTCGAGCGGCTTGTCGCGGATTGCAACCGGTAGACAGCCACCTAGTTAAAACGGCCGTGTGAGGTGACTTTGTGAATCAGCTTAGAACTTAACTTGCTAAAAAGATACGCAATGCTCGTTAACCGTATGACGCGTTCAGGACTCCCGGACAGTTATGACGCGAAGCGCGTGCTATCGTTAATAATGAGCGCGGACAGCGCGATCGTGGTGCGCGAATGCCTGAATTCTGTCCGGTACAAACAGGATAAAACGATGTGGCGACGATTCCTGCTGGTGTGCGTGGTTGGGGCAATCCAGGCGCAGTGGGATAGCGCCGGTGCCGCGACGCAACGCGAATTCATCGAGCCGAGTGCGGCTTCGGTGACGAGTGAACCGGGGCGGCCGGCGGATACCGCATTGCTCCTTTCACCCTTTGTTTCGTCACGCGACGGCACCCATTCGCGGCGTATCGCGCTTGTGATCGGGAATGGCGAATACGGCGACGCCACTAACCCGATTCGCGCTAACGCGCCGCGCGACGGCGAATCGATCGGCGCTGCACTCCGTGCGCGTGGCTTCGAAGTCATCACGCGCACGAATGCGACGCCGCCGCAAATGCGCGCGGCGATCGACGAATTTCACCGACGTTTGAAAGCTGGCGATATCGGGCTGTTCTATTTCGCCGGACACGGCATGCAGTTACCCGGACAAACGCTGCTTTTGCCGGCGGGACTCGATGCTCGAGCCGATAACCGTGCACCGGTGTCGCTCTTGAATAACGGCGTCGAACTGAATACCGTCTTGCAGGCGATGCAATCCGCTCGCGCCGGCCAGCTCAATCTGGTGATTCTCGATACCTGCCTCGACAATCCGTTTATGCCCGCCGGGATTGCAATCGACCAACCGAAGATCGCTGCCAACACCGTGATTGCGTACGCAACCGCGCCGGGTGGATTCGCGGCGGACGGTCCGCGGCATGGCGTCTACACCGGTGCGCTGCTGCAAGCGCTCGATGATGCCGACGCATCGTCCCGATCGCTCGCCGCGCTGTTCCGGCACGTCGCCGCCGAAGTTCGCGCCGCCACACGCGGAGCGCAGCAGCCGTGGCTCTCCGTGGCCCGTACTTCCATTCCCGCGAGTGGCGAACGTACTATCGCGTCGTCGATTACGTCGGACGATCGCGCCATTACGCCGCGCAGTCGCGGCATCATGCCGAAGGAAAGCGGCGAACAATACGAAATCACGTTCTGGGAGTCGATCAAGGACAGCAACTACCCAGCCGATTACGAGGCTTATCTGAAGGCCTATCCGAATGGCCGCTTCGCCACGCTCGCGCATGCGCGTATCGATCGATTGCGCGCGGCGGCATCGACGCCGGCGGTGAGTGCTGCGCCGCCCGCAGCGCCCGCGGCGCAGAGCGGTCACGTCGCGCCACCCGCGCCACCTGCTCAGGCCGCGCGTCCCACGGCGCAAGCGAGCGCGGCCGCGCCGCCACCACCGCGCCCCGCTGCCGCCCCGGCGCCGACGCCGCCCGCCACGGCCGCCGCGGCGACATTCGCCGAAAAGACCGTCGCCCATCCGCCGACCGCCGGTGAAATCCGCGACTGCGCCGCCTGTCCGATCATGGTCGCGGTACCCGCCGGCTCGTTCGCAATGGGCAGCAATACCGACGATCCGTCGGAAAAGCCCGTCCATCACGTGAGCATCGGCGCGCCCTTCGCGATCGGCAAATTCCCGGTGACGGTCGAGCAATGGAATGCGTGCGTCGCCGCCGGCGCATGCCAGAAGCTGACCCCGGAGAGCAATAGCATCAAGACCGCACCCGCGCGCGATCTGAGTTGGGACGACGCGCAGCAGTACGTCAAATGGCTCACCAAAACGACCGGCAAACCGTACCGTCTGCCGACCGAAGCCGAATGGGAATACGCGGACCGCGCCGGCACCACGACCGCGTACTGGTGGGGCGATCAGATGCGCAAGGGCAACGCCAATTGCAAGGACTGCGGCGACCCGTGGCACAAGGAAGGACCGGAAAGCGTCGGCACGTTCGCCGCGAATCCTCTGGGTCTGTACGACATGAACGGCGGCGTCTGGGAGTGGACCGCCGACTGCTGGCACAACTCCTATCAGGGCGCACCCGTCGACGGCCATGCGTGGGACACGCCCGGCTGCGAGATGCGCGCGATTCGCGGCGGCTCATGGCGCGAAGGCGGCGACTACATGCTCAGCGCGACGCGCTTCAAATACAGCGCGGGCGTGCGTCAATCGCAGAACGGTTTTCGCGTCGTCAAAGATCTGCGCTGAGGGCCGTTTCGATTGGCTCTCTGACGGATCATGGCTTGGCGGGTTTGGTCGTGATCGGCGCGAAGTCCGCCAACAGACGATCCTGACCGTATTGGCCGCCGATCTGCTTCAACCGCGTCTCGAGCGCGCGCAGATAATCGGCGCGCGCTTCGCTTTCCGGGCGCAGCTTGTCGAACAGCGGCACCGGCGTCACCACCAGCACCACCATCTCCGAGCCGAACGGCTTCGATACCGTCCAATCGCCCGCAGTGCTGCCGATCGTGTATGGACCGCCATTGGCCTGCATCTGGTTGTCCGGCCACAGACGGCTGGGCACCATGTGCACGACGTGGCCGTCTAGCTGGTAGTAGTCGACGGTCGCGAAGGAATCGAACGGGGGCGCTTTGAGGTCGACCACCAGCGAGTCGTTCTCGGTCAGCAAACCGCTTGGCGGTCGCATGTGCAGCGACGCTGCCCGTCCCGCCTGCCAGTTGCGCACCAGAAACGGCGCAAGCGTTTTGACGACGTCGCATTTGTCGTCGGCGAGCGGCCGCACGTCGAGCGAAACCGTATCGACGCCAGGCAGCCGCGACAAGGTCTCCTGCAGACGCGCGGCGCCGTACCGCTGCGACAGGAAACCGCGCACCGTTAGTGCGTGGTCCTGCACCGCGCCCGATAAAGCCGAACACGGTACGCGGGCAAGCGTGGGCGCGATCGCAGCAAGCGTCAACGCGGGCCTGGTCGCGGGCGACGGAGGCGCGGTTGCGGCCGCGCCACCCGTTGTAGTACTTCCTTCATTCGCGCCAGCCGACGGCGCCGTTTGTGCGGCATTCGTCGCAGGCGCGGCAGCGGACGCCGCAGCCGCCCGATCGACCTGATCGCCCAGCGGTCCCGCCGCCTCGGATGGCGCGGCCTGCTGCCGGTGTGACCCCGAGCGAACCGCGAACACGCCCACGGTAACCGCGCAAACGACGGCCAGAGTAGCGAGCCCGGCCCACGCGAGCGACCCGGACTTCTCCGCGCGCGCTTCATTGTCGAACTCTGCGATAAAGCGCACGACGCTCGGCATCCGCGTATTGCGATCGAACGACAACGCGGCACGCAACGCGCGCCATTGGCGCGCATCGAGATTCGGCGGACGCTGCGGCTTGAAGTCGGCATTGCGCGCCTGCGTGGCCGACAGGCGATCGAACGGATGATGTCCGGTCAACAGCTCGTAAGTGATGCAGCCAAGCGCGTAGATATCGTCGCGCGGGTCCGGCTCGCGATGCTCGATCATCTCAGGACTCGCATAGGCCGGCGTCAACGCGCCGAGACTGCCGGGATCGAACACCGTCGCGTCGCTCTCCTCTTCCGGCCGCTGGAATACGCGCGCGATGCCGAAGTCGATCACTTTTACTTCGGCATTGGTGGTCAGAAACACGTTCGCGGGTTTGAAATCGCAATGGACGAAGCCGCGCTCGTGCGCGTACGCGAGCGCCGCGCACATGCCGCGCACGATCGGCAGCGCGGCCCGCACCGGCATGCCCTGATATCCAGGCGTGCGCAGCAGCTGGCTCAGCGGTTTGCCGCTCAGGTACTCCATCGTCAGATAGACGATCGGTCCGTCGCGGTCGAAGTCGTACACGGTGATGATGTTGCGATGGGCGAGCACCTGCGCCTTGCGTGCCTCGCGCTGCAATGCGACCAGCGAATTCGGATTGCCGCGAAACTGGACGTTCAGCACCTTGATCGCGAGATAGGGCTTGCGGTCCGACGCTTCGAGCTTGCGCAGATCGAGCGCCTTGTAGACGGTGCCCATGCCGCCTACGCCGAGGCACTCTTCGAGCACGAAGCGGTTGTTCAGCGTATCGCCGATGCCTTTGATGGTCTCGTGCGCGGCGCTTCCGGCGGTACTCGCGCTGCCCGCGTTGCCAGCGCTACCCGCGCTCGCCGAACGCAGCGACGGTAGATCGACCGTGGTCTGTATGCCGGTTTCGTCGCCACCTGCCGCGACGTTCGACACGCGCAGCAGCTCGATGCGCCGCCGCACTTCCAGATAGAGATCGTCGGGCAACGGGGACTTGTGATGCGCAGCGTATAGCGTCTCCAGCAGCCGCGTCGGACCGAGTTGCTCGGTCGCCAGCGCGCTGTCGAGCTGCGCGACGAACTCGTCGCGCGATAGCTCGCCGCTCTGGAAGTCGAGAATCACACGCGCAAGGCTAGCCATTTTTGCGAAGCACCGCCGTTGCCGCTGGACCGTGTCGCATGCGACCGACGCCACGCGGGTCGATAGAGAAGCTGTCGTATCCAGTTACATGTGCCGTTTCGATACTAGCTCCCGGTCCGCGCTTTCGCAAACCAGGCAAACCAGGCATGGGCCGCACGCCGCGCCGCATGGTGTCGCGCGCAATGTCGTGCGCGAGCCAACAGGGTCCGCCGCGATGTCGGACCGCCGCCACCGCCTCTAGCGCGTCAACGCGGTTCGAGCGGACCGACACGGCGGCCGAACCGCGCGCAAAAGCCTTATACGACACGGCTTCGTTGATTTCTTCAGGATAGTTCATTAAGACTGGCACAGCCTGTGCATTAGTGATGTCCGAGCAAACGAATTGCTCGAAACCACTCGCGACACTGCGAAAACTTCCCTCAGGAGACTCACCATGAAAACGCTGATGATCAAAGACCTGTCCGTTACCGAACAACTCGACAGCAAGGCCATGAAAGCCGTACGCGGTGGCTATGGCCCCAGCCAGTACTACAGCTTCGCCCCGGTCTATGCGCCGACGAGCATCAAGAACAGCACCACCTCGCAATTCATCGGTAACGAACTGAACTTCCAGAACGCCAATGGCAACAACGTTGCGTTCTCCGAAGGCATCGACTCGACGCTCAGCCCGTATGTCGTGTCGAGCAACTCCAACGGCCACTAATGCATGGCGCGGCGAGGCGCCTGCTGTCGCGGGCCGCTTCGCCGCCAGCCATGCATGTCCGCTTTCCATACGTTTTAGGAGAAACGCCATGTCATCCCTCATGATTCGCGATCTGCCCGGCGCGCGCGAACTCGATCGCCGGACCATGTCCGGGATCGCAGGCGGCACCGGCAGCAACGTGCCCATGCCCTCGGGCCCTGGTGGTCTCGGCGGCCTTGCCGGCATCGCCAACGTCAACGTCAATGTCAACGTCACCCAGAATCTGGCTCAACAGCAGATCGTCAATGTCGCAGCGCTCAATGACATCGGCTATATCGGCTCGGACGTCGTGCTGCCGAAACTGAAAGTCGACCCGATCCTGGCGGGCGCCAATCTCTCCGCCGTGTAAGCCCGCGAAGCAGCGAGGGACCGGGGGTTCCTTCACTGCCGCGACAGCAGCACGGCAATGCATGCCGCGAACGGATTTCCTATACTGATAGTGCGTTGAGACCTGAGTACAACGAATAGCACACTGAGCACATTCCGAGCCCGGCGGCCGGAACCCGAACGGGTCTGGCCGCCGGCGCGTTTTTCTGGAGCCGTCATGGCCAAGCTGAGCATCAAGGATCTGACCGAAAGCGTCGAGCTGGACCGCGAGGCGATGGCCGCCATCGTCGGCGGCGCTCGCGTCGGCGCGCGTTCGAGTCTCGCCGCGCCGCTGGTGCCGGCCGCGACGCGCGTCGTCGCATACCCGCCGGGCTTTCCTGACGCGCATCTGCGTATCGCGGAAGCCGCTTCGCCGCGCAAAGGGCGACGCCGCTAGGATTGCTCGCGGGGGCGTTTCACCAGCACGGCACGCGGAAATAGCGCGTGCCGTTTCCATTTGGGCTTGCGATTGAGTATGGCATGGGAGGGTTCGCCACGCGGCACGTTGCGCTGCGCCCCAACCATTAGTATGCGACCCGTGCGACGCGCGCAAACACTTCGACTCGCAATCGCGGTCGTATCCGGCTTGATTCAATGCGGCTATCGCGCGGATCCTTGCCAGGCTTCGCATCGCGGCCCCCGCTCCCTTTTGCGGCTCACTTCCCACACCTTGGCATAGGCCTTGCAGAAATCGAGGCGGGCGCCGCACTGTGCTCGCCTTTCACGTCAAGGAGAAATGCCATGAAAGCCACTGTGATCATCAAAGACCTGCCGCCCGGCGCGGGCGAGCCATCCAACGACAAAACGCTGAGCGCCGAACAGATGAAGACGCTGCGCGGCGGCCGATCGGTAGTCGTCAAGGTGGACGGTGGCGGCACGGGTACCGTCGACGATTGGGACATCAACACCGCGATCTTCGAAGGCCGCATCAACGGACCCTACCTTCTATAGGACGCGCGACGTGTCCGCAATTGGAAAAACGGCACCCTCCTCATGTTTTGAGCGCAATGGGTGCCGTTTCAATCGACTCGCGAATCTCCGCACGCGGCCTGCGCTGTCACCGTGATCCTCTTAACGGATCGGCCGTGGGCACGCGGTTTGCTCGCTAGGGATTACCCTGCGGCCTTGCGGCTGACCTAGGTGCAGCAGGTCCCCTTCAACCAGGCGGAGGTCATAACATGCTAGGAACCATTCTTCTCATCGTGCTGATTCTGCTGCTGATCGGCGCTTTTCCAGCGTGGCCGCACAGTCGGGCGTGGGGCTATGGTCCGACCGGCGGACTCGGCATCGTACTGATCGTGGTGATCGTTCTGCTGGTTGCCGGCGTGATATAGGCCGCGCGTCCTGGACTGGAACACCCGGCGGGCCGCCGTCTATCCGCGCGATGTCGCGCGCCGGTAGATGGCGGCTTCGCTTCTCGTCGTTGCCGGAGCACTCAAATGGAAAAGTTACTGGCCAATCAGGTCGCACTGATTACCGGTGCGAGTTCGGGAATCGGCTACGGCGTCGCCAAAGCACTCGCGGATGCCGGCGCGGCGGTCGTGCTCAATTATCATTCGCATGCGGAACCTGATGAAAAGCTCGCCGACGAAATAGAAAAATCCGGTGGATCCGCAATCGCGATCCAGGCAGACGTATCGAATCCCTCTCAGGTAGCGAACCTCTTCGAGGCGGGTCGCGCGCGCTTTGGCGGCATTGATATCGTGGTCGCGAATGCCGGACTGCAGAAGGACAGTCCACTCGCCGACATGACGCTCGACGATTGGCAACTCGTGCTGTCGACGAATTTAACCGGCCAGTTTCTAACCTGCCAGGCCGCGGTAAAAGAATTTCGCCGACGCGGCCCGACGACTGTATCGAAAGCGCTCGGCAAGATCATTTGCATGAGTTCCGTTCACGAGGTCATTCCGTGGGCGGGGCACGTCAATTACGCCGCGTCGAAAGGCGGCATTCAGATGTTCATGAAATCGCTGGCGCAGGAAGTGGCACCCGAGCGCATTCGCGTCAATTCGATTGCGCCGGGCGCGATCCGTACGCGGATCAATCAGGACGCATGGGATTCGCAAGCAGCACTCGACAAACTATTGCAGTTGATTCCCTACGGACGCGTCGGTGCCGTGGAAGATATCGGCAAGGCGGCGGTGTGGCTTGCGTCCGATGAAAGCGATTATGTCGTCGGCACGACGCTGTTCGTCGATGGCGGGATGACGCTGTACCCGGGCTTTTCGAATAACGGCTAAAGCTTCGTACGTGACCACATGTGCCTTTCCGACTCAGGCACGCTGCCTGCTAAAGCTCCTGTGTATTCGAACTTCAATACGAAAGGAGATGACATCATGCCTTACCTGATTGGCTGGCTGCTTGGCGTTCCGTTGATCGTACTGATCATCCTGTACCTCATTTTCCATTGATCTCGCGCGGTACAGACGATAAGGATGACGTTGTTCCCGCGGCGGCGGTATGCGGCTAGTTTCGTAGTCAGCGTACCGCCGCCATCAGCGCGCCCATCCCGACCAGCAAGCTACCCATCAGGCGGTTCACGACACGCAACCGCGTCGGCCGCTGCAGAACCGTGCGCAGACGGTGCGAGAAGATTGCCGTCGACGCGACGCCCAACGCGAACATCAGCGCAAAAGTACTGGCCAGCAACAGGTATTGATGATTGGCCGACCAATCGACTTCATTCGACGAAGTACTGATGAACTGCGGAAAGAAAGACGGAAAGAACAATAGCGTTTTCGGATTCAGGCCCGACGTCGCGAAGCCGCGCCAAAACAAACCGCGTTGTCCGGCGCTTTTTGCCGGAAGCGGAGAAGCCGCGAATGTGCCGCTTCGCCATTGTTTGAAGCCCAGATAAACCAGATATATCGCGCCGGCCCAACGCAGCACGATTAGCGCGCGCTCATCGATCAGCAATAGCGAGTTCAGACACAACGCGGTAAAAGCGAGTTGCAGCAATACCGCACAGGTGCCACCCCATACACAGGGCAATGCCGCGCGCCATCCGGCGGTGTGCGCCTGACTCATCGTAAGAACATTCACCGGGCCGGGCGAATAAACGAGTACGGCGGACGCGAGAAGAAACGAAACATACAACTGGATCGGCATCGGCGAAACAGCGGGCAAAAGAGAGTTGCGATAGACACATGCGGCGACATGCGTCCATGCCCGGCGAGCGCGTCTTCCGGCGTGGGTAACGCCGGAATTCGCCCGCGTGCCGCCTTACCGTGAAGGCGGCGAGACACCGAAAAAGCGGCTTTTGGCCACGGAGGATCGCCGGCGCGAGGCCCGCGGTCCGGGCGGTTGTCCCGGGCATGAATGCACGCTGAAAATATACCGGGAGCCCCGCTGGATAGGCTTCTTAAACGCATCTGCTTATGCCGCCTATTCGGAACAATCTTCCCCTACAATATTGTTCCACAAAATATTCTTCCCATATCGTTGATGAACACCCGAAACCGCCCGCTCGACGCGCTCGATCGCAAGATCATGCGCGAGCTTCAGAAGAACGCCCGGCTCAGTAATGCGGATCTTGCCGAACTGGTCGGCATGTCGACCACCGCGTGCTGGAATCGCACGCGGCAGCTCGAAAACGAAGGGTATATCCGCGGCTATGTCGCGTTGCTCGATCAGCAGAAGCTCGGTTTCGCGGACGTCGTGCTGCTCGAAGTCACGCTCGACCGCCACGACGAAGACGCGCTCGCGCGCTTCGGCGCCGAGCTCGCCACGCTCAGCGAAGTACTCGAAGCGTACCTGGTGTCCGGCGATTACGACTACCTGGTCAAGGTCGCGGTAGACGGCACCGCCGGCTACGAACGCTTCCTGCGAGAAAAGCTCTACAAGATCGCAGGCATTCGCCATAGCCGCTCGATGTTCGCGCTGCGCTGCATGAAGAGCATTCCGTCGATCGCAATCTGATTGGCGATCAGACTGCGCGTTTTAACGCGCGGCCCGGGACGCGGCGATGATCGCATCGGCCACCGCTTGCGGCTGACTCAGCATCGCGACATGGCTCGTGTCGACGCGCGTGATCTTCGCGTCGATGTGCTTCGCCATCTCCAGTTGCAAGGCCGGATCGATCATGCGGTCGCGGCCCGACACCACGAAGTACGACGGCTTGTCATGCCAGGCGGCGTTCGTCACCTTGTCGTCGATACAGCCAGCGGCCCACGGCTGCTGGGTCGCCGCGATCAGGCGTTTCTGCGGCAGCGGCAGATCCTGCGCGAAGTCGTCGAGCACCGCGTGGGTCGATAGCGTCAGATAACCGGCCGAGTCCTTGCGCAACTCATCAGCCCAGACCGGCGCGGGTTTGTCTTTCGTGATGTCGGCGATGGACTGGCTGTTGTCCGGCGCAAATGCCGCTACGTATACGAGGCTCTTCACCTTGTCGTCGTTGCCGGCTTCGCTGACCACCACGCCGCCCCATGAATGGCCGACCAGAATCACAGGTCCGTTCTGCTGCGCGATCACGCGCCGGGTGGCCGCCACGTCGTCGGCGAGCGAACTCAGCGGATTCTGCACGGCCACGACATGCAGGCCGCGCGCTTCGAGCAACGGGATCACCTTGTCCCAGCTCGACCCGTCGGCGAAAGCGCCATGGACGAGTACGACGTTCTTGCCCTTCAGGTCGTCGGACGGCGCAGCCTGAGCGAACTCCGTGGCCTGCAATGCGAACAGTCCGCCCAGCAACAGAACGGAACCGAGAATTTTCTTCAGCAGCGTGGTCATCGTTTATATCTCGTCAGGTGGGTTAAACAAGGCGTCCGCGCGTCGACGTGAATCGGTGCGCGCGGACGCCTTGCTCATTTGCATCGATCACGAATGCGCGTAGATGGAACCGAGGCCGACGACGTTGGAGCCGTCATACACGCGATCCGCCGCCGCATGCTTCATCGGCAGGTGCGAGCCCGAAGCCGAACTGCCGTTCGCGACACCGCCGTAGGCGGCTGCGTCATGGCTCGCGCTGATGCGCGCCTCGGCCGCCTCGATGTTCCGCGGGTATTGCGTGTTGTCGCTGGCCGGGTTGTAGCCGGCCTTTTGCAATTGAACCAGCTCCGCGCGAACTTCAGCACGAGTGAGCGCGTGTTGCGGTTGCGATTGCGCAAACGAAACAACGGGAACAGCAACGAGTGCGGCGACGAGCAGCGATTGAACGAGTTTCATGAGTCTTCTCCGGGTATCAGAACATTCAGGGATCAACGAATCAGGAGTGCGCGTAGATGGAGCCGAGGCCGACGACGTTCGAGCCGTCGTTGGCGCTATGCGCGGCCGCATGCTTCATCGGCACATGCGAGCTGGACGCCGAGCTTCCATTCTCGACACCGCCGTAAGCGGTAGCGTCGTTGCCCGCGCTGACACGCGCTTCAGCTGCCTCGATGTTCCGCGGGTATTGCGTGTTGTCACTAGCCGGGCTATAGCCGGCCTTCTGCAACTGGACCAGCTGCGCGCGAACTTCCGCACGAGTGAGCGCCTGTTGCGGTTGCGATTGCGCGAACGAAACAACAGGAGCGGCGACGAGTGCAGCGACGATCAGCGATTGAACGAGTTTCATGAGTCTTCTCCGGGTATCAAACCATCAGGGATAAGGATTGAGCGGGACACAAAACCATCAGCGCAGATACACTGTGACGCCCCGCCTGATTCACACGCAACGTTGTGAATCAACCTTGCGTGAAGACATTAGAACGCCCCAACGTATCTGCAATGTTTTCGTCACCCCCCATTTCTGCAAGCGTGTTTGTCTGCGTACGCCGTTGATACATTGCGATACAAAACCCCGCTTCCGAACATGCGGCGCAGGGCCGGCGTCGCATGCGTCGTGCGAGTTGCGCGTGTGCTGCAAATGGCCCGCCCATGAAAAAAACCCGGCAGCCGTGCGTTCGGCTGCCGGGGTTCCGTTCAGAAGAGAGAAGCCGGCTAACGCCGGCTCGATCAAAGGCGCGTGACGTCGAGAATCGCATCCGCGAAAGCTTTCGGCGCTTCCTGCGGCAGGTTGTGGCCGATGCCGCCGCTGATGTTGCGGTGCTGATACTTGCCGGTGAACTTCTTCGCGTATGCAGCGGGCTCCGGATGCGCGGCGCCGTTCGCGTCGCCTTCGAGCGTGATGGTCGGCACCGCGATCGTCGGTCCGGTGGCGAGGCGCTTTTCGAGTTCGTCGTATTGCGGCTCGCCCTGCGCGAGTCCCAGACGCCAGCGGTAGTTGTGAATCACCACGGCAACATGGTCCGGGTTATTGAACGATTCTGCGGAGCGCTCGAAGGTGGCGTCGTCGAAATTCCATTTCGGCGAGGCGGTATGCCAGATCAGCTTGTTGAAGTCGTGACGGTTCGCTTCATAACCGGCACGGCCACGCTCGGTGGCGAAATAGAACTGATACCACCACGCGAGTTCGGCCTTCGGCGGCAACGGCGCGCGGTTAGCCTCCTGGCTGCCGATCAGATAACCACTCACCGACACCATCGCCTTCACGCGTTGCGGCCACAGCGCGGCGACGATGTTCACCGTGCGTGCGCCCCAGTCGAAGCCGCCGAGCACGGCCTTGTCGATTTTCAGCGCGTCCATCAGGTTGATGATGTCGACCGCGACCACTGCCTGCTGGCCGTTGCGCGGCGTATCCGCCGACAGGAAACGGGTGCCGCCGTAGCCGCGCAGGTAAGGCACGATCACGCGATAACCGGCCGCCGTCAGCAACGGCGTTACTTCGGCGAAGCTGTAGATGTCGTAAGGCCAGCCGTGCAGCAGAATGACCACTGGTCCGTTCTGCGGGCCCGCTTCCGCGTAGCTGATGCTCAGCGTGCCTGCATTGATCGAGCGAATGTTCTCGAACGACGCCACGCGCGCGCCTGCTCTCGCATTGCCGGCCGTGTCGGCCGATTGCGCATGCGCGAGCCCGCTCAGTCCCAATTCGAGCAGGCTGATACCCGCAACCGCCGTTCCGAGAAAGCGGCGGCGACGGCTATTGATCTGATCCGACATGGTTGTTCTCCTTCAAGCCAAGGCTTTGATACGGAATTTGGAATAAACGAATCGAACACTGCTTGAGATGAATGGTGACAGCTCAGGCTGCCATCAGGAAGAGCAACTAAGTTCACAGGTCGTTGCTTTACAGGCAACGCAGGCCGTAGTCGACTGCATACACGCGCGGCATCACCAACAGCGCCTTCCTCACGCCGGGACCGTTCGGCAACCACCGCGGCGCGCATCGTCTCGCAGCCGATTTGTGTCGCAATGTATCTGCGCCGTGCGCGGACATACAACATTGCAAGCGCGCCTGATCGCCGACATAAACCAGATACGCGTGAGCGTTCCAATACGGTCATCCCAGCCAACCGAACGCCCATCATGCACAGTACTCTCGAAACTCCGCTCGCCCTGCTCGCCGGGTTGCTGACGATTGCCTCTCCCTGCGTGCTGCCGGTGATGCCGATTCTGCTCGGCACTTCCGTCGAACAACCGAGCCGTACGCGGCCATTGTTCATCGTTGCCGGCTTCATTCTGACCTTCGCGTCTTTCGCGCTGCTATTGGGCGCGGTGTCGAGCACCGTGCACGTCGCGCAACAGGTACTGCGCAATACCGGCATCGCGTTGCTCGCACTGTCCGGACTTCTGCGTATCTGGCCGCGCCCCTACGACTGGCTCGTCGCGCAACTGCAAGGGCCGCTCGACCGGATCGGCGCGGCCATTGCGCCGGGCACGCAGCCGGGCAGCGGCAACGCGGGTGGCTTCGTGCTCGGCATGTCGCTCGGCGCGGTATGGACGCCCTGCGCCGGCCCCGTGCTCGCGTCGATTCTCGTGCTCGTCGTGAAGGCTCAGGACTTCGGTTGGTCGGCGCTGCTGCTCACGCTGTATGCGATCGGCGCGGCGATTCCGATGCTCGCGATCATCTACGGCGGACATTACGTGACGCGTCACGTACGTGTCGTCTCACGTCACGCAGAACGTCTGCAACAGGTGTTCGGCGTACTGGTGATGCTGACCGCACTCGCCATCTATTTGCAGTACGACGTGCTGCTGTACGCGCGGCTCGCCGGCCTTTTCCCCTCACTCAAAGGACTTTGACATGACTACCCGATTGAAAAACTTCGCCCTGTCCACCGCGTTTGCCGCCTGCGCGTTGATCGCGGCGAGTACGGCCGCGATCGCCGCGCCGCAGGAAAGCGGGCCGCCCGCACCCGAGCTCACGGGCATCACGCAATGGCTCAATAGCGAGCCGCTCAAATTGCAGCAGTTGCGCGGCAAAGTAGTACTCGTCGACTTCTGGACCTATAGCTGCATCAATTGCGCAAACACGCTGCCTTACGTGAAAAGCTGGAACCAGAAGTACAAGGACCAGGGGCTCACGGTGATCGGCGTGCATACGCCCGAATATCCGTTCGAACGCGACACCGGCAATGTGAAGACCGCGCTCAAGCGGCTCGGCATCACCTATCCGGTTGCGCAGGACAATCAGTACGCGACCTGGAATGCGTATAACAACCAGTACTGGCCCGCGTTCTATCTGATCGACAAGCAAGGTCATATCGTCTACTCGCACTTCGGAGAAGGCGACTATGCGCAGACCGAAGCCAGGATTCAGGCGCTGCTCGCGCAGAAGAACTGACGAAGCGCTCCGTCGCGATGACGCTGGTCGCGACGATCACCTACATCGAGCTTTGATCGCACAAGCCCGCCTGAACCGAATCGTCGGGTCGGGCGGGCTTCTCTTTGTCCGCCAAACCCTGCTCCGGATGCGCTGCTGGCGACGCTTTCAAGGTGTAAAACGGACCTTTCGCGCCCCGGCTGGACGAACGAATTCGTCAAGACTTTTCCAATGGTACTATCGGCTGTCATTGCCGTTATTGTCCTTCTGGCCTTCGATCTCCGCATGACCTCTTCTCAGGAGAACCAACCCATGTCAGTACCGTCGCGGCTGTACAAAGCGGTTATTGGTAGCTTGCTCGTGTTGGAAACAATGGGCGCTCACGCGGCCATCAACCTTGGATTCCTGAGCGATACGCCGATCAGTCTGATGCGGCAAGCGGATATCGCGTCGATCCAGTCCGCAGTGAATCAGGCGCTCGATACCAAGCAGGATGGCGAAACGCTCGACTGGACGAACGAGGCTACGCGCAACAGGCCTCGTGTCCACGCGACGATCACACCCTCACACACGGTCAAGGAAGAAGCGCGAACATGCCGGGTCGCGGCAATCGACCTCAGTGCAAGAGGACAAACCATGCATCTCACTCCGCGATTCTGCCGGTCCGGTTCGGACAATTGGGAATTTCAGCGCCGCCACTGAATACTCGAAGATTCGGCGTTCACCGATTCGGCGGGCTGGCCCTCGCTACGCCCGCTCGTCGCGCTACCTTAGTTCGACCGATCATTTCCGCACTCCGCTCACGCATTTGCCATCCACGTTCGCAGCAGATACTCTGTGCTGGCTTGACTCTCACGTCGCCAATTGTGAACTGTAGTCAGACGGCGGCTTTCGATGCACAGTGGTCCACGTCATGGGGTGAGCTATGCCTTCAGGAAAGTATCTTGGCAATAAAATAGTCAGTCCATCTTCTTCATGTCTTTGCGACAAGTCACAAGTGCAATATGCAAACCGCCGTATTAGTGCCGACCTGTCGCGCCGCGGTTTTGTCACTGGTCTCGCCGCATCGATGTTGAGTCTGGTACTGCCCGGGCTCAGCAATGCCCAAACCACCGTGCCGCCAGCACCGCCCGCGAAGCCGGTGCTGTTCACGAACTTCCGTTTGTTCGATGGCAAATCGTCGACGTTGCGCGACGGCCTCTATATGGTTGTCGAGGGCGACAGCATTAGCCAGTTGGGTCGAGGTCAACCGGCTTCGATCGACGGCAAGACGCTGGTCGATTGCGGTGGCAAGGTGATGATGCCCGGCATGATCGACATGCACTGGCATGCATTGCTCGCGGCGGTGCCGGTTCAGGTCATCCTTCAATCCGACATTTCGCTCGTCCATATTGCCGCAAGCGCTGAAGCCGAACGCACGCTACTGCGCGGCTTTACGACGATACGCGACGCGGGCGGCCCGTCATTCGCGCTGAAGCAGGCAATCGATAGCGGCATGATTTCCGGACCGCGCATCTATCCGTCTGGCGCGATGATCACGACCACCGGCGGTCACGGCGATTTTCGCGCACTGAGCGAAATGCCGCGCACCAGCAGCCAGATCACCCAATTGGAACGGGACGGTGGCTTCGCGATCGCCGACACGGAAGACGAAGTCCGCTTGCGCGTGCGCGAGCAGTTCATCCAGGGCGCGACGCAGATCAAGCTGGTCGGCTCCGGTGGCGTATCGACGCCGCGCAGCCCGCTCGACATGCTCACCTTCACCGAAAAGCAGTTGCGCGCGGCCGTCGAAACAGCGGCCGACTGGGGCACCTATGTGCTCTCGCATGCGTACATGCCCGAAGCGGTTCAGCGCTCCGTTGCGGCAGGCGTGCAGTGCATCGAGCACGCTCATCTGATGGACGACAAGACCGCGGCATTGATGGCGAAGAACGGCACATGGTTGAGCACGCAGCCGTTCGTCAACGAAGACGACGTGGGCCCGCTCGCCCCGCAGAGTCGCGAGAAGTTTCTCGACGTGATCGCGGGCACCGATCGCGCTTTCAAACTCGCGCGCAAGCATGGCATCAAGGTCGCATTCGGTACGGACCTGATCTTTTCGCAGACCGTGGCCGCGGGGCAAGGCAGGATGCTCACGCATATGAAGCGTTGGTACAGCGGAGCCGAGGCATTGACCATGGCAACGGGCACCAATGGACAACTACTCGCGCTGTCCGGGCACCGCAATCCGTATCCGCGCAAGCTCGGCGTACTCGAAGAAGGTGCATACGCCGATCTGCTTCTCGTCGATGGCAATCCGCTCGAGAATCTCGACCTGATGGCTAACCCGGAGCAGAACCTGCGGATCGTGATGAAGGATGGAAAGTTCTACAAGAACACGCTGAAAGCGTAATCGGTGATACAAGCGGGCGCGCCACTTCGCGCGCCCGCGTTCGCTACGACGTCACACTATTTAGCCACGCCCCTGCAGACGGATGTCGCGCGACGATGCGCCGACGTACACCGTGCTGCCCGGCACATAGCGCCAACGGTTGCTCGTGGTGTCCCACACGCTCTGCATGCGCTGCGTCACGACCACGTGCACGCGACGCGATTCGCCCGGGTTCAGACCAACCTTGTCCCAGCCGACGAGACGACGCGGCGGCTCACCCTGATACGGCACACCGAGGTAGACCTGCGGCACTTCCGCACCGGCGACGCGACCATCGTTACGCACGTTGAACGACACGTCGATCAGACCGCCCGGCAGATGCTGAACCGATAGACCCGAGTATGCGAAGTGCGTGTACGACAGGCCGTAGCCAAACTCGAACATCGGCGTGATGTTCTGCGAGTCGTACCAGCGATAGCCCATATCGAGCTTCTCGGAGTACACCGGGTTCGCCGCAAATGCGCCATTCGTGCCCCACGTCGGCGTGTCCTGGTCGCGCACCGGGAACGTGACGGGGAGCTTGCCGGAAGGATTGACCTTGCCGAACAGCACGTTCGCAATCGCGTTGCCGCCGCCTTCGCCCGGATACCATGCTTCGACGATCGCCGACACGCTGTCCTTCCACGGCATCAGCACCGGGTTGCCGCTTTCGACGACGACGATCGTATGCGGATTGGCCGCCGCAACCGCTTCGACGAGTGCATCCTGGTTGGTCGGATTCGCGAGGCCCAGGCTCGGCAGATCGCCGATATCCTCGCCGGCCGGCTGCGCGACCACTACGATGGCGACGTCGGAGTTCGCGGCCAGCGTTGCTGCCTGGGTGATCTGCTGCTGCGTGTAGGCGGCAAACGGCGACTGCTGATCGCTGTTGCCGGCGAAGGTCACCGTGGCCTGCGGCGCGAGCGCCTTGATCGCCGACACGATCGGCGTGTTCAGCTTCAGCCACGGGTTGGTCCACCAGCTGCAGCCCGTCGTGGTGCCGAACGTCAAGCCTCCGCAACCGGCGAACGCGCCCGTCACCGGATCGCGTGTGTTGCCCGAACCGCCGCCCGTCAACACCGCCGCGTCGGCGTGGCCGCCGATCACCGCGATGCGCGACAGCGAACCGGCGGAGAGCGGCAGCTGATTGCTGGCGTTCTTCAGCAGTACCATCGACTGCTCTTCGACCGACTGCGTGAAGGCTCTCGCGGCCGAGAAGTCGATGGTCGCGCCACCCTTCGGCGGATCGTCCATCACGCCCGTGCGGATCATCACGTACAGCTTGCGCTCGACCATGTCGTCGAGGCGCGCGGTCGACACCGAGCCGTTCGCGATCGCCTGCTTGACCAGCGCGGGCGTCAGATAGACGGTCGAACCGACGTCCTCTTCCTCGTCGAGACCGGCATTGATCGCGGGTGCCGTGCTATGCGCCGCGCCCCAGTCCGACTGCACCTGACCTTCGAAGTGCCAGTCGTTCTTCAGCACGTCGTTGAGAATGTGCGAGTTCTCGCAGGCATAGGTGCCGTTGACCTCGTTGTAGCTGCACATCACGCTGCCCGGCTGCGCGCGGCGCGCGGCGATTTCGAACGGCAGCAGATAGAGCTCGCGCATCGTGCGCTCGTCGATCTGGCTGTTGCCGCCGCCGCGGTTGTGTTCCTGCTCGTTGCCCATGTAGTGCTTGATCGTCGCGATGACCTTCTGGCTTTGTGTGCCGTCGGTGCGTTCGGCGAGCATCTCGCCGGCGAGCACCGGATCTTCACCGAGATACTCGAAGAGCCGGCCACCGCGCGGCTCACGCGCGAGGTTGGTGCCACCGCCGAGCCCCATGCCGAAGCCCTGCTCGCGCAACTGGATCGCGATCTGCTTGCCGAAGTTCCACGACAGCGCGCGGTCCCAGCTCGCCGCCACCGCGAGCGTCGCGGGGAAGGTCGTCGATGGCTGGCTGGTGCTGCCCGAACCGGTGGCGGAGTCGACCATGTTCAGGTCGGGAATGCCAAGGCGCGGCACGCCCTGAATGTAGCCCGCGCCGCCGCCCGGCACAGCCGACATGGCGTACTGCGAATGAATGAACTGCAGCTTCTCGTCGATCGTCATCTTGTTGACGAGCGTTTCCGCGCGCCGGTGCGCCGCTGCCGACGCGAACGCGTTCAGCACCGTCGACGTAGGCGCGAAGTCGAGACCAGGAGTGGGAATTTCCGCGTGCGCAGCGGCGCTCACGGCCGCCGCTATCGCGACGGCCGGCCATAGTTTCTTCTGCATAGGTGTCTCTCCGAAATTGTGCTTTTCTGGGGCAACGGAGCGCGTCGGGTGGGTGGGAAGCGGACGCGAAAACAGGCGTGCAGCGATGACTGCAAACGTTTGCCTGTTGGAAGAAGAATCGGCGCAACTGGATGGGCTGTAGCGACTCTCCGTGGTGAGTAATGTAAGAATGTAGTCTGACTACAGCATCGGTAGTTTTACTAATACGCGTAATTTTATGCGTAATGGGGTGTAAGGATTTTTCTTACATAATCAAATTGAAAGTTATTGAATCGAATCGAATCGAATCGAATAAAGAAGCGGAAATTGTTATTCGAGGTTTGATTGTCAATTCATGAAAGCGGAAAAACGTACGCGTACAGCGAGGCGTTTCGCTGTTCGCCAGACCCAGGCTGAGCAACCGCGCTCGCTCGTAGCTCAATCGCGCGCGATGACACCGAGCTAATCTCAAAAATCGGATTCTCCCGATATGGGCGACTTACGCCTCTGCATAGACTAAAGGCTCTTCTTACCGGGTTGTATAGCGCGAAAGAGAACCCTCTGTCGATTTATCGGGTTTTCGCGGCGTTTCAAGCGATGTCATTCATCCCTGCAGCCCTTTTCCGACTGCGAGGTTTTGAAATGATGCGCTCGCGCTATTTACGTCACGCCTGTTCCTGCGCTAAGGCCATTTACACCAAAGTGAGTCATTCGGCGTATTGCCGATTTAAATCCCCAGTGGCTGCCGTATTGCTGTGCGGCATCATTGCGCTGCTGAGTACGTCGGATTGTGTTACGGAACCGAAGATCGTCAGTCGCGTGAACGCATCAAGTGCAAGCCAACCTTCCTCGGCCTTAACGGTGACTGCGCCGGCCCACACTGAATCCGTTAGCAGAACCAGTTACAGTCGGCTATCCGACGCTGCGCCGCTTGTCATGCCGGAGGTCGACAGCGGTTCTTACGCGGGACGGATCGAAGGCACGTTGCGCGACACCCTGGCACGAGCCAGCGTGCCAGTGGAGATACAACAGCAGATCGCGCATCTTTTCGCTCCTCGCCTCGACCTCGCCGCGCGTGCGCACAAGGGCGACACTTATCATGTTCTCTACGGAAACGACGATACAGACGCACGGCGCAAGCGTGTAACGGCCGTCGAACTCCGCTCGGGCGGCGAGTTCTACCAGGCCGTGTGGTTCATCGCGCCGGGACGCACCGATGGAGACTACTATTCATTCGACGGACGCAGGCTTGCCACCAAGCCATTTTCCATGCCTGTCGATGACGTTAGGCTCAGTTCGCCCTTCGGTTACCGGACCCATCCGGTCAAGGGCAAACACCTGATGCACACAGGTGTGGACTTTGCCGCACCGAAGGGAACACCTGTCGGCGCGGCCGCCTCAGGAACGGTGCGCTTCATTGGCTTCAAAGCCGGTTACGGCAAGATCGTCGTACTCAGTCATCCGCGAGGCTTTACGACGCACTACGCGCACCTGTCCGCGTTCGCCCGCGATTTGCGTGTCGGCAAGCCGGTGACCGAAGGACAACCACTCGGCGCGGTAGGCAGTACTGGCGCGGCGACGGGGCCGCATCTGCATTTCGAGGTGCGTGAGTATGGTCAACCGATCGATCCGCTCGTGTTGACAAGCCGAACCCGCACCGCGCCGCTCACGACCAGTCAGCAGATCGCGTTCGACAGCATGACAGGCGCCCTGCGCGAACAACTGGCGGCATTGCCTCTCGATACACCGGCGGGCAGGATGGCGTCGAATGCTGAAAGCACGCCGAACACACCAGAAAAGCAGAAAAGCTCGTTGACTTGAAGCACGAGGCGACCGCCCGATATTGACAACAAAAAAGCCATTCTCTAGTTTACTGGATGCTTGATCCTTTAAACTGGATGACATGGACATCAACGCCCTGATCGCACGGCGAGTCAAAGCGCTACGCGACGCTCAGAACTGGTCTCTCGACGCGCTGGCCGAACGCAGCAAGGTCAGCCGCTCGAACATCTCGCTGATCGAGCGCGGGCAGAGCAGCCCCACCGCGACCGTGCTCGACAAACTTGCAACCGCGTTGAACGTGCCGCTCGCGTCGCTATTCGAGCAGGAAGGCGCACCCGCGGCTGCGCCGTCGCCAGTCAGTCGCGCGGCCGAGCAGCCGGTATGGACCGACCCGAGCTCCGGCTATGTGCGACGTCATCTGTCGCCTACCGCGCGCTCGGCGATCCAGTTGGTCGAGGTCAACTTCCCCGCGGGTCAGCGGGTCAGTTACGAAACCGGCGCGCGCGACGCGGACATCCATCAACAGGTGTGGATGCTCGACGGGTCGATGGAAATCACGATCGGCGACACCAGTTGGCGGCTCAAGACAGGCGACTGCCTTGCGATGCGGCTGGACAGCCCGATCGTGTTCCGTAACCCCACTCGCAAACGCGCGCGCTATCTCGTCGCGCTGAGCACAACGCCAATCAACGATCGGAGAAACGGATGAGCGATAACGTGACCATACGGCGCGTCGGCCCAAAAGAAGCGGCCGCCTGCGTCGAAGCGCTCGCCGACGTGCTGATCGACTGCGTGGAAGGAGGAGCGTCGGTCAGCTTCATGCTGCCGATCTCGCGCAACACCGCGCTCGTGTTCTGGCGCAACGTCGCGGAGGGCGTCGCGCGCGGAGAACGCGCATTGTTGATCGCTGAAGACCGGGACGGCAGCATCGTCGGCACCGTGCAATTGATCACCGCGCAACCCGAAAATCAGCCGCATCGCGCCGACGTCGCGAAGATGCTCGTGCACAGAAAAGCACGCCGCCGCGGCGTCGCGCACGCTCTGATGAGCGAACTCGATCGCGTCGCGCGGGACGAAAAAAAATCGGTTCTCGTGCTCGACACCGTAACCGGCGGCGATGCCGAGCGACTCTATCAGCGCGCCGGCTGGCTACGTGTCGGCAGCGTGCCGAACTACGCGCTGATGCCCGACGGCGCGTTCTGCGCCACCACGTTTTATTGCAAACAGCTTTGACTGCGCATGCAGTCCGTTCCGCGTAAGTATTTGAAAATTTCAACTACTTGCCTATAATGCCTGCACTGCGCAAGACGGCCGACAGCGGAGCAAATTCTTGTACTCGGACTTCCTGACTTTCAGGCTCGATCTGACCAGCGCGCTGCTGATCAACCGCGCGAACATCGTCTATCGCGAGCGCTGGGATCTCGACGTGCGTGCGCTGCGCGTGCTGCGCCTCGTCTGTGCGGAACCCGACATCACGCCTAAGGCCGTTTCGCAACGCGCGCTGATCGAAAAAACGCTGCTGTCCAAAGTCCTCGCCGAACTTGAAACACGCGGCCTGATCAGTCGCAACATGCATGCATCGGACCGTCGAAGCATCGCATTACGCGCCACCGATCACGGCCTCGAAGTTGCGCAGGCATCCGAAGCGGTAGGCACCGAGCTCGAAGTCGAACTCGCGAAGGCGCTCAGCGCGAACGAGCGTAAAACGCTCGAACGTCTGCTCAGCAAGCTTTCGCATAGCCTGCTCGAAAGCGAGTCCGCAAGCGCGCCGCCCGCGAGATCCTGACCGACGGTCCGCCTTTCGCCGCGCCTTACCTGGCGTTCATGCCAACAAGGAGCCCTCCATGTCGAAGCTGATCGGAACGATGTCGAGCGCGATCGGTGCACGGCGCCACGCGTCCGCAGTGAAAACTCTCAACGAAATCCCAAGCTATCACTCGCCGAAATTCGCACCGGCGCTCGACCCGACCTTGCGTACGGGTCTCGAAGCCATGCTGTGCGGGGCCGGTGTCTCGCTCGACCAACACGAAACCACTCAGTGAATTCACACGCCGTCTATACCATTCTCGATCTGATCGGCACCTTCGTATTCGCGATCAGCGGCGCGGTCGCCGCGCGTCAACGGCGGCTCGACCTGTTCGGCATTGTCGTGATCGCCTTCATGGTCGCGTGCGGCGGCGGCATCGTGCGAGACGTGTGCATCGGCGCAATCCCGCCGGCGGGGCTGTCGAACTGGCGGTATCTGGCCACCGCGCTCGCCGCGTCCGCGGTGACGATTCTCGCGTATCCGCAGGTGCGCCGGCTGCGTCAGCCGGTGCTGTTCTTCGATGCGATCGGGCTCGGTCTGTTCGCGGTGTCGGGCGCGCAGAAAGCGCTCACGTATGGCCACAATGCCGAGCTCGCGATTCTGCTCGGCGTCGTCAGCGCGGTGGGCGGCGGTGTGATGCGCGACGTCGTGCTCTCGCGCGTGCCCGCGATTCTCGAGCGCGAGATCTATGCGTCTGCCGCGCTGTTCGGCGCGGCGGTGCAGGTCGGCTTTGCGTATGCGGGCTGGACGGACTGGTGGACGCCGTGGTTCGCGACCTTGGCTTGCGTGATGGTGCGGCTCGCGTCGCTGCGCTACGGCTGGCGGCTCCCGGTCTTCCAGGGCAGACGCGCCGAGACGCGCGACAACTCATAACAGGCTCTGCTCATGCGCCGCCCGCCATGCTCGGCAGCAGATCGCGATAGATATGAATCATCGCGGGCCCCATCAGCACGACGAGCAGCGCCGGAAATATACAGAACATCAACGGAAACAGCAGCTTCAGCGCAATCTTCGCGGCTCGCTCCTCGGCGCGCATCCGGCGGCGCGTGCGCAGCGTATCGGACAGCACGCGCAGCGACGCGCCGATGCTGGTGCCGAAGCGCTCGGCCTGGATCAGCATCGCGCTGAACGAGTCGATGTCTTCCACGCCGGTGCGCAGCGAAAAATTGCGCAGTGCCTTTTCCTTCGAGAAACCCGAGCGCATTTCTAGCAGCATCAGTTCGAGCTCGCTCGCGACCACTGCGCTGCGCAGGCGGATTTCCTCGCCGACTTTCATCAGCGACGCATCGAGGCCCAGCCCCGCTTCCACACACACGGTCAGCAGATCGAGCGCATCGGGAAAGTCCTCGACGAGGCTGCGCTGGCGCGCTGCGGTGCGGCGCGACAGCACGACGTTCGGCAGGTAGTAGCCGAACGCGGCCAGCACGACGAGCACCATCGCGCGTTCGAGCAGCGAGCTCGCGAACGACGAGCCGTACAGCGCGAGCATCGCCAGCAGCGGCAACGTCAGCGCGAGCGCGGTCTTCGCGGCCAGATAGACCGGCACGGCGTTGGCCGAACGCCAGCCGGCGTTCATCAACTGCACGCGCAGCGCGGATTGCTCCCAGCCGTCCTTCGGCACCGACAGCTTCGAGATCGGCTGCGAGATCTCGACGAGCTTTTCGTACCACGGCGTCTGCGCGGCGGCGTCGAGTTGCTCCGGCGCGGGCACCGCATTCGCACCGCCCGCCTGCTCGATGCGGCGGCTCATGTCGCGCGGCGTGCTCAGATGCATCGCGCCGAACACGGCCGCGAAAACGATCGCGAAGACGCCGGCGAGCAACAGAATCTGCGTGATGTTCAGTGTTTGCATGGTCCTTCTCCGATGACCTCGAGCCCGCTCAAACGCGGATCTTCACGATGTGCCGCATCCACAGAATGCCGAACAGCATGGCGATGCTCGCCACCGCGATCATCCTGACGCCCGCCGGGTCCCGCCACAGCACGTTCAGGAACCCCGGATTGATCGCCATCATCGCGCCGCCGACGCCGAACGGCAGCAGGCCGAGCACCCACGCGGACATCCTGCCTTCGGCGGAAAGCACGCGAACCTTGTCGAACAGCTTGAAGCGGTCGCGGATCAGCGCGGTGATGCCGTCGAGCACTTCGGCGAGATTGCCGCCCGTCTCGCGCTGGATCACGACGGCGATCACGAAGTAACGCAGATCGCGAATCGGCACCCGTGTCGCGAGATTCGTCAGCGCCTCGCTGATCGACACGCCGTAGTTGATCTCGTCGAACACGATGCGGAACTCGCCGCTCATCGGCTCGGCGAACTCGGCGCCGACCATATCGATCGCGCCGGTGAACGCATGGCCCGAGCGCAATGCTCGCGACAGCATGTCGCAAACGTCCGGCAGTTGCCGTTCGAGCTGACGAATGCGCCGGTGGCGGCGCCGCTGTACGTAGACGATCGGCAGCAACGCACATAGAGCGGCGGCGGCAGCCGTGAAGATCCACGGCACCCTGAGGCTCGCACCCACGATCAGCACGAAAGGCGGCAACACCGCGCAGGTGCCGAAGAAACGACCGACCGACCAGGACAGCCCCGACTGCTGCAGAAACAGATCGAGCGCATGCACGCGCGGAATACGCAGCAGCAGCCGCGCGAGCACCGCGGACTCGGCCATCGTGCGCGTCTTCAGAATCGACAGACGCTGCCGGCTCATCGGACCGCCGGCCGATACCGCGCGAATCCGCGAATCGACGCGGCGCGCGACCGGCCCGTGCCGGCTGTTCCAATACTCGTAGACGCCACCCGTCGCGAGCACCACGGCCGCGAACAGCAGAATGATCGACGCGTAGAAAATCGGGCTCATGCAAGTCTCCTGAAACACCGGGCAAGCGGTCTGTGCGCGTCGCCCGTGCACGTCATGTCGTTTCGAAGCGCCGCGCCGGATCGTAGATCTGCTCCGACGGCGCCACGCCGAATGCCTGCAAGCGCTCGGCGAATTTCGGCCGCACGCCGGTCGCGCAGAAATGGCCGCGCACGTTGCCCTTCGTATCGACGCCGGAGCGGCGGAACACGAAGATCTCCTGCATGTTGATCATGTCGCCCTCCATGCCGGTCAGCTCCGAAATGCTGACGATCTTGCGGCGTCCGTCGGTCAGACGCGTGGCTTGCACGACCACGGAAATCGCCGACGAAATCTGCTGGCGCATCGTGCGTGTCGGCAGCGACAGGCCGCCGAGCGTCATCATGTTTTCGAGGCGCGTCAGCGCATCGCGCGGTGTGTTCGCGTGGATAGTCGACAGCGAGCCTTCGTGGCCGGTGTTCATCGCGTTCAGCATGTCGAGCGCTTCGGCGCCGCGCACCTCGCCGAGAATGATGCGGTCGGGGCGCATCCGCAGCGCGTTGCGCACCAGCGTGCGCTGCGTGATCTCGCCGCGTCCCTCGATGTTCGGCGAACGCGTCTCCAGCCGCAGCACGTGCTGCTGGCGCAGCTGCAGCTCGGCGGCGTCCTCGATCGTGACGATGCGCTCGTCGCCCGGAATGAATCCCGACAGCACGTTCAGCAGCGTGGTCTTGCCGCTGCCCGTGCCGCCCGACACGAGGATGTTCACCTTCGCGCGCGCCAGCGCGTCGAGCACTTCGGCCATCGGCGGCGTGAGGCTCTGCAATTCGATCAGGTCGGCAACCTGCAACGGATTCGCGGCGAAACGGCGAATCGACAGCAACGGACCGTCGATCGCGCAGGGCCGGATGATTGCGTTCACGCGCGAGCCGTCCGGCAGGCGTGCGTCGACCATCGGGCTCGATTCGTCGATATGGCGGCCGACGCCGGAGACGATCTTCTCGATGACCTTCATCAGATGCGCGTCGTCGTAGAAGGTCACATCGGTCGCCTCCAGCCGGCCACGGCGCTCGACGTAGGTATGACGATGCGTGTTCACCAGAATGTCGGACACGGTCGGGTCGCGCAGCAGCACTTCGAGCGGACCGAAGCCGAACATTTCGTCATGCACGTCGCCAACGAGTTGCCGGCGTTCGAGATCGTTGGCGGGCGCCTTCTGGTCTTCGAGAATGCGGCCGATCAGCGTCGCGATCTCCTGGCGGACCTGCTCGGGCGGCAACCTCGACAGCCGTTCGAGTTCGACGCGTTCGAGCACCGCCTGATGAATCTCGCGTTTCAGTTTCTGGTATGCGCCGCGCAACATGCCGGCGGCCGCCGGGTCCTGGCGTTCGCCCAGCGGCTGCACGCGTTGCGCGGAAATCTGCTCACGAAGCGACATGACGTTCCCCTGTTCTGATCGTGTGGCGTTGGAGCGTTAAAGCGTTTCGAGTTTCGGCGGCGGCTGGCGGCCGAGCAGCCGCCCGAATAGCGACTCACCTTTCGCGCGCGAGCGCCCCGGTTTGTTCGCGCGCGCCGCGATGTTTTCGGCGAGCGCCTGCAGGCTGCGCGCAACCCCGCTGCCGCGCGCGGTCTTCGACACCGGCAGTCCCTGGTTCATCGAATCGGTCACCGTATCGGCATCCTCGGGAATCACCTGATACGCGCTCATGCCGAGCACGGATTCGAGCGCCGCGCGCGGCCGCTCGCCGTGCCGCGTATAGCGGTTCAGGATCAGCCGCATCTGCTCCTGCGCGTAGCCGAGCGAGCACAGAATCTCCTGCAGCCGGCGGCCGGCGCGCACGTGCGGCATGTTCGCCTGCAGCACCAGATGAATCTGGTCGCTGCGATCCAGCGCGAGCATCGACAGCCGATTCAGCGTCTGGCCGAGATCGAACAGCACGAAGTCGTAATGCGGCGCGGCGACACCGAGCAGCCACTCGAGACGGTCTTCCTTGACCTCGGCCGCCTTCACCGGATCGCCCGCGCCGGCGAGGATATGGAAGCTGTCGCTCACGTGCACGACGCTCGTGTCGAAGAACGCGGCATCCATGCGCTCGATCTGCGCGCAGATTTGCGGCAACGTCGACGGCGGCGTCTGGTCGGAGACGAGGAACGCGGCATCCGCGAACTGCTGGTTCAGATCGATCAGCAGCACGCGTTTTTTCTGCGGCAGACTCGCGATCGCATGTGCGACGTTCGCGGCGATGAAGCTGGTGCCCGCGCCGCCCTTACACGACACGAACGACAGAATCCGCGTGTCGCGCGTGCCGCCTTGCAGGCTCTGCGCCTGTGCGCGCTGCAACGCGTCGGCGAACTGGCGCGAATCGAGCGGCCAGTTCAGCACGTCGCGAAAGCCCGCGCGCATCGCGGCGATCAGCGTCTGCGGCGACGCGTCGGGGATCAGCAGGATGCAGGTGAGCCGCCCATGCTCGCGATGCAGCCGCTCCACCACCGCTAGCTCCGCGTCCTTCAGCGACGCGGCGTCGACGATCAGCACGTCGAACGCATCGAGCGTATTGCCGCGTTCGCCGAGCAGCGACGGCGTGCCCATCGCGCGCGTGATCCGGTAGTCGCCGGCTTCGCCGCTCAGATGCGCGATCTGAGCGAGCCGTGCACCGTCTTCAGAGAGAGCCAGGATGTTGATCATGATGTTCCCCCGCGTCCGCCATCACTGACTGCCGCCGTTGCTGCCGATCCCGATCACGAACGGATTGAACGTAGTGGCCGGCGTCTGGAACGACTTGTCGTACTGCTGCTGCGCGGCGACCGCGGCCCTGCCGTCGACTCCCGGTGTCGACGGCGTGTGCTCGCCCGCATGCGGATCGATGATCTGCATCTGCGTTACGGTGCGCACGGCGTCGCCGACGTGCGCGTCCCAGATCGGCGAGCTCGACATGCAGCCGCTCAACGAGCCGACCAGCGTGGTGCACACCGTCAGCAGCGACGCCGCGCGGCGCGTGATCAGAAGATGTTCGAGTTTCATGAGAGTCTCCTTCGCGGCGCGTTACGGGTTGAGCCGGGTGGTCTTGAGCGTCGGGTTGCCTGGGCTCGTGGCGTCGGCTTTGGCGAGCGCGGGTTCGGCGCTGGTTTGCACTTGCGTTGCCGACGTTGGCGTAGTTGCCGTCTTGTCGGCCGGTGGCCTCGCCGCCGACGATGCCGGCCGGTCCGCCTGGGTGTCGCGCGGCAGCAGCGCGGCGGGGGCGGCCGAGCCTTCGGTCGGTGCCGGCGTCGGAACCGGTGCGGGCGCCGCGGGTTGCGGTTGCGGTTGCGGTTGCGCGGGCATCTGCGGCCCGTTCGGCTGTGCGGCGGGCCGGCGGCCTTCCATGTTGCCGGTCGCGTAGACGGTGCCGTCGGACACGCCGGTGAAGCTATCGGTCGGCAGCGGATAGTCGCCCGGCGGCAGCGGCTTCACCAGATGCACGGTGACGATGAAGATCAGCTCCGTGCGATCCTGCTGGAACGACGTGCTGCGAAACAGCGCGCCGAGTACCGGCACTTCGCCGATACCGGGCAGCGCCTTCAACGCGCCGGTGATGTTGTTCTGAATCAGCCCGCCGATCGCGAAGCTCTCGCCGTCGTTCATCTGCACCGTCGTCGACGCGCGCCGCGTCGTGATCAGCGGCAGGATCGCGCTGCTGCTCGTGCCGGTCGCCTGGACGGTGACGCCGGTCGGCGACAGTTCCGACACTTCCGGCGCGACCTTCAGATTCACGCGGCTGCCGGCGAGCACGGTCGGCGTGAACTTGAGGCCGACGCCGAACTCTTCTTCCTGCAGCGTGATCGTCGAGCCGCCCGTGCCGTTGCTTTGCGGCACCGGAATGAAGACCCGGCCGCCCGCGAGAAACGACGCCTCCTGGCCGCTCAGCGTGACGAGGTTCGGCTCCGCGAGAATCTTGCCGAGGCTGTCGCTCTTCTGTGCGTCGACGGCGATGTTGAACGGCCTGTTGTTCGCCTTGCTCACCGCGATACCGCTGCTGACGCCGGCGAGCAGGCTGCTCACCAGCGCGCCGGTCCACGAGCCGAAGCCGCCCTGGATGTTGACCGCTGCACCCAACTGATTGAGCAGCGTCTTCGACACCTCGGCGACCTTCACTTCGAGCATCACCTGTTGCGGCGAATCGACCGACATCATGTTGATGACTTCGGAGCCCTTGCTAACGCTCGAGCTCTGCTGCGAGATCGAACCGCCGTTACCGAAGCTCGCGGTGCTCGACTGGTCTTGCTGGGTCGGTTGCGCACCCGCGTAAGCGCCGGCGATGCTCATCGCCTGCTGCGCGGCCTGCCCGCTCGATACGCGGCCCGCGAGCACGAGGTTGCCGGCCGCGCTCGACACGCGGATGCCGCGCTCGTTCGGCAGCAGTTGCGCGAGTGTGCGTTGCAGCCCGTCGGCATCGACGCCAACGCTCACGTCGATGATCTGACATGCGCCGCTGCGGCCCTGCACGATCATGTTCGTGGTGCCGACGCTCATGCCGACCACGTACAGCGTGCGCTGCGACACGAGCGTCGCCTGCGCGACGACCGGATTGCCGAGCGTGCGGTTGCGCGCGGGCTCGACGAGCGGAACCAGGATCGACTTGCCGACCGCGACCGACACGCTCGATTCGTCGCGAATCTCGCCGGTGCAGTTCGGCCCGGTCAGCTGCGCGGGGGCGACCATTCGGCCGCTCGCCGCGCCGGTCGGCATCGGCGTGTTGCTCACCAGCATCGGCACGGCGCCCCGGCCGACCGGCAGCGGCGCGGCCTGCGCGCCCCAGCCCGGCGGCATTTGCGCGGCGGCCATCGTTTGAGCGGCGCTGTCGTGCGCAGCCGTTAACCCGGCGCATAACGCGGCGGCTAGCACCGTGCCGCCGAGCGAGCGGCAACGCTTGCCGCCACCGGATGAGAACCGTTGTTGTGTTTTCATGTTGCTGCCCCCGTCGCTCGATAGGTGAACCGAGACGTCTCTTGATTGCCTTCTGATTCAGATCGCGGCGTCAGTCAAAAACCGGCGCGCCGCGACCGCGCTAGAAACATTCGACGCTGCCCGTCACTCCCGACAGCACGCCGACGCAATCGCGCCTGGGCGCCGGACGTGCCGCATAGTGGGTGCGCACCGGACGCACTTCGGGTGCGGCGGGCGCCGAAGCGGGCGCCGGCACGTCGAGCAAGGTCAGCTTGGTCGCGCCGCCGGTGCTCGGGGTCTGCTTGTCGACCTGGTTGCGCAGCACCAGCGACAGCGTGCCGACGCTGCGTGCGAGGTCGAGCTTCTCGGCCTGCTCGGGCGTCACTTCGAGCGTCACCGCGTTGACCACTTTCGGCGCGGTGTCGTCGCGGCTCACCTGCTGCGCGACCGCGAGCACGAGGATCTTTTCGAGCACGATCTTCGAGATGCTTTGCGCCGCGTCGGTCTTGTTCGCCTGCTGCGTGTTGACGATCACGTCGACGTAGTTGCCCGGCAGCGCGAAGCCCGCGACGCCGACCACGTCGTTCACCCGCACCGTGATCGCGCGATGGCCTTCGCCGATCACCGCGGACAGGCCGCCCTTGGTGCCCTGCGGCGCGAGCTTCGATTCGAGCACCGGCTCGCCGGGCGCGAGACTCGTCAGCAGCACGCGCCCTTCGAGCGCCTTGCCGTCGGCGAACGCACCGGGCGGCACGCTCGAAGTCGGCCAGCTGACCATGTGAATCAGGTTCTGGTTCAGCGGCTGGCCGAGACTGATGTCCGACGACGCCACCGCGACCGATGTCACCGCAGCCGACGAGGTCTGCAGCAACCAGCGCGACGCGAAACTCACGGCCGCGAGGCCCGCCAGCACGGCGATCGTCAGCATCACTAAAGCCCGACTGTTTTTCATGGCAACACTCCCGCATCGTTCAGTGGAAACGTCCGGCTACAGCGCGGCCGCGAACAGCATTCCGAGGGTTCCGGCCGCAATCGCAACGCCGTAGGGAATCGACCCGACCGATTCGGCGCGCGCATCGATCAGGCTCGGTTGTCTGAGCGGCGCGACGACGAACCCGCCGATCAGTTGCCGCAGATTCGCGAGCAAGCGCGCGAATCTGCCGCGGCACAGCACGATCAGCAGCGACCAGAGTCCGCCGATCAGAAAAGTGGCGAGCGCGATCCGCCAGGTCAGCGCGGGTCCGACCCATGCGCCGATCGTCATCAGCAGCTTCACATCGCCGGCGGCCATGCCGCGCAGCAGATAGAACGGCAACAGCAAAGCGAAGCCGCACGCGGCGCCGCTCAGCCAGTCGAGCGCGCCGGCGAGCGGCCCGTGAATCGACATCTGCACGGCAAGCGCGACGGCGAGCCCGAGTACGATCAGGCGATTGGGAATGCGCCTCGCGGTGAGATCCGTGCTCGCTGCCACGATCGCCAGCACGATCACGCACAGCGGTACAGGATGTGGCGGCAGAAGTGGCAGCGTCATGACGACCTCGTGATGGATGATCGAGCCGCGTCAGATCGAGTCGGCGAGATTGTTGAAGATCGCGCTGAGGTTGGTGCCGAGCGTGGTCACACCGCCGATGATCAGCAGTGCAATCAGGCCGGCGAGCAGACCGTATTCGATGGCGGTCACGCCGTCTTCGTCGTGAGCGAAACGCAGCGCGCGCGCAATCAGCTTCTTCATGACAGGCCCCCGTATTCAGTTGGAAAGTGACGGACGAATCGTGAGGTTCGTCCGTCGGCAAGATGACTCAGACCGAGTCCGCGAGGTTGTTGAAAATCGTCTGCAGATGCTGGCCGAGCAGGGTCACGCCGCCGATGATCAACAGCGCGATCAGGCCGGCGAGCAGCCCATATTCGATGGCGGTCACGCCGTCTTCGTCACGAACGAAACGGGCTGCGGTAGCGATGATGTTCTTCATGATTCGACTCCTGTGGAGGACTAACGATTGAAACCCGTTACCAGGATTGGCGTGGGCGGTGGCACTACGGGCACTGCTGGGAACTGCGGAAAACTGCGGGCTAGTTTCGCCGCCCGGTCAGCGTCGCGCGGTGTTTGATCCGCATGGGCGTAACGCTGGGCGACACGAACTGGAGGAAACGGGGGAAGTGAAGCGGCAGCTGCCGGGCAAGCCGCAGCATTGCGGCCGAGTGCCGCTGACGCAGCATGGCCGCACGATGTGCGCCGCTCATGAGCTTGTTACCGCCGCGCAGTCGCGTGAACTTGTTGTACATACATCCCCCGTCTTTCGTGATTTTTTCTTGGCGCCGGCTCGAGGCCAGCACCCGCTGGTCAGTCGACGTTGGCTCTCTCTCGCGCCATGGTGTGCTGTCTGTCAGGTCCGCAGCATCGTGTCGTCGACTTCCGCGCACTCCCCATTGCAAGGACGGGACCAGCTTTGCGAAAACAGCGTAACGACAGGGGTTCGAGCCGACTGGCCTCGAGCCTCGCGCCCGATTCGCGTCCGGAATGTCCGAATCCGCAACGTTTCGCATAGGCCGCCGAACACTTCGCGGAACGCGTAAAGCCCCGTTGGACAAGGCTCGGCATTTTTTGTCCAGGACTTTCCCTGAGCCGGTAAAAACGGAATATCGCTGAGAAATCGGCCTTCCCGAATGGCGCGCCGGTCCAAAGCGTCTCATCGATGAGACGGCTTGGTGCGTTGGCGCACACAACGCTGACCGTTTGGCCCGTTATTTGGGTGAATCGGCAGGGCGTGACTCGCGGCCAGGAAAACGCGAGCTTGAAAGTCGCATAAATTTCCGCCAACAATGAGCTGACCGGTTCAGCGCAACGACACGGGTTTTGATTCGATGTCACGCGCAGACACATACAAAACTGAATCAATAAACAGAACGAACGGAGGGTCGACAGACCTGATCCGGATCACACGGGGGCGGGGATCATGTACGCATCACAGCTACGCATGCGCAGCGGCGACAGCGAGATTCACGGCTGGCTCACGCACGAGCGCATCGTCTTCTACTGCAGCGGAATGTGCGCGCTGTATGTGGTGATCATCGGGTTGTGGGCCTATGCGAGCCACGGCTTCACCGACCAGCGCCTCACGCGTCCCGGTGAGGATTTTTCGATTTTCTGGTCGGCCTCGTATGGACTGCTGCACGGTTCGGCGATGCAGGTCTACGACCATGCGTTGTTCGACAAGCTCCAGCGCGCGCTATTCACGACCGTCAAGCAAGATAGCGTGATGCCCTGGCTCTACCCGCCGACCTTCCTCGTGCTGATCTCGCCGCTCGCGCTATTGCCGCGGCTCGTCATGTACTTCGTGTTCGTCGGCGGCGGCATTGCGCTGCTCAGCGCGGGCACGCTGCGAGTGTCGGGCCTTGCCGACAGCTTCAGGGGATCGCGCTTCGCATGGTTCGTCGTCGCGGCCTCGCCGTGCGTGTTCGTGCCAGCCCTGTTCGGTCAGAACTCGCTGCTGACCGCGGGCATCGCGGCGCTCACGCTGCATTGGCTGCGTCGCCATCCGCTACGCGCGGGGTTGTGCCTCGGCCTGCTCGCGATCAAGCCGCAGATGGCCGTGCTGTTTCCGCTTGTGCTGATCGCCGCGCGCGCATGGCGCACGCTGGCGGCCGCCGCGTTCAGCGCGGCGCTGCTCGGCGTGATCAGCGTGCTGGTCTGCGGCGTGCAATCGGTGCGGCTCTTCTTCATCAACACCGGCATTGCCCGCGAGACGCTGCTCGAACAATGCCGCGGCTACTGGCTCGCGTCACCGACCGTGTTCGCTGTGCTGCGCGAGGGCGGCGCGCCGATCGTCGCGGCCTTTGCGGTCCACGCCTGCGTTGGGCTGATCGCCGCGGCAGCCGCATGGCACGTGTGGCGCAACACGCGCGACACGCGGCTGCGCGCGGCGAGCCTCGTCGTCGCCACGTTGCTGACTAACCCGTACGTGTGGCACTACGAACTGGCGTGGCTCGGCATCGCGACGGCCTGCCTGACCGCGCTCGGGCTCGACAGAGGCTGGCTGCGCGGCGAGCAGAGCGTGATTGCGCTTGCGTGGCTGCTGCCGGCCTATGAACTCTTCAACCGCACGACCGAGTTGCCGCAGATCGGCCCGATCGTTCTGCTGCTGGTGCTGCTGCTCGTCATGCGCCGCGTGCGCGCAACGGACGAAGAACGCGACGAGCGCGCCGCCCTCGCCTATTCGCACGCGGCTCGAATCATTCGATAAACGGGGAAGCGTCATGCCAACTCATACAACCACGCCACTGATCTCACTCGTCGTGCCGTTCTATAACGAGCAGGACGCGGTGGAACGCTTCTTCGCGGCAGTCGTGCCGGTGCTCGAATCGATCGACGGCACGCGCTTCGAGATCGTCTGTATCAACGACGGCAGCAGCGACGCGACGCTCGATCGGCTGATCGCGCAGAGCAGCCGCGACCGTCGCATTCGGGTGATCGACCTGACACGCAACTTCGGCAAGGAAGCGGCGTTGACCGCCGGCATCGACGAAGCGTTCGGCGATGCGGTGATTCCGATCGACGCGGACCTGCAGGACCCGCCGAGCCTGATCCCGGTGATGGTCGAGCATTGGCGCGCGGGCGCCGAAGTAGTCGCGGCCAAACGCACGAACCGCCTGTGCGATACGTTCGCCAAACGCACGGCAGCCGCGCTCTACTATCGCGTGCACAACGCACTGTCCGAAGTGAAGCTGCCGGAGAATGTCGGCGATTTCCGGCTGATCGATCGTCAGGTGGTCAACGCACTGCGCAGCCTGCCGGAGCGTCGTCGCTTCATGAAGGGCCTGTTCGCGTGGGTCGGCTACCGCACCGTGATCGTCGAATACGAACGCGAGCCGCGCAGCGCCGGTCACTCGAAGTTCTCCGGCTGGCGGCTGTGGAACTTCGCGCTCGA
Source organism: Paraburkholderia sp. BR14320 (assembly GCF_040948665.1). NCBI lineage: Bacteria > Pseudomonadati > Pseudomonadota > Betaproteobacteria > Burkholderiales > Burkholderiaceae > Paraburkholderia > Paraburkholderia sp. BR14320. The sequence continues at coordinate 76,409 of NZ_JBFPKG010000007.1, forward strand.
AGGCATCACGAGCTTCAGCACGGTGCCGTTGCGCAGCTGGACTTATATCGGACTGTCCATCGCCACGCTCGCGTTCGTCTACGGCGGGTTCGTCATCGGCCGCACGCTGTGGTCGGGCAACCCGGTGCCCGGTTACGCGTCGACGATCTCGGTGATGCTGTTCATGGGCGGCATCGAGCTGATCGGCATCGGCGTGATCGGTGAATACGTCGGCCGCATTTACTACGAGTCGAAGGAACGGCCCGTTTATCTGGTGCGGCGCCGCTATCAGGCGAAGAGCAAGGTCAGCATGTTGCCGGGCGTGCGCCAGGATGCGCGCGCAGCGCATGTGGGGCGCGTCGAACCGACACGCAGGCGTGCCGCGCCACGGTTTCGCGTAGTCGGTCACTGAAGCCGAGGAGTTGATCATGTCTCCCGATGCCTACCTCGAAATGGCCGAGACCGAAGCTGGACACTGGTGGTTTCGCGCGCGGCGCGACGTGCTGCGCACGCTGCTCGAACGGCTCGCGTTACCGCGCCGCGCACGGGTGCTCGAAGTAGGCTCCGGCACCGGCGGCAACCTCGACATGCTGGCCGGCTTCGGCACCGTCAGCGGCCTCGAGATGGACCCGACTGCTCGGGCGCTGAGCGCGCGCAAGACCGGCAAGCAGTTCGACATCCGCGCGGGCCACTGCCCCGACGACGTGCCATTCAACGGCGAACGCTTCGACCTGATCTGCTTCTTCGACTGCCTCGAACATATCGCCGACGACGCCGGCTCGCTCGCCGGCATGCGCGATCTGCTGACGCCGGGTGGCCGCATCGTCGTGACGGTGCCGGCCGGACAACATCTGTGGAGCGCGCACGATGTTTTCCTGCACCATTACCGCCGCTATAGCCGCGCTTCGCTGATGCGCTGTGCGGCCGCAGCCGGCTACGAAGTCGAACGCATCAGCTATTTCAACACGCTGCTGTATCCGGTCGCGGTGCTCGCGCGTTGGGCCGATCGGCTGCTGCATCGCCAGCATTCGAGCGGCGACGCGATTCCTCCGTGGCCGCTCAACGCGGCGCTGTACCGCATTTTCAGCGCCGAGCGCCACTGGCTCGCGCATGCGCCGCTGCCTTATGGCGTATCGCTGTTCGCGGTCCTGCGCAAGCGCGACGGAGCGTCACGATGATGCCGGTCGATCGAGTCAAGCTGATGCGCTTTGGCGCGAGCGGCGTCATCGCGACCGGCCTGCATGTGTGCATTGCGCTGACGCTGATAGCGGACGCCGGCATGTCGCCACCGTGGGCCAACGCGATCGCGTTCACGTGGGCGACGGCGGCTTCGTATCTGTTGAACACGTTCTGGAGTTTTTCGGCGCTGCCCGCGTTGGTGAACGCTGGGCGGTTCGTGCTCGTATCGCTGGGCGGCCTGACGTTGACCGCGCTCGTAGCGCGCCTGACGCAGCTTGCGGGCGGCCCGCCCGCGCTCGGTATCGCGCTCGTCGTGTGCGTGGTGCCGCCGCTCACGTTCATCGCGCATCGGTGCTGGACGTATCGCTGAATACGAAGCACACGTAACGCGGCTCACGCCGTGCGCAACGCCTTCTGACACGCCGCGAGCACCGCGCCGCCCGCCAGCAGCAGCGCCGAATACACGAGCCCGCGCGCGAGCCCGGCGCCATCCGACACCCAGCCGATCACGACCGGTCCGACGATCTGCCCGAACGCGAACACGATCGTGAAGGCGCTGATGCCCTTCGCCCAGTGGCTCGCGGGCAGATTGTGGCGCACGAACGCGGTCGTCGATGCGACCGCCGACAGGAACGTCGCGCCGAACAGCGTGCCCGAAACGAACGCGACCCACGGCTGAGTGAAGAGCGCAGGCAGCAGCGTCGCGATCGCTAGCAGCGCGTTGAGCACGGCGAGCGCCTGGCCGCCGCGCATGCGATCGAGCAGCGTCGACCAGATTCGCGCCGACACCACGGTCGCCGCGCCGAGCAGCAGATAAAAGCCGGTGACGACCGCCGCGCTCATGCCGGCGTTGCGCAACAGCGCGACGATGAAAGTCATGTAGCCGATATAGCCGACGCCGAACAGTCCATAGCCCGCGAGCGCGGCCGCGTAGTGCGGCCAACCCGGCGCGGAAGTGGCGCCGGCTGCATGCGCGGCAGCCGCCGCGCTCGTATGCGCGCGCTCGATTCTGCGCGACGCGCCGATCGCGACCGCGGCGAACAGCGCGCAGGCCGCCGCCAGCGCGAACCACGCGAACTGCCAGCCGTGGGCGGCGTCAAGGATCGTCACCGGCACCAGCACCGACGACGCGACGATCCCCCAGCCGGTGCCCCCGTAATACAGACCGAGCACGAGCCCCGCGTCGCGCGGGCGCGCCGACGCGAGCCGCGCCGCCAGCACGCCGCCGCCGATGAAAATCGCCGCGCTGCTCGCGCCGGTGATCACGCGCAGTGTCAGAAGCACATCCGTGCTGGCGGTGAGGCCGCTGCCGGCCATCAACAGCGCGGTCAGCACGCAACCGCCCGCGAACAGCGCGGCCGCCGACCAGCGGCGCGCGAGGCGCGGGAACACCAGCGCGCCGAGCAGATAGCCTAGCGCGTTCGCGGTGTTCATCGCACCGGCCTGCGCGAAGCTCCAGCCGAGGTCGAGCTTCATCGACGGCAACAGCAACGCGTAGGCGAAGCGCGCGAAACCGAGCGCTGTTGCGCTGCCGAGCGACAGCGCGGCGGCCAGCAGCAGTGTCGGCGGACGTTGGGCGGTGGTCGTGGTTGGAGCGTGCGGTGCGGTGTCGGCGGAATGGGAGGACATGGGCGGACGGACCTGAACGAGAACGCTTCGAGCCGGTTCTGATTGGACGATGAGTTGGACGCATGCGGCAGATTGCCATGATAGCTGGGAGAGACGTTTCGCAGCGAGCTTCTCGCTCGAACTCGCGAGGCACGGCAAGTGGCAATTGATCGATCTGCCGATGGGCGGCAAGGTTCGCGCGGCGGCAACGGTCGCGCAGCCGGTGGACAAGGTATCGATGATCGGCCGGCCGAAGAGGACGGCGCGCTAGCGCTTCGAGCGCGCTCTACCCGCCCGCCCCTTCCGGCTCATGCGGCACGAGCCGCGCTTTCGCGTGACGCATCTTTTCCAGCGTCTCGGGCCCGGCCTTCAGCGCGACGCCGATCGCGAGCGCATCCATGATGCACAGATGCACGAGCCGCGATACGCCCGGCGTATTCGGATCGATCGGACTCGCCACGCGCAGCAGCAGCGGAATATCGGCGAGCCATGCGAGCCGCGAGCCGACGTTGGTCAGCGCGATCGTCGTCGCGCCGCGTTCCTTCGCGATCTGGATGCTTTCGTTGACTTCGACGCTGCGCCCCGAATGCGAGATCGCAAACGCGACGTCGCCCGGCTCCATCAGGCCCGCGTAAAGACGCTGCAAATGACCATCGGTGAACGCGGCCGCCGCGATGTCGATGCGCAAGAACCGCAGCGCCGCATCCTGCGCGACGAGCCCCGAACCTGAACCCACCCCGAAGAAAAACACGCGCCGGGCGCTCACAAGCGCCGCGATCGCGCTTTCGACCACCGCAGGATCGAGCGCGCCGCGCGCATGCGTGATGCCGTCGATCGCCGCTTCCCCGACCTTGTCCATCAAGGTCTGCACGTCGTCGTCGCGGGCGACCGCGGTCGACGCATACGGCAAGCCACCCGCCACGCTCTGCGCGAGCTGCATCTTGAAGTCGCGCAGACCGTGCGCACCGATCGCGCGGCAAAAACGCGTGACGGAAGGCTCGGACACGTCGGCGCGCTGCGCGAGATCGGTGATGCTCGCGCGCATCGCGAAGTCGACGTCGGCGAGCACCATGTCGGCGACCTTGCGCTCGGCGGGCCGCAGACTCGCGAGTGCGTTGCGGATATGGGGAATCAAGTTCGGTGCGGACACCCGGTGTTCCTTAGGGGCTGTTTCATATGGATCCGCGTCGCTCGCAGCTTCTACGGCTTCAATCGGCCTGGTCAAACCAGCCTGCGTCCACTCTCCGTATCGAACAGATGAATGTGTTCGGCCGGCAGACGCAGCGCAACGCGCTGACCGGGCTCGATCTTCGAGCGTTCGCGCGTCGTCACGCACCACGCGGAGCCGCCTATTTTCCCGTACAAGTGCGTCTCGGCGCCAGTTGGCTCGATCACTTCGACGTCGAGCGCGGCATCCGGTATCAGCGTCGTGATCTCGATGTGCTCGGGCCGCACGCCAAGCGTGACCTTCGCACCCACCACGGCCGACGCAGGCGTGCGTTCGAGCGCGACCTCGCTGCCGTCCGCGAGCTTCAACGCGAGGCCTTCACCCTGAGTGCGATTGACGATCACGCCCTCGACGAAATTCATCGACGGCGAGCCGAGAAAGCTCGCGACGAACAGATTCGCCGGCCGGTCATAGAGTTCGAGCGGACGGCCGATCTGCTCGATCCGTCCCGCGTTCATCACGACGATGCGATCGGCCATCGTCATCGCTTCGATCTGATCGTGCGTGACGTAGATCACCGTGTTCTTCAAGCGCTGATGCAGCGCCTTGATCTCAGTGCGCATCTGCACGCGCAGCTTTGCGTCGAGATTCGACAGCGGCTCGTCGAACAGGAACAGCGACGGCTCGCGCACCACCGCGCGGCCCATCGCGACGCGTTGCCGCTGACCGCCCGACAGCGCGCGCGGCAAACGGTCCAGATAGCCGCTGAGGTTCAGCATCTTCGCGGCCGCATCGATACGCGGCTTGAATTTCTCCGACGACTCTTTGCGGATTCTCGGACCGAACGCGATGTTTTCATACACCGACAGATGCGGATACAGCGCGTAGCTCTGGAACACCATCGAGATATTGCGCTGCTGCGGCGCGAGCGTATTCGCGCGCGTGCCGCCGATCATCAGATCGCCGCCGCTGATTTCCTCGAGCCCCGCCACCATCCGCATCAGCGTGCTCTTGCCGCAGCCCGACGGACCGACCAGCACGACGAACTCGCCGTCGTCGATGTCGAGATCGATGCCGTGCACGACCTGGGTGTCGCCATAGCGTTTGAAGATGCCGCTCAGTTGCACTGCTGCCATGCTGTCCTCATCGTCTTGCTGCGTGTTGTATTGCGGTTGTCGTAATGCGCGCGCCGTGCGCAGCTCAGAACGACTCGAGCGTCAGCTCCTGCGCCATTAGCCGGTTGCCCGCCATCAAGCCGCCGTCGACCGGCAACGCGACACCGGTGATCACGCGCGCTTGCTGCGACGCGAGAAACAGCACCGCGTCGGCGATGTCGTCGGGCGTCGCGAAGTCGCGCAGCGGGTACCACTTCTTCAGTTCCTCGAACACCTGCGGATTCTTGTCGACGCGGGCCTGCCACGCCTGCGTCTTCACGGTGCCCGGACACACGATGTTCGCGCGAATGCCATAGCGGCCCAGCTCGATCGCGAGCGACTTCGTATAGCTGATGAGGCCGGCCTTCGCAGCGCTATATGCCGGGTGACCGAGCGCTGCAAGACCGTTCACCGAGCCGATCAGCACGAGCGCGCCGCGCTGCCGTTCGATCATCGACGCGCGCACCGCCTCGACCGTGTGATACGTGCCGTTCAGATTCAGATGGATGTCGCGGTGCCAGCTCGCGGCGTCGGTGGTCGCGAGCGACGCGCCGAGCGCGGCGCCCGCGTTCGCGACCAGCACGTCGACCGGTCCGCGCTGCGCGACCGCCGCTGCCACCGCTTGCTGCACCGCCGCGGCGTCGCCGAGATCGACCGCGACCGGCACGATTTTGTCTGCGCCCTGTTGTGCGCCGAGACGCGCGCTCAGCGCTTGCAGCGCGGCCACGTCGATGTCGAGCGCGAGCACGGTATCGCCCGCCTCGACGAAGCGCTCGCATAACACGCTGCCGATACCGCCGCATGCGCCCGTTACCAATACGACACGATCCATGTATTCCTCGCTCGTTCGTCCGGCCGATTCGGCCGTCTTGCCGTCGCCCTCCGCCACCCGGCTCGCGCCGCGCACACCGCTGTAAATTTCTTACAAAACGCGTTTTGCGACAACTGTCCGGTCATCCCGAAGAGTGGGTTTCCGTACCATCGCGCAGTGCAGAACACCCCATGCTTTCCAGCATCTTATGCACAAAATCACCGAGGAAAAAATATCGCAGACCCTACGTGACAAGCTATTTTGCGTCATGTAGGATTTTTTCAAACAATGTACCCAAGGCGGCCGGCGACGGCAGCAAACCACCCACAGGAGAGAGAAAAATGTCGTTGCATGCCCGTGCTTCCCTCGCGCTAGGCAAAGTCGCCGTGGCGCTCGCGTTTGCAGGTATCGCCGTGTCGGCTCATGCCGAAACGGTCCGCGTGACGGTCGCTCACTACAGCGACGCGACCGCGCCGTACTTCGAGAAAATGGCCCGCAACTTCGAGAAGGCCAACCCCGGCACGACCATCAAGATCGAAGACGTGAACTGGGATACGCTGCAACAGAAGCTGCAAACGGACATCTCCGGGGGCGCCAACGCGGACCTCGCGATCGTCGGCACGCGCTGGCTGCTCGACTTCGTGAAGGACGACGTCGCCGAACCGCTGGACGGCTACATGGACGCGAACTTCAAGGCCCGCTTCATCGGTCCGTTCCTGGCGCCTGGCCAGATCAACGGCAAGACCTACGGGCTGCCGATCGCCGCGTCCGCACGCGCGCTGTACTACAACAAGGACATGCTCGCGAAGGTCGGCTATCCCGACGGCCCGAAGACCTGGAACGACGTGATCGATGCATCGAAGAAGCTGAAGGCGCAAGGCATCGCCGGCTTCGGTCTGCAAGGCAAGGAAATCGAAACCGACGTCTACTATTACTACGCGCTGTGGACGATGGGCGGCGACGTGGTCGGCAAGGACGGCAAGGCCGCGTTCAATTCGCCGGCGGGCGTGAAGGCCGCGACGATGTACAAGCAGATGATCGACCAGGGTCTCACGCAACCGGGCGTCACCGGCTATAGCCGCGAAGACGTACAGAACCTGTTCAAGCAGGGCCGCGTCGCGATGGTGATCTCCGCGCCGTTCCTCGCGAAGCAGATCAAGAAGGAAGCGCCGAATCTGAAGTACGGCATCGATCCGGTGCCGATGGGCACGACGCACGCCACCTACGCGGTGACCGACTCGATCGTGATGTTCAAGAACTCGAAGGCGAAGAAGACCGCGTGGAAGTTCCTCGACTATCTGTTCACGAAGGAGCCGCGCGTCGAGTTCACGACGACCGAAGGCTTCCTGCCCACGACGAAGGCCGAAGCGGCGGACCCGGCGTTCAACGATCCGGACATCAAGGCGTTCATCGCGTTGCTGCCCACGGCTCACTTCGCGCCGACCGTGACCGGCTGGGAAGACACTGCGAAGGCCGTGACCGACTCGATGCAAGCGATATATCTGAACAAGGCGCAACCGGCTGACGCGTTGAATGCGGCGGCTGCGCAGGCGAACAAGTCGCTCGGTCATTGATGCGCGGCTTGCGGCGGTAACGAGACGAACAGGGGACGCGCGGCGCCGTAGCTAATGCGCCGCGCGTTGCGCCACGCCACCCCAATATTCGAGCCTATGCAGCACGATGCACCCACCGGCCCATTCCGTCGCGCCCGCCGCCAGAAAGCGGGCGCGTCTCACGATCGAGCACGCATGAGCCGTTCCGTTTCTCCGCGCGCGCATGCGCCCTGGTTGCTGATTGCGCCGAGCCTCGTGCTCGCGCTGTTCATCATCAGCTATCCGATTTTCAACATCGTGTGGCAATCGCTGCACGAGGTGTCGCGCTTCGGCGCGATTCGCGACTTCACCGGCGCGCAGAATTTCATCAACGTATTCCAGGACCCGGTGTTTGTCGCTTCGGTACGCCGCACGATCATCTGGACCGTGTGCGTGGTGGGTGGCACGGTGCTGATCTCGGTACCTGTCGCACTGATTCTGAATCAGGACTTTCACGGCCGCGGTGTCGCGCGCACGATCGTGATGCTGCCGTGGTCCGTGTCGCTGACGATGACCGCCGTCGTCTGGCGCTGGGCCTTCAACGACGACTACGGCATGGTCAACGTGACGCTGCAGCGGCTCGGCCTGATCAGTGGCCCGATTCACTGGCTCGCGACGCCCGAGTTCGCATTCCCCGTCGAAATCGCGGTCGGCATTCTGGTGTCGATTCCGTTCACGGTGACGATTTTTCTTGGCGGCCTGTCTTCGGTGCCGAGCGATATCTACGAAGCTGCGCGGATCGACGGCGCGAGCGCGTGGCAGCAGTTCCGTCAATTGACGATGCCGCTGCTGCGCCCGTTCATCAACATGGCGATCCTGCTGAACGTGATCTACGTGTTCAACTCGTTTCCGATCATCTGGGTGATGACGCAAGGCGGGCCGGACAACAGCACGCACATCCTCGTCACCTATCTGTACGAACTCGGCTTCCGGCTCGGACGCCCCGGCGAAGCGGCCGCCGTTTCGCTGATCATGCTCGTGATGCTGTTCGCGTTCTCGATCGCTTATCTGCGTCTGCAACGCACGAAAGAAGGAGTGCCGTCATGAGTCTGAGCGCGAAGACCAAACGCTCGCTGTGGTGCTGGATCGCGCTGACGCCGCTCGTGATCGTCATACTGTTTCCGTTCGCGGTGATGTTCTTCACCTCGGTCAAACCCGCGTCGGAGATCTTCGTCTATCCGGCGCGCTGGCTGCCGGTGCAGTGGCAGTGGCGCAATTTCGTCGACATGTGGGAGGCCGCCAACTTCGGCGTCGCGCTGCGCAACAGCGCGATCATCAGTTGCCTGTCCACCGCGCTCGCACTCGCGGTGAGCCTGCCCGCCGCTTACGCGCTCGCGCGCTTTCCGTTTCGCGGACGCGGTCTGTACAGGCAGTTCCTGCTCGTCACGCAGATGCTGTCGCCGATCCTGCTGGTCGTCGGCCTGTTCCGGCTCGCGGCGATGATTCCGTGGGGCGACGGCAACCTGGTCGATTCGAGGATCGGCGTGATCGTGTCGTACGCGGCGTTCAATATCGCGTTCGCGGTGTGGATGCTGTCGTCGTACTTTCAGACCGTGCCGCAGGATCTCGAGGAATCCGCGTGGCTCGAAGGCTGCAGCCGTACGCGCGCGGTGTTCAAGGTATTTCTGCCGCTCGCGGTGCCGGCGATCGTCGTCACCGCGATCTTCACGTTCATCAATGCGTGGAACGAGTTCGCGGTCGTCTATACGTTGATCCGCTCGCCGGAAAACAAAACGCTGACCGTGCAGGTGACCGATATGGTGGCGGGCAAGTACGTGGTCGAATGGCATCTGGTGATGGCCGCGACCTTGGGCGCGACGCTGCCGGTTTCGATCGTATTTGCGTGGTTGCAGCGTTATATGGTGAAGGGGCTCGCGCTCGGCGCGGTGAAGTAAGCGGCTGCGCGGCGCATGCCGCGCAGTGTGGACATCGGCTTGCGCGTCAGTCGGCGCCGCGCACGATGCGCAGATCGCGCTCGACGCCATCGCCCAATGCGGCCAGCGCCTTCTTGTACTCATCGCTTTCGTAAGCGGCGACGGCCGCTTCATAGGTCGGGAATTCGATCACGACCGTGCGTTCCTTCAGGCCCTGCTCGCGCGCCTCGTCCGCCACACCTCGCACGATGAACTTCCCGCCCGCCGCCGCCACCGCGGCGGGGGCGAGTTGCGCGTACGCGGCCAGTTTCTGCGGATCGTTTGTCTTGCGGTATGACGTCACCCAATAACCTTTGCTCATTCGAATCTCCTTGTGTGATGGAACAACGCGGGACGAAAGCGGACCATATCGGTCGCTGTGCTGCATGGTAGCAAAGCGGGCTGGCTCGCGATGCCCTGCCGTCACCGCACATTCCATCTGACTGTCAGCCGGTCGCGACCCACCACGGCGACGCTGAGCGGTACCGCGCCGCCGCGCGCCGCGACTGCGGTATGCGGTGGCATGGCCCGCGTTGCGCCAGCCGCCCGCGCCAGCGGACCGTAAAGTTCCGGGCGGCGGCTTTCGAGCCATTGGCGGCCAGCGCTCTCACCGATCAACGCCGTATCGAGTTCGGCGCACACGAATGCGCTTTCACGGCCGACGCTGTCGGCGAGAACGCGGCCGCAAGGGTCGACGATCAACGCGGCGTCCGTTTCGTCGATGTTCTCGTTGCCTTTCTCGTTGCCTTTCTCGCAGCCGCCCTCGGTCGCTCCGCTGAATGCGACGAACATGCCGTTATCGGCCGCGCGCGCTGGCATCCAGCGGCGCAGCGCGCCAATCGAATCGCGCTCGTCGCATTGACTCGCGCTCAGATAGCGCCGGTGCGGCGCGACCAGCAGCGTTGCGCCCATCAGCGCGTTCATGCGAACGTTTTCAATCAGATAGTTGTCGGCGCCGATCAGCACGCCGATGCGCACGCCCCAGGCCGTGTCGAAGACGGTGAAGCGGTCACCGCATTCGACGCGCCGATGCTCGAACGCATGCAGCTTGCGATGACAATGACGGATGCCGCCGGGCAGGCAAATCACGTAGCTGTTGAAGATACGCCCGTCCGGCGCGCGCTCGAACAGGCCGACACCGGCGGCGACGCCCGTCGCTTCGACCGCCTCGGCGACCGCGCTGACCGACGGTCCATCGAGCGGCTCGGCCAGCGCTTCGACCTCACGCCGACGCAGCTTCGCCAGACTCGCGCGCTCGACCAGACACGCTTCGGGAAACGCCGCCAGCCCGATCCCTTCGCGCGCGGCACGCGCAAGCCGCTCTGCGACAAGCGAAACGCGAGTGACCTGTGGCGAGATCCCCCAGCACGACAACTCCAACGGAACGGCGGCAACACGCAGCATCGAAGCAGACACGTCAAATACCTCACAAACGGTGATTCCGGATAGCCTCATTGGACCCGCCGTACATCGATAAGTAAAATGAATATTTCGATCCGTTCGATAGGCGAAGAGAATGGAACTGAAGTTATTGCGCGCTTTCGTGACGGTGGCCGAACAAGGCCATTTCGGTCGCGCTGCGGACCATCTGTGCTTGAGCCAGCCCGCGCTGAGCAAGCAGATCGTTGCGCTCGAATCGAGCCTCGGCGCGCGCCTGTTCGTGCGCGGCCGGCATGGCGCTGAACTCACCGCGTTCGGCGAAGCGTTTCTGGCCGATGCCATCGCGCTGATCCGGGATGCCGATGAGGTTCTCGCGCGCGCACGCGAGGCGGGTAGCGGCAAACGCGGCGCATTGCGCATCGGGCTCGGGCTCTCCACCCTCGACTTCGCGCCCCCGTTGATCGCCGAGTTTCGGCGGCTCAATCCGAATGTTTCCGTCACGCTCAACGATCTGTCGTCGGCGGAGCAAAGCAGGCGGCTGCTGGCCGGCAAACTCGACGTCGGCTTTCTACGCTTGCCCGCCGAGGGCAGACTGGCATCGTTCGCCGTGCTTGATGAACAACTGGCGCTCGCGTTGCCGCAAAACGCCAGCGTCAAGCGCTTGCCTGCCAATCTGGACCGGTTGAACGAGCCGGGATTCATTGCGCTCGCGCGTGGACGCGGGCCGGGCCTGGCTGCGCAGATCGATCGGTGGTGTGGCGCGCATGGTTTCGTGCCGCGCGTGATCCAGCAAGCCGACGACATCCAGACGGTGCTCGCGACCGTCGCCGCTGGCGTCGGCGCGGCGTTCGTGCCGTCGCGGGTGCAATCCCTGCTGCGCGATGCGACCGTCATACCGCTACGCGATGTGGCGGCGCGCTGGCGCGTCGGACTCGCATGGGAGCCTACGCGCGACGATCCGGTGACCGCGCGTTTCGTCGAGTTCGTGCGTGGCGCGGCGAAATCGACGGGACGCGCCGCAAAGAGCATGGGACGCGCATAACGGGGAATGTCTCTTCCAGCATCGCAAAACGACTTAGCTATTAAGCGTTTTGTGCACTAGGCTTGCCTTTGCACACTTCAAGCGATGGATCAAAGGAGACAAACAATGAGCGAGCGATACGAGTCGTTTTGCGCGTGCTGCGGCAGTCCCGACCACCGGGCGATGAGCCGTCGGACTTTCATGAGCCTGCTTGCGGGCAGCGCCGCCGGACTCGCGATGCCGTCCGCGTTCGCCGCGGACGCACCCGACGTGCCCGCGATTGCTTATGACTCGATTGCCAATCCCGTACGTTTGCCGAACGACACGTATTTCGGCGAATGCTCGGGCGTCGCGCTCAATTCGCATGGTCATATCTTCGTGCTGTCGCGCGGCAACACCACCGGCCCCGCGTATGGCGCGGCCGCCGCGCAATTGCTCGAGTTCGCGCCCGATGGACGCTTCGTGCGCGAGATCGGTCACAACCTGTATGCGTGGTCGTTCGCGCACACGGTGAAGGTAGACCGGCATGACAACATCTGGGTCACCGACAAGGGCTCGGACATGGTGATCAAGTTCACGCCGGAAGGACGGGTCGCGATGGTGTTCGGCCGCAAGCAGGAAGCATCGGACGAAGAGACCGCGCCGCTCAAGCATCCCAACCCGCCGCTGCCGTCCGAACCCGGACGCTTTCGCCAGGTGACCGACGTCGCGTGGGACAAGGCGGGCAACACCTATATCAGCGACGGGTACATCAACTCGCGCGTCGCGAAGGTCGATCGCGACGGCAACTGGCTGAAGTCATGGGGTGATCGCGGCACCGGACCAGGGCAGTTCCATACACCCCATAGCATCGCAGTCGATGCGCACGACCACGTGTACGTGGCCGATCGCAGCAACCGGCGCATCCAGGTGTTCGATACCGAGGGCACGTTCCTGCGCCAGTTCACGATCGACGTGCCGGTGCCGCCGGACGCGCGCCCCGCGATCGGCAACATGCCGAGCGAAGCGGAGCTCGCCGCGGGCACGTTCGCGCCGGGCTCGCCTTGGGCGATCTGTATTTCGCCGGGACCGAATCAGGTGCTCTATAGCGCCGACGCGTTTCCGGGCCGCATCTACAAGATGACGCTCGATGGCAAAGTGCTCGGCGTACTCGGCAAAGCGGGCAAACAGCCGAAACAGTTCGGCTGGATTCACGAGATGGCGTGCCCTTCGGAAAACGTCTTATTCGTTGCCGAGTTGCTGAACTGGCGTGTTCAGAAACTGGTCTTGCATGCGTGATGGACGAGGGCCGGCGCGTCCGCTTTTGATGCGCACGCGGACCGGTCCCGTCGATGTCAAGCCATCTCAGTCGTAATGGCGATGCTTGTGATGGCGCTTGCCCGAATAGTAGCCGCGCGAGTAGTCGTCGGCGTACGAGTTCGAGCGGGAGATGTTGCCGCCGAGCGCCGAACCCGCGCCACCGCCCAGCGCCGCGCCGACGAGGCCGCCAGTGCGGCCGCCCATCGCGTTGCCGGCTGCGGTGCCCGCGCCGCCACCGAGCGCGCCGCCGATGATCGCGCCGGTACGTTCGCGACGATTCGACGTGACCGCGCCGCCCGCACCACCGCCCACCGCGCCACCGATCACCGCGCCGGTGCTGCCGCCCACCGCGCCGCCGACTGCCGCGCCGGCCACGCCACCGAGCGCGCCGCCGAGCATGTTGTTCATATCACCGGCGAGGGCCGGCAACGACGCCGCGGCGCTCAATGCGGCCACGGCAACCATCTGGATGATCTTCTTGGACATATCGGGTCTTTGTTTTAGTGAGACGGCGCCGAGTATAGCGGGGCTTTCGAAAGGCCTTTGTAACTGCGACAGTCCATCGCGGTAAGACGTGTAACAAAATGAATGGGGTATTGTTTTTTGCGGTGACCGCGAAAAACAAGGGCCGCTCGTGGTGAGCGGCCCTCGTCGGCAGGCGTTGTCTTGACGATTTTTCTGTTCGACATGTCCGGATGGTTGTTCAGGTGGAAGAATGCCAGCGCAAAACAACGCCCCGCGGGGCGAGCGCGGAAGTGAAGTGACGGACGATCGTAGCCGGACGGCGATGACAGCCCGATGAAAACATCGGGAGAACAGCGGGAGCTGGGGATTGAGATTGAACCGCTCATAAAAACGAATTGCCGGTGCAGCGCGCAATTCGATCACGCGCATGCAACCGGCAATCCGCCTGAGCGCCGCTCAGGTTTGCGAACTCGTATCGTCCGCGGCTTGAGCGTTGTCGGCGTCGTCCTGCTTCTCCTCTTCTTTCTTTTCCACCAGCTCTTCGAGCTTGCCGGCGCCTTCGAATCCAGCGATAGCGGCGATGCCTTTGGTCAGCAGACCCGCTTGCGGATCGACTTTCTCCGCGGCTTCAACGGCGGCGACCGCACCGGCGATCTTGCCCACTTCGTCCAGAAGTCCCATGTCGCACTCCCACAAAAATAAGTGAAATGGCATCGTCTCACGAACTTCGTGGCGTGTCGTCAAATGTTAAGTCGCTTGACCGTGAAGCTTTCAGAGTGAAATTTAAACGGCCGCCTCACATGCGCGCGGGCGGCTGTGGATTGTTGGCGGGATTTGTGTCGAACCTCGACACACGAACAATGCCGTTCGCGTCGATCAATTTCGACAAGCCGACTTCGAGCGCATCGGCGACATCCTTGTCATACACTTCGTCGCCATTCACATAGAGCGTGAACGACTGCAGGTATTTCGCTTTCTTCTCCGGGTTCTCGATGGTCTGCCGCGTCCATTGATAAAGCGGGTAGTTTTCTGCGCCCATTCTTTCCGCTTCGCTCACGTAGTCGGCGAATGCATCGAACTGGCATTTGAGCGTTGCGTGATGCGTTTGCAAAAGGGCATGAAGTGCGGGATGCGCGGCGCACGAAGGGTCCGCGCGCAGCGAGTTGGCGAGCGCCGCCGACGCAGTGATCCGCAATTGGAATTGCAAGGGAGATGACATCACGACCTCGATCGCATCGGTAACGGTTATCAAAAGTCCGCGGGCGCGGCCTTGTCGGCGACACGCGCATCGAGCACGGCTTCGCACTGCTCGATTTCTTCGCTGCTCATCGGCTTGCCCAGCAGATAACCCTGCGCATGCGTGCAACCGCATACGCGCACGAAGTTGAGCTGTTCCTGGGTTTCGATGCCCTCGGCCGTGGTCGGCATGCCGATCTCGCGCGCGAGCGCGACGATGCCGCGCACCACGGCCGCGGATTCGCGACCATGCACGGCCTCGCGCACGAAAGAGCTGTCGATCTTCAGCTTGTCGAACGAGAAGCGCACCAGCGTCGACATCGTCGAAAAGCCGGTGCCGAAGTCGTCGAGCGCCAGCCCGATACCCAACGCGCGCAACCGGGTGATATTGCGGCGGGTCACTTCGTCGTCGTTCAGCAGTGCCGTTTCCGTGACCTCGAGATTGAGCCGCGTCGGCGGTAGCCGCGTTTTCCGAAGTATTGCCGTCACCGTCGATGCGAACGATTCCTCGCGCAACTGCACCGGCGATACGTTGACCGCAACGATCACCTTGTCGCGCCACGTCGACGCCGCCATGCACGATTGCAGCAGCACCCATTCGCCCAACAGGAGAATCAGGCCGGTGCGCTCGGCGGTTGGAATGAACGCCGACGGCGACAACTCGCCGCGCGTCGGATGAGCCCAGCGAATCAGCGCCTCGCGGCCCGCCACTGCGCCGGTGTGAAGATCGATGATCGGCTGATACTCCATGCGCAAACCATCGAACGACTTCAGCGCGCCTTCGAGGTCGCTGCGCAGCAGGCTCAGGCTTTCGTCGGATACGTGCTTCTCGGCATCGAAAATCGCAAACGCGCTTTTGCCGCTGCGCTTGACGCCATACAGCGCGCGGTCGGCGCAGATCAGCAATTGCGGACCCGTTTTGGCATGCTCCGGGTACAGCGCGATACCGACGCTCGCGCCGATATGCACGAGCGCTTCGCTCAGCACGAACGGCCGCGCCAGCGTTCTGACGATGCGATCGGCCAGCACGCGCACGTCGCGAAGCTGCCCGGTGTCGTCCGAAATCGCCACGAACTCGTCGCCCGCGAGGCGGCCAACCTGGTCGCCGCTTGGCAGCAGGTCGCGCAATCGCGTCGACGTTTCCTGCAGGATCTGGTCGCCGGCGGCATGACCGAGGCTGTCGTTGATCGCCTTGAAGCCATCGAGGTCGATCAGCAGTACCGCAAACGCTCCGCCCTGCCCGGTCGAACTCTCGCCGGTGCGCTCGAGCAGCAACTCGCTGATGCGCGCGCGATTCGGCAAGCCGGTCAGGCTGTCCTGGCGCGCGAGGCGATGGCTGTTTTCGCGCGCGAGCAGCAGCGCGACGGTGTCGCGATTGCTGCGCAGCGCAACCGTGAAAAAACCGGCCGCGCAAAACGGTGCCTGAAACAGCAACACGAGCTTGCCATTGCCCGGCGACATCGCCGCACCGATACTCAGAAAGCTCAGAATAAAAACGATCTGCAATAACGCAAGCCGCGGTGTGCTCGCATTGCGTCCGGCCAATCCGCCAATCACACCGACCGCGCAAACGTTTCCAAGCAGAAAAAGCGTGGGACTCCCGCTGATATTGCACAGAAATGTGCCGAAACCGAATAGCGCGCTCCACAACAGACTCGCAAAGAGAAACGCGGAAGTCGGTGTGGGTAGCCCTTTTGCGGCGCGCGTGCGGCATAGCCAGATCAACAGGAGCCGCGCGATCAGCAATGCGACGACCGCAATGCCCCACGCGGCATACAGCGGTATTGGATAGAGATAATACGCAGTCGCGCAAACGCTGATTTCGCAAATCGATGCGAATATGATCGAAGCGGTTCGCGTAAACAGATTAGCAAGCAGAATCTGCCGGTTGTCCGGACTCAGGTTCTGAGCCGAGGACACGAGCCACTTGAAAAATGGAGACCTTGGTTCGGTAAAAGCCATGACCTGCGCATTCGACGGTTAGTGGGTCCGAATCGGCATGCGAATGGACGGCTCGTGCGGCGATTACATAAACATAAAATATCAGATTAATGCGGGCAATGGCGTGAAATGACTATTAGCCGCGTTTTTAAAGCACTGGACCGCCGCTATTGCGCAGTCGCGCGACCGGTGCGGTCGTTTCGGATAGCACGTTGTTGCGGCGCAGCGCCCTGCTCGGTGCGGCGTCATTCCGATGTTGCGCAAAGACAATAAAAAAGAGGAAGAGCGTGGCTCTTCCTCCGTGATGATTTCCGCGTTCCCGGCTTCCCGAGTCGCGATCGCCGGCCTTGCTTAGTCGTACAGCACGGCCGCGATCTTCGGATCGTTTATGTTGGTCTTGTCGTACCAGTAGAAACCGGTATCGATCTTCTTCGGCAGCTTCTCGCCATGCAGTGCCTTGACCGCCGAGTCGACCGTGCACTTGCCGATACCGACCGGATTCTGCGTAATCGCGCCGGCCATCAAGCCCGACATGATGTTGTCCTTCTGCTCCTTGCCGGAGTCGAAGCCGATCAGCACGAGTTTCTTACCCGACTCCTTGATGCCAATCGCCGCGCCATCCGCGGAACCTTCGTTCGCGCCGAAGATGCCCTTCAGGTTCGGATTCGCCTGGATCATGGCCTTGGCGATTTCCGCCGACTTCAGGTGGTCGCCGGCGCCGTATTGCACGGAGACGATCTTGATGTTCGGGTGCTTCGACTTGATCTGATTGACGAAACCGTCGCGGCGATCGACACCGGTGCGGCTGGTCTGGTCGTGCACGATCACACCGACTTCACCGGAATTGCCGATGAACTCGGCCATCTTGTCCGCGGCGAGCGCGGCGGCGGCGACGTTGTCCGTTGCGCAGGTCGTCAACGGAATATCGCTGTCGACGCCAGAGTCGAATGCGATCACCGGAATCTTGTCGTTCTGGGCGCGCTTGAGCAAGGGGATGGCCGCTTTGCTGTCGAGCGCCGCGATACCGAGCGCCTGCGGTTTCTTCGCTAGCGCGGCCGACAGCATGTCGATCTGCTTGTCGACCATCGCTTCCGTTTCCGGTCCCTCGAACGTGATCCTGACGTTGTTCGCTTTCGCGGACTGCTCGGCACCCAATTTGACGGCTTGCCAGAACTGATGCTGGAAGCCTTTCGAAATAAGCGGAATATACGGCTCATCCGCATACGCGAGACTGCTTCCGCCAACGAGCGCACCGACACCGACCACGATACCGATTAGTCTTCTCTTCAACATGGGGCCTCCTCCAATGGTTGGGCTTTCAAGCCGCTATCGAGCTTTCGAGGGAGCCTTCACGTGCCCTCTCTCTGCTGCTCCTGCGTTCCCTGCTTATTTGCTGCTTCCTTGCTGCTACATCAACTTCCCCGGCTGCGCCGCAGGATGTCCGCGTACACCGCCAGAATGATGATCAACCCCGTCACGACGATCTGCCACTCCTGCGCGACCGACATGATGCGCAGCCCGTTGGTCAGCACGCTCATGATGAAAGCGCCGATGATGGTTCCGAGTATCGTGCCCGAACCGCCGCTCAACGACGTGCCGCCGATCACGACTGCGGCGATCGCATCGAGCTCGTAGCCCTGACCGAGCGCCGGCTGCGCGGAATTGAGCCGCGACGCGATCAACAGACCCGCGATGCCGCAGATCGCGCCGCCCACGCCGTAAATTGCGATCTTCCAGCGATCGACATTGACGCCCGAGAGCCGCACCGCCTCTTCATTGCTGCCGAGTGCGAACGTATAGCGGCCGAGCGCGGTGCGATTGAGCGTAACGGAACTGACGATCGCGAGAAAGAACAGGATCAGTACCGCATTCGGAATCGGCACGCTCGGCAGAAAATAGCCGATCAGCGAGTCCTGGGAAATACGGTAGAAGTTCTCGGTATCGGTGAAATAGATCGGCTTGTCGGCCGACACGACGAGCGAAAGCCCCTTGAGCAGCATCATCATGCCGAGCGTCGCGATGAATGGCGGGATCTTCATTTTCGCGGTCAGCGTGCCCGAGATCGTGCCGCACACCGCGCCCGTCGCCAGTGCCGCGAGTACGCCCATCCACATCGGCAGATGCCAGTACGTGAGAAATACACCGCAAATCACGGCGGTGAACGTCATCAACGTACCGACCGACAGATCGATACCGCCCGTGATGATCACGAACGTGGCCGCGATCGCCAGCACGCCGTTCACGGCAGTCGCCTGCAAAATGCCGAGGATGTTGTCCATCTGCATGAAGGCCGGTGACGCGAAGCTGAAGAACACCAGCAGCAGAATGAGGCTCGCGAACGCGAGCATCTTTTGCACGGCGGTTGGCGCAAAGATTCGCGCTTTCAGCCCGGAAGTGCGCCGTTCGTTGTCCAGCGCCGCGGTATCCGTTTGCATTGTCATGTCATAGACCTCTTCAGGCTTGTGCCGTTTTCAGGGATTCGCGCTGCGTCGCGAGATGCATGATGCGCTCCTGCGTCGCTTCGCTGGCAGACAGTTCGCCGGTAATGCGCCCTTCGCACATCACGACGACGCGGTCGCTCATGCGCAGAACTTCGGGCAGCTCGGAGGAGATCATCACGATCGCCTTGCCTTGCGCCGCCAGCGAGCGCAGCAGCTTGTAGATTTCGCTTTTCGCGCCGACGTCGATGCCGCGCGTCGGTTCGTCGAAGAACAGGACATCGCAATCGCGCTCGAGCCATTTCGCAATCACGATCTTCTGCTGATTGCCGCCCGACAGGAGCCGAACCTGCTGCGTCGCCGAAGGCGTGCGAATCGCAAGCAGCTTGATGAAGTGCTGCGCTCTTTTGCGAATCTGCCCGCTGCGCAGGAACATATTGAGCGACAGGAACTTGCCGAGATCGGACATCACGATGTTCGATTCGACATCCATTCCCGTAGCCAGGCCGAAGCGCTTGCGATCTTCCGACAGGTAGCCGATGCCACGCTTGACCGCATCACTGGGCCTTTTGATCGACGCCTTCACGCCCTTCACAAAGATCTCGCCCGATTCGATCGGGTCGGCGCCGAACACCGCACGCGCGACCTCCGTACGGCCCGCACCCATCAAGCCGGCAAAGCCGAGTATTTCGCCCTTGCGCAATTCGAAACTGACGTCGCGCACGAGCGGACCCGCGACGAGATTCTTCACTTCGAGTGCGACTTCGCCTTTTACCGGCGCGCTCTCGACCGGCGTCATGTCGCCCAACGTGCGTCCGACCATCATGCCGATGATCGTCTGGACGCTGGTGCCCTCGGTCGGCACGGTGGCCACATACTCGCCGTCACGCATCACGGTGACGCGATCGGTGATCTGCTTCAGCTCGTCCATCTTGTGCGAGATATAGACGACGCCGACGCCGCGCTCTCTCAATTGACGGATGATCCGGAACAGCTCGGCGATCTCGGCATCGTTGAGCGCGGAGGTGGGTTCGTCCATGATCAGCACGCGCGAATCGAAAGACAGGGCTTTCGCGATCTCGACCATCTGCTGACTCGCGACGGTCAATGTGCCGACTATCGTGCGCGGATCGAGCTTCACGTGCATGCGGGCCAGGATCTCGCGTGCCTGCGCATTCAGCTTGTCTTCGTCGAGGAACAGACCGAGACCCTTGCGCGGCTCCCGGCCGATAAAGATGTTCTGCGCGATGCTCAGATGATTCATCAGTTGCAGTTCCTGATGAATGATGCCGATGCCGACCGCTTGCGCGTCGCGCGGACCTTGAAAGTCGACGGGTTTGCCGTCGAAGAGAATTTCGCCGGAATCGCGCGTATAGACGCCGGCAAGAATCTTCATCAGCGTAGACTTCCCCGCGCCGTTCTCGCCCATCAGCGCGTGGACCTCGCCGGCCATGAGTTCGAAGCGGACGTCATGAAGTGCTCTTACGCCCGGAAAGCTCTTGCAAAGCTTGTTGACGGAAATGAGTGGGTTCATGTGCTGATCTGTCGACGGCTGCCTATATCACCAACGCTTTTTCGGTGGAGCTTCTTACGACTCGACAACGGCTTTCATTGCAGCTTTCATTCAAGGCGCGAACAGGTCGGGCCTCTCTTTTGCGGACCGGTGCAATTCGGCGACCACCTGGTCGAGATGATCGTGCATCGCTTTGGCCGCCGCATCGCCGTCGCCGGCGCAAAGGGCCTTGAAGATGCTCTCGTGCTCTTCCAGCGTATGCACGAGCCGTTCCGGACTTGCGAGCAATTGCCGCGCGCGATCCAGCGCATTGCGCGACACCGCGACGATTTCCTTCACGCGCGGCAGCTTCACCGCGTCGAGCAGGATTTCATGGAAAGCCAGATCGAGCGCATGAAACGCCAGACGTTCACCACTTCCAGCCAGACTGCGCTGCTGGTCGAGATTGCTGGCCAACGCGTCCAGCGTCGCCCGGTCGTGCATTCGCGCCACGCCGCGCACCGTCTCGACTTCCAGTGCGCTGCGGATGAACAGATGCTGGCGGATGTCGTCGAGCGCAATCGGTTTGACGCGCGTGCCGCGCTGCGGCAATACCTCGACGAGACCCGCATGCGCAAGCCTTGCCAACGCGGACGACACCGGAAAGCGCGACACGCCCATCCTTTCGCACACGGCCATCTTGTCGATCATCATGCCGGGTTCCAACGCCAAGGTAACAATCGCTTCTCGCAACGCCGCCTCGACCGCGTCGGTCAAACTGCCGCGCTCGCCGCCGCCAACTTTTTGCAGTGCGACATAAGGACTGCCGGCGGCATTCTCCAGTTCGGCTGACGAGTTCACGGAGGCCTTGATTTCGAGAGAACATGCTAGCATGCTAGAAAGTGAATGCCGCGTTGTCAACGCGTACAAATGCCTGGGGAATACCTAGGGATGCCTGGTATCTGGGAACCAAGGGCTTACCCGTACACGCGGCAGAAACGCGCGCATGGAGACGTGCGCAGGCAGCCGATCCGTCTGCGTCCGCAGACGGACAAGCCGATAGCCATAGCCCCGGAGGGTGCGCAGATGACGACGATCACAAGGCTGTCCGTTCGGGACATCCGGTTCCCCACCTCACGTTCGCTGGACGGTTCGGACGCGATGAATGCCGCGCCGGACTACTCCGCCACCTACGTCACGCTCGAAACCGACACGCCGAATCTAACCGGCCACGGCCTCACGTTCACGATTGGCCGCGGCAATGAAATCTGCGTGAGTGCCGTGAATGCACTCACGCCGTTGATCGTCGGCAAAAAGCTCGAAGATATCGCCGCGAATATGGGCGCTTTCTGGCGTGCATTTACTTCGGATAGCCAACTGCGCTGGATCGGCCCGGACAAAGGCGCGATTCACCTTGCCACCGCGGCGGTCGTGAACGCGGTGTGGGACTTGTGGGCGAAATCCGTCGGCAAGCCGGTCTGGAAGCTGCTGGTCGACATGACTCCGGAAGAACTCGTGCGCTGCCTCGACTTTCGCTATGTGACCGATGCGATCACACCGCACGAAGCACTTGCGATGCTGCATCGTCATGCGAAAACCAAAGGCGAGCGTGAAAAGGAAATGCTCGCGCATGGCTATCCGGCCTACACCACTTCGGCGGGCTGGCTCGGTTACGACGACGACAAGATTCGCCGGCTCGCGCGCGAAGGCGTCGCGCAGGGATGGACGCATTTCAAGCAGAAGGTCGGCGGCGACCTGGAAGAAGACGTGCGGCGCGCGCGCATTCTGCGCGAAGAGATCGGCGAGAACCTGAAGCTGATGATGGATGCGAACCAGGTATGGGACGTCGATGAAGCGATCGCGAACATGCGTCGTCTCGCCGAGTTCGACCCGTGGTGGATCGAGGAACCCACCAGTCCCGACGACATCCTCGGTCATGCGGCGATTCGCCGGCGGCTCGGCTCGATCGGCGTCGCAACCGGCGAGCATTGCCACAATCGCGTGATGTTCAAGCAACTGCTGCAGGCGCAAGCCATCGACTTCTGCCAGATCGACAGTTGCCGGCTCGGCGGACTCAACGAAGTGATCGTCGTACTGCTGATGGCCGCGAAGTTCGGAGTGCCGGTGTGCCCGCATGCGGGTGGCGTCGGCTTGTGCGAGTACGTGCAGCATATTTCGCTGTTCGACTATATCTGTGTGTCGGCGTCGCTCGAAAATCGCGTGCTCGAATATGTCGATCATCTGCACGAGCATTTCGTGGACCCCGTGGTAATACGCAACGGGCACTACATGCCGCCGCAACGGCCGGGCTATAGCATCGAGATGATTCAAGGGACGTTGGACAAGTACTGGTATCCGGAAGGCGCGGCGTGGCAGGAATGAAGGTCGACGGTAAGGGTTCTAATTGCGTCGCATCAGGCGTATAACGGCAGACTTCGCTCACGCTGTTATCGCCCGATTCGATGCGCACCGCCCGACCCTTGCCGCCTCTGCTTTCGCTGCGCGCCTTCGAAGCCGCCGCGCGCCACCTGAGTTTCAGCCGCGCGGCGCAAGAACTGTTCGTCACGCAAAGCGCGGTGAGCCACCATATCCAGAAGCTCGAAGCCGATCTGGGTATTGCGCTATTCGAGCGCCAAACGCGCGCGATTGAACTCACCGGGACCGGCCGCGCGTACTATGCGAAAGTCCACGCGGCGTTCGAACTGCTGCGGCTCGGCACCAGCGAAGTGCGCGCATTCTCCACCGAACGCAAAACGCTGAACGTGGGCCTGCTGTCTTCATTCGCGAGTCGCTGGCTCGCGTCGCGTCTGCATACGTTCCCGCTCGCGCATCCGGACATCGAACTGCAATTGCGGCCCGACATCGCACTCGCCGATGTGCCGGGCGGCGAAGTCGACGTGGCGATTCGTTATGGACGCGGCGGCTGGCCGGGTGTCGCTTCGCAAAGGCTCATGTCCGAGCGTCTTTCGCCGGTGTGCAGTCCGTCGCTGCTTGCCGGCAGAAAGCGTCCGCGCAAAGCACTGGACCTGCTGCGTTTCCCGCTGCTGATTTCGTATTCGACGCATTCGTTCGAATGGGAAGCATGGTCGCGTCATGCCGGCCTCGCTCTCGGCGACGCGCAACGCGTGCAATTGCATGACTACAACATCGTCGTCGAAGCGGCGCTGGCCGGACAGGGCATCGCAATGGGCCGCCATCGGCTGATCGCGCAGCAGCTCGCGCAAGGCTCGCTGGTGCCGGCATTGCCCGACGCGGTGCTCGACGATCCGCGCATCGGCTGGTGGCTCGTCACGCGCAAAGGCAAGCTCGACGCCGCCGCGACCGCGTTCCGCTCGTGGATCATGCAAACGGCGCAGCAGGACCGGCTCGGCTGAACGCATTAGTTTGGCTCATGCGTCGGGCACGATAATTCGTTGGTCGGGTGCGGCGCGAATCGATAGCATCGAAGCTTTCCCGTCACTAAAACGGTACCCTTCCGATGACCTCCTCGATTAACTCCCGCGCCGCCAGCCTCGGCCTGACGCTCGAATCCGCGGCCGCACCCGCCGCCAATTACGTACCATTCGTGCAAGAAGGCAATCTGCTTTACATTTCCGGTCAGATTTCGCGCAACAACGGACAGCCTGCATATCCCGGGCGTCTCGGCGACAATATCAGCGACGCCGAAGGCGCTCAGGCCGCGCGGCTGTCGGCGCTCGGAGTGGTCGCGCAGATCGTCGCGGCGACAGGCGACCGGCTTGAACGCGTGGCCCGTGTCGTGCGCCTGAACGTGTTCATCGCGAGCACACCGGCATTCACTGCGCAGAGCACGGTTGCCAATGGTGCGTCGGACGTGATGGTGCAAATCTTCGGCGACGCCGGCCGTCACGCACGCAGCGCGGTCGGTGTCGCGTCGCTTCCGGCGGGAGTCGCCGTCGAAGTCGAAGCGGTTGTCGCATTGAAGAATGCCTGAATTCCACTCATACACTCGGAGCCGCCAATGTCCTCTCCGCTGTCGCCCGCAGCCATCGACGCAATACGTGCCCGCACACCCGGTGTCCTCAGTACCACGCATTTCAATCATGCGGGCGCGTCGCTGCCGTCGGCCGCCACGCTCGAAGCGATTCACGCGCATCTGTTGCGGGAAGCGTCGATGGGACCCATGGAAGCAGGCGCGGCTGCCGGCGAACAGACCGAGCGGGCGCGCACGCTCGCCGCGCGACTGCTGAACGCTCAGCCAGCCGAGATCGCACTGACGACCGGCAACTCGTCGGGATGGGGCGCAGCTTTCGCGGCGTTGGGTCCGTGGCGCGAGGGGCAACGCATCCTCGTCGCGCGGCACGAATGGGGCGGCAATCTCGCGACGATGCGTCTTCTGGCGCAGCGCGCGGGCGCATCGATAGAGACGATTCCTTCCGATGCCAGCGGCAGGGTTGATCCTCGCGCACTCGAAGCGATGCTCGACGACCGGGTCCGACTGATTGCACTCACGTGGCTGCCGGCCAATGGCGGACTGATCAATCCGGCTGCCGCGATTGGGCAGGTAGCGCGCCGTCACGGCATTCCGTATTTCATCGATGCGGCGCAGGCCATCGGGCAACTGCCGATCGACGTCGTCGAAGTCGGCTGCGATGTGCTGGCGGGCGTGGGCCGCAAGGCACTGCGCGGACCGCGCGGCACCGGACTGTTATACGTCCGGCGGGATTTTCTGCCCCGCTTGACGCCGGCCTTCGTCGACACTTATTCCGCGCCGCTCGACGCCAATGGCGAACCGGTACTGCGCGACGATGCCGCGCGTCTCGAATCATCGGAAGCGTCGATTGCACTGCATTGCGGATTGGCGAATGCATTGGACGAAGCGCTGGAAATCGGCATCGACAACATCCGCGCGCAGATCGATCGGACCGCGCAGACATTGCGCGAGCGGTTGGCCGCGATGCCGGGCGTGTCCGTACTCGACCAGGGTGTCGAACGATCCGGTCTGGTGTCGTTCAACGTCGCCGGACTCGACGCCATGTCGGTGCGACGCGAATTGGCTGCGCAGGGCATCACGATCGGCTCGAATGGCGTCGCATATACACCGTTCGATATGACGATCAGAGGGCTGACGCAGATCGCGCGCGCATCGGTTAGCTATCTGACCACCGACGCCGAAGTTGATAAATTGCTGGCTGGAATACGGACGTTGACGCATTGAGTACTCCAAGCAAACTTTGCGTCGGTCAAGTGAATAGAAGCGTCTCTTTCAACTCTCTCGCCCGCATACGACCATGAATTCCGCCTCATCGCACCACTTGGATTTATCAAAGTTTCCGCGCTACGCGCTTCTGGAAGGTCCGACGCCAATTCAGCACCTTGCGCGTCTGAGCGCTCGCCTCGGCGGCGCGGACATCTACGTCAAACGAGAAGATCTGACGGGACTGGGTGGCGGCGGCAACAAGTTGCGCAAGCTCGAATTCCTGATTGGCGAAGCGCTCGCGTGTGGCGCGGACACCATCATTACCGTCGGCGCACGTCAATCGAACCATGCGCGCCTGACGGCGGCCGCGGCGGCTCGCGTCGGACTTCAATGCGAGCTGGTGCTGACGAGAGCCGTGCCCCGTTCCGATCACGACTACATGGAGAACGGCAACGTGCTGCTCGATGCGCTATTCGATGCGCGCGTACATGATCTTCCCGGCACGGCCAACGCACTGCAATTCGCCGAGGAACGCGCGAGCGAATTGCGAGCGCAGGGCCGTAACGTGTATGTGTGTCCGTTGGGTGGTTCGAGCCCGGTCGGCTGCCTCGGCTATGCAGACTGCGCCGCTGAAATCGTCGCGCAATCGCACGCGCAAAACGTGGCTTTCGATCGCATCGTGGTGCCGAACGGAAGCGGCGGCATGCATGCGGGACTGGTTGCGGGTTTTGTTGCGCTGGGCCTCGATCCGTCACGTCTTGCCGCATTCACGGTGTATGGGAATGCCGGCCATGCGCGCACGGTTACTTTGGAGAAAGCGAATCAGACGGTTCGACTGATCGATCGAAGCCTTAGCGTGAGTGATGACGCGATCTCGATCGACGAAGCGCAGCTTGGACCCGGCTATGGCATTCCGACCGATAACATGCGCGCTGCGGTTCGGTTGATGGCAGCGACGGAAGGTCTACTGCTTGATCCCGTGTATAGCGGCAAGGCATTTGCGGGTGTCGTCGAAAACGTGAATACGGGCAAGTATTCTGCGGGACAGAAGATTCTATTCGTGATGAGCGGCGGGCTTCCGGGGCTATTTGCCTATCGGAACGAGTTCTGAGCGATGAAAGTGAGCCGCAGAAGAAGCAGAGACAACGCGATGGTCTGGTACGGGCCGCCGTTGTCTGAAGAAAGCGCGAAGCGCTTGAAGATTCGAACCGACGATTCGAAATGGTGCCCAGGGCGGGATTTGAACCCACACGCCTTTCGGCGCTACCCCCTCAAGATAGTGCGTCTACCAATTTCGCCACCTGGGCAGAGGGGCGCCATTGTATCAGCTAAATTATTTTTTTGAAGCCCCTCGCGCGATTTTGTTCGGCGGCTCCGTGTCGGCGTTAGGCTGTCTGCTGGCCTGCGAGATGGCCAATCCGCACTGGTGAAACGCCGCACAGCGCGCAACGGGCGGTTAGTATTCCAATCTCGACATCGTTGACTAACGAAACGGAGCCCGTATGCCACAAGACCGCCTCCAGCTGTACACGGACACCCAATTCGCGAGCCCCTACGCGATGTCCGTCTTCGTGACGCTTCACGAAAAGCGCTTGCCGTATGACCTTTCGACCATCGATCTCGCTAGCAAAGCGAATCTCGCCACCGACTACGCGACCCTTTCCTTGACACGCCGTGTGCCGACGCTGATACACGAAGACTTCGCGCTATCCGAGTCGTCCGCGATCACCGAGTACCTCGACGAGACTTTCCCGGATACTCCGGTCTATCCGCAGGATCGGCGTCTGCGCGCGCGAGCGCGCCAGGTGCAGGCCTGGCTGCGCAGCGATCTGCTGCCGATTCGCGAGGAGCGTTCCACCGAAGTTATTTTCTACGGATCGCGCAGCGGCCCGCTTTCGTCGCGCGCACAGCAAGCGGCTCAAAAACTCTTCGCCGCCGCCGACGCATTGCTTCCAGCCGATTCGCCAAATCTGTTCGGCGAGTGGTGCATAGCCGATATGGACCTCGCATTGATGCTCAATCGCCTCGTGCTGAATGCCGATCCCGTTCCGCAGAAGCTCAAGGACTACGCCATGCAACAATGGCAGCGCGCAAGCGTGCAGCAGTGGGTCCAACTGGAGCGTCCAGCGCTATAACTCGATCGGCGTGGCTGCACGCCACGTCGAAAAAACCGTCAATAGAAGTGGCAAAGATCTGCAACATATCTGAATAGAGAAGCATTAAAGATGCAGTAAAAGCGAATATTACATTCGTGTTTTATCAGACCGTCGCTTCTCCGCCATTGCCCGGTTTCGCGCCCGCTCCCTTTGCTGCCTCACGCGCAGGATGCTGACAACGATCAGCACGATCGCAAGCAATGACAATTCGATGATTGCGGGAATTCGAATGGGATCATGAAACATGGCGGGTCTCCGTCACATGATTTCATCATAGTATGCTGGGCAGACTGCGCGTGAAGTATTGCGCCGCACCATTGCAATCTTATCGCCGCCATTACATTAGCCTTTATCCCGCTGGCAAAAAGAGTGCGAGCGACAAATTGAAAACATTCTGTCACGCAAAAACTTGCACGAATCAGATAGCCGTCCCTAAAAAAGATTATTTGCGCTAGAGTACACAAGCGATCAGTTGGATCGTGAGCCGTCCCGACATTTCAAAGGTGTTATCTGTCACGCTTTTGCTTGCGTGTACTAAAGAAACACCTGGACTCGTTGAAGACATCGCGCCATGCCATATTTTCCTGTCGCCTACTGTGGTCCCGCGGCTGTCCCCGAAAGCCTGTGGTTGCGCTGGAATACGGATCCGCCATTGCTAATCGCGCTCGCGGCGCTCGCATGGGTCGTGGCAAGCGGCCGCTCGGCGAATGCACGGGCGGGATGGGGCGCCGTCGCGCTGATGGCTCTCGTGTTCGTGTCGCCGCTTTGCGCGTTGTCCTCGGCATTGTTCTCCGCGCGCGTCACTCATCACGTCATTCTGATCGCCGCAGTAGCGCCGCTGCTCGCCGTTGCGTTTCCGCTGCCGCGCCTCGCGCATCCGCCGCTCGTGCCGGTGGTCGCAGCGCATGCGGTGATCATCTGGCTGTGGCATGCGCCGGGACCTTATGCGTGGGGACTGTCGAGCGTGCCGGGCTACTGGCTGATGCAGATCAGTTTGCTTGGCAGTGCATGGCTCATCTGGCGCAGCATCTTATCGCCGTTGCTGCCGACCGGCCCCGCGCTGATGGCGCTCGTCGCGACCATCGGCCAGATGGGTTTGCTCGGCGCGCTGATCGTGTTCGCGCCGGTGCCGCTCTATGTCGCACACTTCGCGACCACCGCCGCATGGGGGCTCACGCCACTCGCCGACCAGCAACTCGCAGGACTGTTGATGTGGGTACTGGCGATGATCCCTTATCTCGCGGCAGGACTTTCACTCGTCTGGTCAAGCCTGCGCGTCAGAGAGCCGGCGCTGTGACGACCCTTCTGAAGTTCATTCATCTGGCCGCCATCGCGATCTGGTCGGCCGGGTTGCTCGTGCTGCCGTATCTGTTTCGGCAACGTCGCGGGCTCGCGGCCGGCACCGAGCTCGACCGGCTGCACCGCATCACGCGTCTCGTGTTCGTGGAACTGACCTCGCCCGCCGCTTTCGTCGCGATTGCGAGTGGCACCGCGCTGATTTTTCTGCAAGCTACCTTCGTTGAATGGTTCACCGCGAAGATGGTGTTCGTCGGCATCATGGCGATGCTGCACGTGCTGGCCGGGCTGGTATTGCACGATCTGTATCTGCCCGACGGCCGGTTCGGCCGTGCCTCGGCGATTGCGCTGACCATCGCTTATCTGGTCGTGATCGTCGCGATCATCTGGATCGTGCTGGCCAAGCCCCATATCGACTCGAACCTGCTGGCCCCGCATCTGTTCGAGCCCGGGGGACTTGGCCGCTGGCTGCATCACTCCTTTGGCGAAACGAGAATCCCCACGCCATGATCGAACACGAGCTTGCCCCCGTGCCAGCCGGCGAAGCCCGTCATCACCGAGCTGAGCACCGACAGCACGAGCCCGTGCGGCAGAATTTCATCGGGGTAGTAAAGGCGCACACCCCAGTTCGCGCCCGCGAGCGCGACGAGCGTCATCGCGGCGACCGCATGCGACCAGCTCGCTTCCTTCAGGCGGATGCCGCGCACCAGCAGCAGTTCGGCGGTACCTACCACGCTCGCGGCGACGCCGCTCCAGAACGCGAAGCCGGCGGCCCACAAGCCGGCGCGGATCCAGAACGGGTCGCCGGTCCACCAGTAGATCACGTCGATGCCCAAGGTCGCGACGACGAACGCGATCGGGAAATGCACCATCATCACGTGAATCGGATGACCGACGAGCGCCACCGCCGAGCCCTTGTCGAGCCGCAACAGCTCGAGCATCACTTCGCTTCGCGTCTCGTTTCCAGCATTACGTTTGTTTGCCATGGTGGCGTGCCCTCGCATCGAATGCCTGGTGCTGCAAACCATCATAGCTGCTTGCGTCTGGCGGTCCAAGCCGGATCGCTCGCCACGTTGTCCGGCTGCACGGGGCCGCTGTCGACGCTCGAACCATCGGGTCCGGCCGCCGCATCGATCGCCGGGCTATGGTGGGTGATGCTGGCCGGCGCCGCGATCCTGTTCGCGATGGTGCTCGTGCTGTTTCTGCTGACGGTGTTCCGGCCCGGCTGGGGCTCGCATGTGCCGCCCGCGCGCTGGATCGTGCTCGGCGGTCTCGTGCTGCCCGCGGTGATCCTGATTCCGTTGATCTGCTACGCGCTGTACGCGGGCGAGTTGTTGCTGCCGCTGCTTGCGCATGCGCCCCCGCGCATCGAGGCGATTGCGCAGCAATGGCGATGGACCTTCCGCTATCCGGAACTCGGCAACGTCGAAACCGACAACGTTCTGCATCTGCCCGCTCGCACGCCGGTCGACATCACCGTGACCAGCATGGACGTCGTGCACGCGTTCTGGATTCCGCGTTTCGCGGGCAAGATCGACGCCGTGCCGGGCCACCACAACCTGCTTCGGATCGAGGCCGACGAGCCCGGCCGGTACGCCGGACAATGCAATGAGTTTTGCGGCATCGGTCACGCGGGGATGCACTTCACCGTGATCGTCGATCGTCCGGAAGATTTTCCGGCTGCGGTCAAGAGCGCCGCCGCCAACGGGGAGGTGAAGAAATGAGTGTGCCCGTCGAGCCGCCAACACAGGGCATCACCGCGCTGCGGCTGCATCGCCAGCTTGCCGCGATCTGGGGCACCGGGCCGGGCGTACAGAAGCTCGCGGCGGTCAACCATACGATCCTCGGCATGCGCATGATGATCACGTCGTTCGTGTTCTTCGCGATCGCCGGGATTCTCGGCATGCTCACGCGTGTACAACTCGCGACACCGCATGCGGCCTTCATGGATGTCGAGACCTATAACCAGGTCTTCACGATGCATGGATCGATGATGCTGTTCCTGTTCGCGATCCCGATGGTCGAAAGCTTCGCGGTCTATCTGACGCCGAAGATTCTCGGCACGCGCGATTTCGCGTTTCCGCGCCTGACCGCTTACGGCTACTGGTGCTATCTGTTCGGCGGCACGATCCTGACCGTGTCGCTGATTCTGCGCAGCGCGCCCGACGGCGGCTGGTTCATGTACACGCCGCTCAGCTCCAATGTGTACACGCCCGGGTTGAACGCCGACGTATGGCTGCTCGGCATCACGTTCGTCGAAATTTCGGCATTGTCACTCGCGATGGAGATCGTCGTGTCGATCCTGAAGATGCGCGCGCCGGGCATGTCGCTCGATCGGATGCCGATCTTCGCGTGGTACATCCTCGTCACGGCGATGATGATGATCGTCGCGTTTCCGCCGCTGATTCTCGGCTCGATCCTGCTCGAGGTGGAGCGCGCGTTCAACCTGCCGTTCTTCGATCCGACGCGTGGCGGCGATCCGCTGCTGTGGCAGCACCTGTTCTGGCTATTCGGCCACCCCGACGTCTACATCATCTTTCTGCCGATGGCCGGCGTGCTATCGACGATGATCCCCGTG
This sequence comes from Paraburkholderia sp. BR14320, assembly GCF_040948665.1. Lineage (NCBI taxonomy): Bacteria > Pseudomonadati > Pseudomonadota > Betaproteobacteria > Burkholderiales > Burkholderiaceae > Paraburkholderia > Paraburkholderia sp. BR14320. Next base: position 108,273 of record NZ_JBFPKG010000007.1, read on the forward strand.
TTCGCGCGACGCCGCCTGATCGGCTATCGCGCGATCGTCGTCGCGATCATCGCGCTCGCGTTCCTGAGCTTCGGCATCTGGGTGCACCACATGTTCACGGTGGGCATTCCGCATCTGGCGCTCGCATTCTTCTCGGCGGGCTCGGCGATCGTCGCGGTGCCCACCGCGATCCAGTTCTTCGCGTGGCTCGCCACGCTGTCGCACGGCCGCCCGCGCTGGGATGTGCCAATGCTGTACATCTTCGGCTTCTTCTTCGTGTTCACGTGCGGCGGGCTCACAGGCGTGATGCTCGCGATCGTGCCGTTCGACTGGCAGGCGCACGACACCTACTTCGTCGTCGCGCACATGCACTACGTGGTGGCCGGCGCGCTGGCGTTTCCGATGCTCGCCGCGTTCTATTACTGGCTGCCGCTGCTGACCGGGCGCACCGCCGTGCATAAGCTTTCCGTGCCGGCGTTCTGGCTCGTGTTCATCGGCTTCAACATGACGTTCTTCATGATGCACCTGACTGGCCTGCTCGGAATGCCGCGGCGCATCTTCACATATAGCGGCGACGAAGGCTGGAACGGGCTCAATCTGCTGTCGTCGGTGGGCAGCTTCGTGATGACGATCGGCTTTGCGCTCGTCGTGATCGACATCATCGTGCAATTGCGTTTCGGCCAACGGGTGCGGCGCAACCCGTGGCAATCGACCACGCTCGAATGGGCGATGCCGATTCCGCCCGCGCCGTATGCGTTCGCGTCGATCCCACACATCGACGCCGAATCCGAAAAGGTCCCGCCCGGCCAGCTGGCTACCTCGCTCGCGCGCGGGGAAGGCTATCTCGGCTTCACGCGCAACGGCTGGCAGGAGGCGCTAGGCGTGCATATGACTTCGGGCGTGCCCGAGCAGCTGATCGTGCTGCCGAACTCGACGTATCTGCCACTCGCCACCGCACTCGTGACCGCGGCGGCGGTGCTCGCAATGCTGTTCAAGTTCTATCTGCTGTCGGTTGCATTCGCGTTCGCGACGTTCGGTCTCTTCATCTACGCAGGCCAGAGCGCGGGGCACGCGCGCGATTACGGCGCGCTGTCAGTCGGGCGCGGCGTCAGCGTCCCGCCGCATACCGAGGTGGCCGGTGCGCCGTCATGGCTTTCGATGATCTGCGCGCTGGTCGCGGACGGCACGCTGTTCACGTCGCTGGTCTTCGGCACGTTCTATCTGTGGATCGCCGCGCCGAACTGGCCAGCCGCGGTCGCGCCGCATCCGAACCGTCTGCTCGCACTTGTCGCAGTCGTCGCGCTCGCGGTGGCCGCAGCCGCCACGCGTGGCTCGTTACGCGCGGCCGCCGCCGAACGCAAACCGCACGGCACGATCGGGCTCTCCGCGATCGCGCTGATCGTCGCGCTCGTCGCCTGCGTGATGCTGATCGACGGCGTGACACCGAATCCGCGCGAGCATGCGCTCGGCGCGACGGCCGCGGCGCTACTCACGTATATCGCGGTTCACGCGGGCGTCGGGCTGCTGTTCCTGATCAGCAACGTGCTGCGCGTCGGCGCGGGCTTCGTTTCCGCGCGGCGCCTGACCGATCTGCGCCTCACGCGCCTGTGGGTCGATTACACGCTGGCGACGGGCATCGTCGCGCTCGGACTCGTGCTCGCGTTGCCGAGCCTCGTCGCCATGCTGGGAGCCAGACCATGAATGCGCGTCCGCTTTCGCCACGTCGGTTGTGGTGGCTCGCTGTCGGCTTCACGATCTGGTGTCTCGCGTTCGTGATCCTGTATGCGCTGCATGCGATCGGCTGCGCGTTCGCGTGGCCGGCCGGCCCGCTGCGCGCGAGTCTTGCGATCATTCTGCTGCTGCATTTGGTCGCACTCGGCTGGCTATGGCGCTATCGCGCCGTGACCCGCGACCCTGGACCCGAACGCATCAGCTCGTTCATGCATACCGTCGTCGTCTGGACCCTGATCGCGGCGCTGGTCGCGAGCGTGATCACCTTCGGGCCCGCGCTGCTGCTCACCACCTGCGTCTGAACGTGGACTGAAAAGGGCGAGTGCGGCTGCGAACCGGGTAAGGACGAGCACCGATGCAGTCCGCTCGTGCTACTGTACGGCGGCAAGACCTGGGACTCGTTGACGCTCGGCGAACTGAATGTGCCGCGCATCCGCTACCATTCCGAGCGCTATAGTTTCGTCGCTTTTCTTCATGCTCGAAGGTTGAATCGATATGCCCTACTTCTTTGGAATTGGACTTCACGTTTTCATTGCGATCTTTTTCGCTATTCACGCGATGCGCAATAACCAGGGCATCTACTGGCTATTCATTCTGTTTGCCTTTCCGCTGCTCGGCAGCGTCGTGTACTTCTTCGCGATCTATCTGCCGGGTCTGCGCCATACGCGCGGCGCGCGAGTGGCCACGCAGGCGATCACCCAATTCGTCGATCCGAATCGCGCGCTGCGTGAAGCACGCGCCGCTTTCGAGCGCTCGCCGACCGTGCAGCATCGGATGCGGCTCGGCGAGGCCTTGCTCGCGGCCGGCAATCCGCGTGAAGCACTCGAACATTTTCAGGCCGCGGCGAATGGCCCCTTTGCGAACGATCCAGCGCTACTGATAGGTCTCGCGCGCTCGCAGTTCGCGCTCGGCAACTACACGGCCGCCGATACAATATTGGCGAATCTGTTCTCGATCAATCCGCACGCGCGCAATCAGGGCGAGCCGGCGCTGCTGTACGCGCGCACGCTGGCTGCGCTGAACGCGCCGGGTGCGCGAGCGGCATTCGAACACTCGCTGACCTGCGCAACCGATGTCGCGCCGCGCTGCCTGTTCGCCGACTGGCTCGCCGCGCAACCGGAAGACGCGGACCGCCGCCGCGCCGGTGCGCTCTACGCGGAAATCGTGCAGGACGCCAAACATTGGCCGCGCCACGCGCGCGAACACAATCGCGAGTGGCTGCAGCGGGCGCAGGCCGCGTTGGCAGCCGGTGCGGCTCGAACGTGAGCATGCCGAGGAGAACATCGATGCGACGCGCAACCCGGTCTTTCGCTTTGGCGCTGTATGCCGCGATGGCGGCGACGGCTTTCGGTAGCGGCGGCGCGTCGACTTCCGCGCAGGCCGCTGGCACCGGCAAGCCGTTCAAATGGCCCGCCTCGTTCGTCGTGCTCGGCGATGGCTATCCGCACTCGGGCGATGTCTGCCGGCGGCTCGGCGAGTCGGCCGCGACCGCGAACTATCTCGATCATATGGCGATGCTGGTCGGTTGCCCCGGTCCGCGCGACAGCGCCGCCGTGCGCGCGATCGTCGAGCACCAGCGGCGCGCGCGCGTGGTCGGCGCAGCGGATGGCGTGACGCTGATTTCGATTTCCACGGAAGGCGCTCAGACCAGCTCGCAGAATGGCCACGTACCCGTGAAGGAATCGGCGATCAGCGCGAGCGGCACGCTGCCGTGTGAGCGCGGCAACGGACAGACCAGAACGATGTGCAAGTTCGGCGTCGTGCATCACAGCGATCGATCGACAACGGTCGTGGTCTACTGGCCCGACGGCATGACGCGAGCCATTTTCTTCGGCGTAAACGGCCGCGTGATGGGCACAGCCGCGTCCGCGAGCGATCAGCCGACGCCCGTCGACACGCTGACGCGCAAACATGCCGGCATCAATCTGATTTCGGTCGGTAACGAACGCTATGAAATCGAGGACACAGTTCTGTCCGGCGGTTGACTTGCGTTGAAGTACATCGGCGCAAGCCATGCGCGGGTGAAGTTCTGATTCGCCGCGCGTCACTTTCACTTCTATTCCCCTTGCTTCACGGCGTCGCGCTGATTCGACACGGCGGGCGCAATCACGTCATCGCGGCAGCACGCCGCGTGTCGCACCGGTCAAAATATTAGTAATAATTCCGTAAAGTCCCGCAGGTATGCGGAATGCGTATGCCGCATACAGCCTAGATTCCTTCATTCTACCGATGCTCGCATGCGGGATTACCCCATGCAAGCAAATCGATATTCTTGACTAATATTATTACCTGCCAGGTTCGACGCCAGCCCCACGGGCTCCCTTGCGAAGCAACCAACACCATAACGACTCTTTATCCCGATCCGTAGGCCTAAGTATTTCCAACCAATCAGCGGTTCAACAGGAGGAGGTCATGATGTCGAGAAGAATAGGATTAGTGGCGGTCTGGCTGGCGATGGCCGTCGGACTCGCCGCGTGCAATGGCGACAATAGCGGCGTATCGACATCGCCGGTGGCGAACGCAGCCACGTCGAACGCGGCGGTATCCAGCAACGCATCGCAATCGAATTCGAACGCATCGGCGAACAACAACTCGACGACTCCCCCACTGCCCTGCGACGCCGCCGCGACTGCCAACACGCCCTGCTCCGCCGCTCACAGCGTGACCCGGCTACTGACGAAGAACTACACCGGCCCGCTGTTCCAGATTCAACGCGCGTCCGACAACACGACGCTCGACGTCTATCCGTACACCAACAGCACGCTGAAGGGCGGCGACCGCTCGCTGGTCGGCTCGGCGAATGTGCAGAGCGCGCAATCCTTCTGCAACAACACGACCTGCTCGGTTACCTACATCTACGATCAGATAGATCTGGTCGCGCCGCTGAAAAACGGCGCGTTCGGCAATGTCCCGGCGACGCTGACGCTGAACCAGGACGGCACTGAATCGCTGACGGTACAGAACGGCAGCAAAACCACCACCGTGCCGGTCCTCAACGGCTTCGCGACGATCACGCTGCCCGGCACCGCCGGCACCCTGACCGTGCAACTGCTGCAACCGCCGAGCGCGTTGACCGCACAGGCGCCGACGCAGCAACTGACGATCGGCAACGACTTGCCCGCGCTCCCCGGCACACCGGCCAGGCTCGGGTTCGTCACGACGAACGGCGTGCAGATTGCTGCTCTCGGCACGCTCGCCGGGCAGGCCTATCGGAAACGCTTCGGCACGGTGAACCAGTCGATCGGCGATAGCGAAATCGCCGAGTACATGGTCGCTGGCGCGCACTACAGCCAATCGTCGACCTGCTGCGGCACCTACGGCAACATGGAAAGCAGCGCGAATCCGAGCACCTATGCGCACGGCGAAATCGAAGGCGAAATGTTCGCGCTCGCGTTCTCTAACGGCAATGCGGCCGTGTTCGGCTATTGCGACGGCGACTCGATTCAGCCGTCGAACGTGAAGGATCCGGTGTGCAATGCGCTCGACACCAACTGGCCGGGTGTGGATGCCGAAGCCGGCGTCTATCTGTACGGCCCGCAGCAGCCCGCGCAAGAGAAGTTCGTTACGGTGCTGTCGAAGTACTCGCCGGTCAACGCGTCGAATCTGTTCGCGGTCAAAGGCGGGTCAGCCTCGCAAAGCGTGTTGACGTCGCTGTACGATCAGGCGCCGCCTGAAGCGCTGATCTTCGGCAACGATGCCGGTCACGCATTCAACGGCCAATGGCAAGGCGGTCTGTCGCTCGGCGAAGGCGGTGATGGCAGCGCCGCGCCGATCCAGTTCTTCGAAGGCGCGATCATCACGAAGGCGACGTCCGATACGACCGACAACGCGATCCAGTCCAGCATCGCCAGCTTCTACGGACCGCCGGCCGACGCAGCCGCGTCGGCCTGCTATGCGAACAACCTGATCAATTCGCCACTCAGTCTCGCGACGCCGGATGCGTGGTTCCAGTCGAACGGCGGCACCGCCGTGCCCGCGACCGACATCTCCGGCGTCAATCGTGGCGCCGCGACGGTCACAAGCACGAATGGTTCGTCCGTGTCGAACATCCACGAAGTGATCCGGGTACAGGGCGGCCAGTCGTACACGTTCACCGACTATGTGCTCGCCACCACCAACGCAACGGTGTTCCCCGGCGGCTCGATCCAGACCGACGACCCGAGCGGCACCGAGTTCGGCTGGGTACTGAACACGAACACCGGCGCGATCGTGCGCGGCACGTGGGGCGCGGGACAAGCAACGGCGCTAAGCGCGGTGAAATCCGGCAACTGGTGGAAAGTGACGATGACGCTTACCGCACCGACGGGATCGAACAATGCACAGGTGTTCATCGATCCGCCGACGTCGAACAGCGCAGGCGTGCGCTCGCAGCAGGCCGCGTATCTGAGCGCGACGCACTACTGCCCGAGCCTCGCGATCCTGAGCGGCGCGAAGTCGTAAGCATGATCAGTGCGACGCAGTTATCGGTGATTCGTTGACGCGTCGCGCGATCGAAGGCACACTCGCTCTCTATGCAAGCCCTCACGACTCACCCGATCGCAAAGCATCATCATGCGCATGCCCGCGTGGGACTGCCTGTGGGGACTCGCATACGCATACGCCGCTAGACATCATTCGCAGCGACATGCGCCACAAAGCCCCGCCGGCAACGACGGGGCTTTTTGTTTTTCACGACCTTATCCGCTCATCGAACGAAGGATTGCCGCCATGACACAGGAAGCACAGACACCTGCCGTATCGAAGAACTTTGCGACGCCCATCGACCTTTACCGCGCCCTTTCGCGCGTATGGGCCGGCGATACGTCGAGCCCGACCCACGCTTGGTTGTCGACGAATCCGGCACAGAATCATTGCGGCGTGACGTCTCTGATCGTGCAGGACTGCTTCGGTGGCGAGATTCTGACGACGCGAACGTCCGGCGGCACACACTTCTACAACCTGATCGACGGCAAGAGATGGGATCTGACCGTCAGTCAGTTTGCCGAGCCGATTCCATTCGACGATACGCTTTCGAGTCGCGAGGCGGCGTTCGCGGATACGTCGCGTGAGAAATATGAACTGCTGAAGTCGAGGCTCGCGAAAGCCAGCTGAAATAAACGCTCAATCGAACATGCGTGGCCAAACCGCGTCGATATGCGGCTGGCCACGCTAGCTGACTTCAACCTACCACTTCCTGCTTCCCCGGAATGCCCTGTCCGCGCAACGAACAGCCGCGCGTTTCAGGCACGAAGACGAGCGCAATCGCACCAACGACGCACGCCGCCATCATGTAGTAGGCAGGCACCAGCGCATTGCCCGTATGCGCGACCAGCCATTCGTTCGCCATCGGCGCGGTACCGCCGAAGATCGACGTCGACACGTTATACGCAATCGCCATCCCTGCGTAACGGACCTGCGTGGGGAACATTGCGGGGAACATCGCCGAGATGCTGGCCAATTGCGGCACGTACAACAGCCCGAGCACCGCAAAGCCGATGAACGCGCCGGTTACGCTCAGCTTCATCAGCAGGAACATCGGAATCGCCGCGACGAACAGGCCGACCAACGAAAACCACCACACGTTCTTGCGTCCGACGCGATCCGAGAACGTGCCCGCAAACGGCAGGAACACCATCATCGCGAGCATGCCGATCAGCGGCACGAGCAGGGACATGTTGTCGCTCATGCCAAGCTGCTTCTGCATGAAGGTCGGCATATAGGCGAGCAGCACGTAGTTGACGACATTCAAAGCAACCACGAGTCCGCCGAGCTGGATCAGAGGTCTCCAATAGTCGCTCAGCAACGCCTTCAGCGTGACGCAGCTATGCTGCTCCTTGTGCATCGTTTCTTCGAGCTCGCGAAAGACCGGCGTGTCTTCGAGCTTGGAGCGCAGATAGAAGCCGATCAGGCCAAGCGGTGCCGCAATCAGAAACGGCAAACGCCATCCCCATGCATGCATCGCCGTGTTGCCGAGTACGACCGAGCAACCGAGCATCAGAAACGCGCCGAGCGAGAACCCCGACAGCGTCGCGAATTCGAGGAAGCTGCCGCAAAAGCCGCGCTTCTTGTCGGGCGCGTATTCGGCCATGAAAGTCGCCGCGCCGCCATATTCGCCCCCCGTCGAAAAGCCCTGGATCATTCGCAGCACGACGAGGATCGCCGGTGCCCACCAGCCAATGCTCGCGTAAGTCGGCACGAGTCCGACCAGCAGCGTTGCCACCGACATCAGGATGATCGTCAACGCGAGCACGTGCTTGCGGCCGAGGCGATCGCCGAGCGGCCCCCAGAACAGGCCGCCTAACGGACGCACGAGAAACGAAATGGCGAACGTCGCGAGTGCGAACAACGTAGCCTGCGAAGTGCTGCCGGGGAACAACGCGGCCGAAATGTAGCTGAGGCCATAGGCGTAGATACCGTAGTCAAACCACTCGGTTGCATTGCCGAGCGCCGATGCGGCGATCGCGCGCCGCAGCAAGCTGCGCGCTTGCGCTTGCGGTTGCGCGCTCTGCGCGGTCCATGAATGTGCGTAATGCATGTCTCCTCCTGGGATGTCTCTATGCGACACAGGCAACGTCGCCCGAATCCACGATACCGGCGGCACACTTCTGCAACGATGTTCTAGGACGATGCAGGCATCGGGGTTTTCCATAAAGCCCGCACTGGATGCGGTAATCCGTACGTGTGCGTTGGCGATGAGTCGCGCACGATCGGGAAAAACAACACGATTCGGGTGCTATGACGCTTTAAAATTTCGAGCCGTCGTTCGTTCTACCGATAAGCATTCGAGTGCGAGGCCACCCGGTGAAAGCAGCGCTCCGCATATGTGTCACCGCTTTGTCGATGCCGTCGGCAGGCTGTTACGCCGAAGCTGCCAGCTATCCGCCATTGCCGGCGCTCAACATCGATATCTCGCAGACCTCCGTCTCCGGCCTCTCGGCGGGAGGGTTCATGGCGGTGCAACTGGCGCTCGCGTACTCGTCGATCATCAAGGGCGTGGGCGTCGTTGCGGCCGGTCCGTACTATTGCTCGCAAAACCGCCTTCTGATTGCCACGACCCGGTGCTCATGCACCATCGGACCGGCGAGCGCCTGCCGGGTCTCGCCTGACAGCACCAATGTGCCGCGGCTCGTCTCGATGGCCAGGACGTTTTCCGCCAATCGCCTGATTGACGATATCTCCGGGATCGCGGGCCAACGAATCGTCACGATATCGGGAGCGAAAGATGCGACCGTGCCTACGCCCATCGTCGCTCAGTTGCAGGCGTTCTATGCGGCGCTCGGCGTGCCGGCACAGAACATGACTCGAATCGGCATCGCCGATGCGGGCCACACGATGCCCACCCTCGACTACGGCGTGGCCTGCGCGAAAAGCGAATCGCCGTTCATCGGCAAGTGCAACGTCGATGGCGCGAAGCAGATACTGGGCTGGATCTACGGACCTGCTCCGCTCGCGCCGCCTGCCGCGGCAACGCCACCGGGACGCTTCATCCGCTTCGATCAGAGCCGTTATCTACCGGCCAACCGGCCAGCGAGCTTTTTTCGCAGGACGGGCATGGACACCACCGGATGGCTGTATGTACCGGGCACATGCGATGCGGGTGCGCCGTGCCGGCTGCACGTTGCGCTGCACGGCTGTCGGCAGGGTCAGGCCTATGTCCCGCTCGGCTCACCGACCGGCCTCTCCTACGGCACCACGTTCGTCCGGCACGCGGGCTATACGCAGTGGGCGGACAACAACCGTATCGTCGTGCTATATCCGCAGGCGGTATCGATTCCAATAACCAACCCGAACGGATGCTGGGACTGGTGGGGATATACCGGCCGACATTTCGCCGATCAGCAAGGCGTTCAGATGCGCGCGATCCGCAACATGATCGAACGGCTCACGTCGGGAACGTCGGGCGCACGCCACTGAGTGGCTGAAAGCCCGACGTCATTCGCATCAGCGCATCAGCAACGGCAGCGTCATCAAACGCCCCTGCTCCGGCCTCGCGTCGTTCTCGCCGCACAGCCGCAAACACATCCATGCGGTCGCGAGATTGCTGCTCACCACCGGCTTGCCCGTAGCCTCTTCGATTCGCGCGATGATCCGCGCGGCTCGCACCGCGGTGCACGAGATAAACAGCGCGTCGGAGTCCCGCGCCGTCGCCTCGCGCGCAAAGGCGACGATGTCGTCGTGCGAAATCCGTGCCATCTCCCGGTCGTCGGTCAAACCGACGCATGAGAAGCGATCGATCGCGAAGCCTTGCGCGGCGAAGTACTCCGCCATTGGCCCGCTCGTTTCGGCCGTGTACGGCGTCAGCACGCTGATACGCCGCGCGCCGAGCGCGTCGAGCGCAGTGACCGCGGCCGCCGTTGGAGTGACCACTCTGGCCGATGGCTTCGCCGCATGAATAGCGCTCTCGATCTGCGCATCACCGATCATCACGGACGCCGACGTGCACGAATACATTACGACGTCGAGCGTTTCGTCGGGCAGAATCAGCGCCGCGCCCGCGGTCAGTGACGGTTGCATCGCGCGCAGATTGTCGGGCGTGACCGGGTTCGCATACGGCACGCGATTCACGTAAATGCCGATATGCTCGTTCGCAACGAGTGCCGCGAAATCCGGCTCGGTGGTGTGATCGGTCGCGAGAATCACGAGGCCGATACGTTTGTCGAAAGCGCGTTCGACCAGATGCGGCGCTCGCTCGAACTGCCGAATAGTTATTTGCATCGTTCAATGCCCCGGAGCCGGAAACCGCTTTTCAAGTACGCGCACAAAGGCTACCGCAATCAGGCTGATGATCAGGAACAGCGCCCCGACCAGCGTCATCGGCTCCAGATAGCGGTAGTCCGTATTCGCGATGATCTTCGCCTGATTCATCAATTCCAGGACCGTGATCGCCGACAGCAACGGCGTTTCCTTGAACATCGAGATCAGGTAATTGGCGAGCGCGGGCACCATCGGCGGCACCGCTTCGGGCAGGATCACGTGCTGCCAGGTTTGCGCGGGGCTCAGATTGCAGGCCTTTGCGGCTTCCCATTGCCCGCGCGGAATACTTTCGATGCCGGCACGATAGACCTCGGCCGCATATGTCGCGTAATGCACGCCGATTGCGAGCACACCGGCCGCGAGCGCCGGCATCCGGATGCCGATGTCGGGCAGCACGTAGAACACGAAATACAGCTGCACGAGCAGCGGCGTGCCGCGAATAAAGCCCGCAACCGCCGACGTGCCGCGCGACACCACGCGATTCGGCGCCAGCCGCAAAATGGCAATCACCATGCCGACCACGGCCGCCACCACCGCGCCCAGCAATGTAGCGAGCACGGTGATCTCCAGGCCTTGCAGCAGGATCGGCAGAATCTCGCGCACGAAGCTCCAGTCCCATTCCATTCGTCTATCTCCTGATGCGGTCGAGACCGAAACTCATCCGGCTTTCCAGCTTGCGCATACCGAACGAGATCAGACAGGCCATGCCGAAGTACAGCGCGAGAATCGTCGCGAACGGGATCAACGTATTGCCGGTTTGCGAGCGCACCACTTGCGCCTGGAAGGTCATGTCGCCGAGCGAAATCAGCGATACGACGGCCGTGCCCTTCAGCAGCTCGATCGCGTTGTTGCCGAAGGTGGGCAGCATCAGCGGCAACGCTTGCGGCAGGATCACGTGCCGCATGCGCTGATAGCGGGAAAGATTCAAAGCGATGCACGCGCTGCGCTGCTCATGGCCGATCGCGGCGACCGCGCCGCGCACCACTTCGGCGCCGTACGCGCCGACGTTCAGCCCAAGCGCGAGCACGCCGGCCTGCAGCGGCGTCAGCGTGAGGCCGGCCATCGGTAACACGAAGTACGCCCAGAACAGCTGCACGAATATCGACGTGCCGCGAAAGAACTCGATATACGACGTGGCCAACGCGCGCACCACGAAGAAGCGCGACAGGCGCCCGAGCCCCGCGACGAACGCCATGACGAGCGCGAGTACCGCGCCCATCAGCGTCAGTTCGACGGTTGTCCGCGCCCCCTGCAAAATCAGCTGCAAATAACCGGACCAGTGGTTCATCGACGCACCTCGCGCGCAATGTATCGGAGGCCATGCGCGCGACCGTGCCGCGCGCATGGCGTGCTATCGCGGCCTCAGTTCTTCGCCGCGCACTGTTGTTCGCGGCTCGCCGACATCGCCGCCTTCGCCGAGAAGCCATAGGGCTCGACGATCTTCGCGAACTCGCCGGAATCCTTCATCTTCTTCAGCTCGACATCGAACGCATCGCGCAGCGCGGTGTCCTGCTTGCGAAACGCGACGCCGTCGCATTGCACCGGCGTGTTCTGCACCGGCGCGATCGAATCGAGGTTCGGGTCTTTCGCCTTTGAAAGCAGATCGGTGATCGAAAGAAGCGGCAACGCGAATACGTCGATGCGGCCGTCCTGCAGCATCTTCAGACCGCTTTGCCCGTCCGGCACGATGATCACGCGATCGGTCGGAATGTTCGCGGCGGTCGCGAGCTTCTGCTCGGTCGTGCCGCCTTCCACACCGATCACCGCTTTCGGATCTTTCGCGATTTCCTCGTAGGTCTTGATGCTCTTCGTATTGCCTTTCTTGACCGCGAACGCTTCGACCGCGCACAGCACCGGCTGCGAATAGGCGACGGCCGCGCAACGCTGCGGCGTCATGAACAGCCCCGCCGCAATCGCGTCATGCCGGCCGGCCGCGAGGCCCGGAATCATCGCGCCATACTCGGAGACCGACGCGACGACGTCGTTGACGCCCAGCTTCTTGAACCCCGCGCGCGCGACATCGGGCGCCGCGCCCGTCACTTTGCCGTCGGCGCCGACTGCGGTGAACGGCGGCTCGTTCGCGATCGCGATGCGCGCGAACCCTTGCTGGCGCAGCTGCGTGAGCTTGTCGTCGGCGGCATATGCGAGGCTCGCGAGCGTCAGCAGAGACAACCCTCCCGCAATCAGAATCCCCTTCAGCTTCATGATCTCTGGCTCCTATGGCGTAGTGGTATGACGTAGTAGTGGGTGATGTGCAGCATGGGAAAAACAATCTGTTGCGGCTCGGCTCAGATTCGATGCCCCGCGGCGAGGATCTTGCGCAGGAAGGTCTGGGTCCGTTCGTGCGTGGGATGCGTGAAGATGTCCTCGGGCTTGCCTTCCTCGACGATCCTGCCGCGATCGAAAAACAGCACGCGGTCGGCGAAATCGTGCGCGAAGCCCATTTCGTGCGTGACGAGCAGCATCGTCATATCGGTTTCGCGCGCGAGCCGTTGCATCACGTTCAGGACTTCCTCGACGAGTTCGGGGTCGAGCGCGGACGTCACTTCGTCGAACAGCATGATTCGCGGCGCGAGCGCGAGCGCCCGCGCGATCGCCACGCGCTGCTTCTGCCCGCCCGACAGTTGTGCGGGACGGCTTTTCGCCTTGTCGGCCATGCCGACCATGTCGAGCAGTTCCAGCGCGCGCTTCTCCGCCGACTCGCGGCTCTCGCCCTTCGTCAGCATCGGCGCGAGCGTCACGTTGTCGAGCACGCTCTTGTGCGGAAACAGATTGAAGTGCTGAAACACCATCCCGATCTTCTCGCGCATCTTTTGCAGATGCCTTTCGTTCGCGGGCACCATCTGGCCGCCACGCGGCATATGAAACAGTTGTTCGCCGTCCACCTCGATATGGCCGCCGTCGATCGTCTCGAGCGTCATCAGGATGCGCAGGATCGTCGTCTTGCCCGATCCCGACGGACCGATCAGCGCCAGCTTCTCGCCGGGCATCACGTCGAGCGATAGTTCGTCGAGCACGGTCAGCGCGCCATATCGTTTCGTGATCCGGTCGAGTCGGATCAACGGCTTATTCGCTGGGCTTTGGTCGCGGCGCGCCTGAGTGTTTGCGGGCGTCGCCGTACGCTCCGAGGAAAGACTTGCCGGGGCGATACCTGAGGCACTCAATAGATCGGTAACTCGCGCAGTGTTCATATCGATTCGATCCCGTTCGTCGTACGTGATTTGAGTCAATGGAATGCGGCTGCGGCGCCGGAAATGCCAGTGATGCGAACCAGAATACGCAGCCATATTTGCAAACCAGATTGCTCTAGAACAATTCTTTTTTTCGCGCGGACCAAGGCGAGCGAAGGGTGCACTGCAACAAGACCACAAGCATGCTTCGATAACGTCACCAACATTGAACTAGCACATTCGGAGGCGTTTTTTCGCGGCATTAGACTGCGGCGAGAAATACCCGTGGCGCGGCATTCACGTGCACCGCGCGCCACTTCCCGCAACGACGTCACGCTCAGAGAGAGGGGAAGATGTCAGATACGACGCAACAGGAATCGCGAATTGAGGTGCCCGTCGTGCGCCTGCCGTTCGAACGCGACGAATACGCCGCGCGTCTTGCCAAGACGCGCAAGGCGATGCAGGCGGCCGGCATCGAGCTATTGATCGTGTCGGACCCGACCAATATGGCCTGGCTCACCGGCTATGACGGCTGGTCGTTTTACGTGCATCAGTGCGTGCTGCTCGCGCTCGATGGCGAGCCGGTCTGGTTCGGCCGCGGTCAGGACGCGAATGGTGCAAAGCGCACCGTCTTCATGCAGCACGACCAGATCGTCGGCTATCCGGATCACTATGTGCAATCCACCGCGCGGCATCCGATGGACTATCTCGCGCGCGACGTGATCGCGGCGCGCGGCTGGGCCAACGCGAAGATCGGCGTCGAAATGGACAACTACTATTTCAGCGCCGCCGCTTATCGCTCGCTCGTCGCGCATCTGCCGGACGCGAAATGGCAGGACGCCACCGGCCTCGTCAACTGGCAGCGCGCGGTCAAATCGCTACGCGAGATCGAGTACATGCGCGTGGCCGCGCGCATCGTCGAGAAGATGCACGCGCATATCGTCGAGCGAATCGAGCCGGGCATGCGCAAGAATGACCTTGTCGCGGAGATCTACTCGGCAGGCATTACCGGCATCGACGGTCATGGCGGCGACTATCCGGCGATCGTGCCGCTGCTGCCGACCGGCGCCGACGCGGCCGCGCCGCATCTGACCTGGGACGACACGCCGTTCGCGAAGGACGCCGGCACGTTCTTCGAAATCGCCGGCTGCTTCAAGCGCTATCACTGCCCGCAGTCGCGCACCGTGTATCTGGGCAAACCGCCGAAGCATTTCATCGAGGGCGAGCGCGCGGTGGTCGAAGGAATCGAGGCCGGGCTTGCCGCGGCGAAACCGGGCAATACCTGCGAGGACATCGCCAATGCGTTTTTCGCGGTGCTGCATAAATACGGCATCGAGAAGAACAGCCGTTGTGGCTATCCGATCGGCGCGAGCTATCCGCCCGACTGGGGCGAGCGCACGATGAGCCTGCGTCCCGGGGACAAGACCGTCCTCGAACCGGGCATGACGTTCCACTTCATGCCGGGCCTGTGGCTCGACGACTGGGGCCTCGAAATCACCGAGAGCATCCTGATCACCAGGACCGGTGTCGAGACCTTCTGCCGGACGCCACGCAAGCTGTTCGTCAAACCGTAATCGCACGGGCGTCGTGCCCGCATCGACTCGCGAAGCACGATGCCCGTCCCGACAAGAGGGGAACCATGCTTCCGAAAACGATGAAGGCCGTCGTGCTGACCGGGCACGGCGGTCTCGACAAACTGGTCTATCGCGACGACGTGCCGGTGCCGTCCTGCGCGGCCGGCGAGGTACTGATCGATGTGACCGCCTGCGGTCTCAACAATACCGACGTGTGGGTCCGCCAGGGCGCCTACGGCACCGACGACGACCCACAAGCGGTCTCGACGTGGCGACGCGGCCGCTCGACGCTGACGTTTCCGCGCATTCAGGGCGCGGATATCGTCGGACGCGTGGTCGCGGTGGGTCGCGGCGTCAGCGATGCGCGTATCGGCGAGCGCGTGATCGTCGACGCGTCGATCTACAACCGCGACGACCACAGCCTCGCCGATATCGACTACATCGGTCACGGCCGCGACGGCGGCTACGCCGAATACACGGCCGTGCCCGCGGAAAACGCACATCGCGTCGACTCCACGTATTCCGACGCCGAGCTCGCGACGTTCTGGTGCGCTTATCACACCGGCGAGCAGATGATCGAGCGTGCAGCCGTGAAGCGCGGCGAAGCGGTGCTGATTACCGGTGCGTCCGGCGGCGTCGGCTCGGCCATCATCCAGCTATGCCGCGCGCGCGGCGCAATTCCGTATGCGGTGGTCAGCAAGGGCAAGGAAGAAGCGGTGCTCGCGCTCGGCGCGCAAAGCGTGATGCTGCGCGACAGCGGCGACTTCATCGCGGACGTCGAACGGATGACCGGCGGCCGGCCCGTCGACATGGTTGCGGATCTGGTTGGCGGGGCGCTGTTCGGCAAGCTGTTGAACGTGCTGCGGCCAGAGGGACGATATACGACCGCGGGCGCGATCGCCGGGCCGGTCGTGCAACTCGACTTGCGCACGATGTATCTGAAGCAATTGCAGTTGAACGGATCGTCGCAGGGCACGCGCGGCGCGTTCAGACGCGTGCTCGACTATATTCAGAGCGGTACGATTCGGCCGGTTCTCGCGGCGACTTATCCGCTGTCGAAGTTTCATGAGGCGCAGACGCGGTTTATGGAAAAGCGCTTCGTGGGGAATATCGTTGTGATTCCGGATCGGCATTACGGCGACGAAGCTTCGCATTAACTCTCATTGCGATTAAAACACTGGCCGATGTATTACGGCCCTTCCCAGCTCTAGCCGCGCTTTGTCCATTTGCGAGCCCGCCTCTCATGGCGGGCTTTCTTTTTCGCGCGTAGCAGTCGTCGTCAATGTTTTTCAAGACAGTCTTATCTCGATTTAAAGCTGTTGACGTGGTTCGTTTCGATGGGTAAGTATCCGACATCGCCTGGAAATTCATGAGGAATCCAATGGAGAAACAGATTCGGGAAGGCACTGGAAAGCAGACCCAAGACGAAGAGGTCTGTGACCTTTGTCGCATTACCTATTCGATCTACGCCAACTTCCCGCCGATGCCGTCGGCACAGGCTTTGAATGCAGAAACCGGAGAGTTCTTTCCCTTTGACCGGCTGCGTTCGCTATCAACCGGTTATGACATGGCTAAAGCGCTAGGTTACGCATGGGCGTGTGATTGTCGCGGACGCACCCCAGTCACCAGGCGTATCAACTACAACGAGCAATTCCAACTTCTCGACACTCACACAGGTAAGCCTTTAGCAAACGTTGAATATGCGATCGAACGGGCAAGCGGCGATATAGAACATGGAATGACCGACGCGAGCGGCTATACGCACCGTCTTTCCATGACCGGTTCGGCTGAAGAAATCAATATCTATTGCAACCGGGCGAAACATGCCTAAGACCGTAATCTCCCCGTCGGGTAAGCATCTCAACCATGCCGCGCGAAGAATGACGACGAGTACCGCCGACAGCGCCGCGAAACAGGTTCGCGTTGCGTCACGACAGAAGACGCGCCTCGAAGAGAACGAGGAATATTTTAAAGATGCCAACGTCAAGGCGTTCCTCTATATGATTGGGAAATCTGAAGGCGGCGACTATCACGCGAAGTACGGGTGGTATCCGGGAAATACGACGTGGACCTTTACCGACGAATCAACTCACCCGGGGCCGGGTAAAGATGGACACACTACCGCTGCCGGTCTGTACCAGATTAACAGAGCCGCGTGGACCGAACATGGCAAGAAGGCGATGGGTCTCGACGATTTTTCCCCGCACACTCAGGACCTTATCGCGGTTGAAGACGTTCGCGTCCACAATGTAATTGACTCGGTGATGGCCGGGAACATTAAGCATGCCATTGAGAAGCTAAAGCCTCATGAATGGGTGTCCTTTCAGGTTCATGACTTTACGACTCTGAAGGCTTGGTTTATTGCGGGCGGTGGGACACCAAAATGAAAAATACTGCTATCGCGCTACTACTCGCAGGCCTTACGACTGGTCATACAGTTGCCTCAGAAATCTTGTTCGAGAATCGAACTGAAGACCCAACGAGCGGATGGGATCACGTCACTCATGCGTTCGCAAGCGCATTGATGAAACATGAAGAGCGAGCGCAGGATTTAACTGGCTATGCACAAGCGGGCGAGATACCGAAGGACCCAAGCACAAGGCTCGTATGGAAGACCGTCCCAATTAGCCTTAGGGGGCGGGAAATCCGATTCGTGCGGCCCACCTTGGACCCATATTTCGCACCTTTCTATGGCGCCCATCAATTCCAGCACTGGCTTGTTTCTAACGGGCGTATCCTGCATGAAGGAAACGCTGATGTTTTTCAGATCTTGCAAGTGGAGCATGATGGAATGCGAGACATCGCAGAGACGGCTTGTACGGCGATAACGTGTTACACAACCCAGTTTCGCTTCAATCAAAGAAGCGGTCGCTACGAAGCAGCATCTTGCCGAGCAAGCACAATTTCCAGCGGTTCTGATGCGGGTCCATGTACCTATAGCCGTCAGTGACAAGGCGGCGCGAAGCCGCCGCCATCCGAGGAGGAGCGTGCCAATGCATCGTCACAACGCTGTCGGCTCTCGCCGGGTCAAATTTTCTGGGCTATGAAATGAAAAGACTGCTTCCGCTCTTGTCGTGTCTCCCGCTTGCTGCTTTCGCACTAGATGGTACGGGCTCAGTCGATTTTGATTCATCTATCATGCCGCTATTAAATCAGAGCGCAGACTTAAGAGAACTCGTTCTCTGCAACTTCGATATCGTCAGCGATCCAATGGGAACGCGAATTGGAGACGTTCAATCGAAAGCTTTAGGGGGTTCCAGAATCGGGCCTTATTCGATGTGGACAAACTGGCGCGGGAATTCAGGTTCAAAACCAGTAGTTCTGACGATAAACACGCGGATAGATTTCATCGACTCGCGCGGCAGGAAGGTCAATGGAAATTTGCCTAAGGCAGTCCGCATTGAAGAGCATATCAATAGCGTGACGATAGGACCTGCGGAACAAGGGCAACCGGAGTCCGTTCCGGGAGGACTAAAGCACGGCATAGATTTAAAGGCATGCTCTTCCAGATCTTCTAGATCTTGAATCGTGAATAAAAGGATCTGTGCTCAAAGATTTATGGCTACGCTCGTCGGAGCGCTATTGATTCCGACCGCTTATGCGGATGGATCGGTCAGTTTTCACGGCGACATTGTTCCAATGCTCAAGGCGCGCGCTGAATTGGAACAGTTCATAACTGAAAACTTTTCAGTTACGGATACGGGATGGGGAAACAGGATAGGTAGCGCGACAATGCCGCATATGGGCGGCGCTCGGATGGGACCGTATAAATTTCAAGCCGTGTGGCATAGCTCCCACGGTGACGTCCCAGTTACGTTGATAATCGACACGAAGATCCGATTTCTCGACAGACACCGGCACGAAATCGTGGGCGGTGATCTGCGCGAAACACGATCGGTCAGCGAAACCTTGGATTCTATCGAAATTGAACCGCCTGACATCAATTCCGCCCGAAGTAAATAAAAGCCCCGACCACCTACCGCATAACGGCAGCCGGGGCTTTCTCACACCTCAGTTCATCAAAGCGAAGCAGCCGGCGCAAACACCTGCGACGCCACCTCATCCACCGCCTCGCGCGTCAGCTTCACAATCTCGTCCACATCACTGCGCGATGTCACCAGCGGCGGCGCAAAGCCGAGAATGTCGCCATGCGGCATCGCCCGCGCGATCAGTCCACGCTGCATCGCCGCAGCCGACACCCGCGGCCCGACCTTCAGCGCCGCATCGAACGGCGTGCGAAGATCCTTGTCGGCCATGAACTCCAGCGCGGCCAGCATGCCCTCGCCGCGCACTTCGCCGACGAGCGGATGTGAGTCGAACGCCGCATGCAATTGCTGGAGCAGATAAGCGCCGGTTTGCGCCGCATTCTGCGTCAGGTTCTCGCGCTCCAGAATGTCGAGGTTGGCGAGCGCCGCGGCCGCACAGATCGGATGGCCCGAATACGTCCAGCCATGCCCCAGCGCGCCCGATTCCTGCGATGCCTTATCGATCACATCCCACACGCCTTCGCTGACGATCACGCCCGACAGCGGCGCATACGCACTCGTCAAACCCTTCGCGACGGTGATCAGATCCGGCTGAATGCCGTAGTGCTGCGCGCCCATCTTC
Source organism: Paraburkholderia sp. BR14320 (assembly GCF_040948665.1). Classification (NCBI taxonomy): domain Bacteria; kingdom Pseudomonadati; phylum Pseudomonadota; class Betaproteobacteria; order Burkholderiales; family Burkholderiaceae; genus Paraburkholderia; species Paraburkholderia sp. BR14320. The sequence goes on from NZ_JBFPKG010000007.1 coordinate 128,068, forward strand.
GAGCCGAGCCGGCCGAAACCGCACACCACCTCGTCGCAGATCAGCAGAATGTCGTGCTTCTTCAGGACCTGCTGGATCGCGGGCCAGTAACCGGCCGGCGGCGGTACGATGCCGCCCGTGCCCATCACCGGTTCGCCGATGAAGGCCGCGATCGTATCGGCGCCTTCACGCGCGATCAGCTTTTCGAGTTCATCGACGCAATACGCGACGAACTGCGTTTCGTTCATGCCCGCCGGCGCGCGACGATACCAGTGCGGACACACGGTGTGCTTGACGCGCTCGACCGGCAGATCGAAGAACTGATGGAAGCTCGGCAAGCCCGTGAGACTGCCGGTGACGATACCCGAGCCGTGATAGCCGCGGTCGCGCGAAATGATCTTCTTCTTGTTCGGGCGGCCCTTCACGTTGTTGTAGTACCAGACGAGCTTGATCTGCGTTTCGTTCGCGTCCGAACCCGACAGGCCGTAGTACACCTTCTTCATGCCCTTCGGCGACCAGTCGATGATGCGCGACGACAGCTCGATGATCGTATCGGTCGAGTGGCCGACATAGGTGTGGTAATAAGCGAGCTTCTTCGCCTGCTCGTAAATCGCGTCTGCCACTTCGGTGCGGCCGTAGCCGATGTTCACGCAGTAAAGGCCGGCAAATGCATCGATAAACGACTTGCCTTGATGGTCCTCGATACGGATGCCTTTCGCGCCGGTCACGATCCGGCCCGGCAGTGCGCCGCTCGCGTGATCGTGCGCGTGCGTCGACGGATGCATGAAGTGCGCGCGATCGGCGCTCAGCAGTTGATCGAATTTAGTCATGGGTCGCTCCTTCGTGTGATGTCTCGATGAATGAATCAGTAGGTTCAGGCCGTTGCGTCCGTCGCCATCGCGTGTGCCGCGGCACGAGCGGGGGCGCTGTCGCTGACCGGCAAGCCGAGCTGGCCAAGGCAGAAATAACGTGTCTCGACGAACGGCTCGAAGCCTTCGACGCCGCCTTCGCGTCCAAGCCCCGACGACTTGATGCCGCCGAACGGAATCGGCGCGCCGGTAAACTTCGCGCCGTTGATGGACACCATTGCGAAGTCGAGTCGGCGGATCAGTTGAAACACAGTGTTCAGATCTTTCGCGCAGACGTAGGCGGCGAGTCCGTACTCGGTGTCGTTCGCGCGTTCGACAACTTCGTCGAGCGAATCGAACGGCGAGACCGCCGAGATCGGCGCGAAGTTCTCTTCGTCATAAATGCGCATGCCGGGCGCAGCATCGGCCACCACGGTCGGCTCGAAGAACCAGCCGCCGCGCTCGTGCGCCGCGCCGCCTACCGTGATGCGCGCGCCTTTCTCACGCGCGTCGGCGACGCGCTGCACGGTCGAGTCGAACGCGGCCTGGTGCATCAGCGGGCCCACGTCCACGTGCGGGTCGAATGCGCTGCCCACTTTCAACGCCTTCACGGCATCGCTGTATCGCGCAACGAATGCTTCATACAACGGACGCGCGACGAAAATCCGGTTCGCCGCGCAGCAGTCCTGGCCCGAGGTCTGGAACTTCGCTGCAATCGCGACTCGCACGGCCTGTGCGAGGTCCGCATCTTCCGTCACGATGAAAGGCGCGTTGCCGCCCAGTTCTAGCGCGGTCTTCTTGATGCCTGCCTGCGCGGCCGTTTGCATCACCAGCGCACCGACGCGCGTCGAACCGGTGAAGCTGACCGAGCGCACGCGGCTATCCGAAACCAGCGTTTCCATCGCCATTTGCGGCTCGCCGAGCACGACGTTGAACACGCCCGCCGGAAAGCCCGCTTCTTCGGCGAGTTGCGCGAGCGCGAGCGCGGAGAACGGCGTCTCGTGCGCGGGCTTTGCGACCACCGTGCAACCTGCGGCGAGCGCGGCAGCGGCCTTGCGCGTGAGCATCGCGCACGGGAAATTCCACGGCGTGATCAGTGCGGCGACACCGACCGGCTCGATGATCGTGCCAAGATGCGCGCCATCGATATGCGTCGGAATCGTGCGTCCATTCAAACGCCGCACTTCATGCGCGAACCATTCGACGAAGCTCGCGCCATACGCGATTTCGCCGCGCGCTTCGGCAAGCGGCTTGCCCTGTTCGAGCGACAGAATCGCAGCGAGATCCTGCTGATGACGCAGGATCAGCTCATGCCAGCGCAATAGCAGCGCCGAACGTTTGGCGACCGGCACCCAGCGCCACGTGTCGAACGCGCGCTGCGCGGCATCGACCGCTGCGGTAATCTGCGCCGCATCGAGCATCGGCACATGGCCGAGTACTTCCTGATTCGAGGGATTCTGCACTGCGACGCTCGCGGCGCTCGCGCTATGAACCCAGCGTCCATCCACGTAGCACAGCGATTTGAATAGGACCGGATGACCCAGCAACATGACGACCTCCTGTGTGCGATGTTTCTGCTATCACTGTAGGTCCTGAGGCACTGCGGATTTTTTTGTTGTCGCGGTTGGAAGACCGCGTTTTTTCTGCAATTCGCCGTGTGATTGATGTTTTTTCGGGCGGGACTTTTGACCGTGTTTCGACCGCATTTGCCGCGCCATTCAACCGTTCTCGCCAATCGATTGTTCCGCCCAATCAGGCAGTCCTTCGGCGCCGCTTTTCACTACCTTCGTGACGATATAGGTGAAGTACTTTTCGATGCCCAATTCGTCGGTGAGCAACGCATCGATGAAGCGCTGATAGTGGTCGATATCGCGCGACAGCACGTGCATCACATAGTCGACGCCGCCGCCCGTCGCGAGGCATTGCACGACTTCCGGCGCGGCCGCGATGCGCTCCTCGAAGCGCCGCATGTCCGGCGCGGTATGACGCGCGAGTGTGACCTCGACCACCACGCGGCTGCCCTTGAACGCGCGCACCCAATCGATATCCGCGCGATACCCGCGAATCACGCCCTCTTCTTCGAGGCGCTTCACGCGCTCCCATGCCGGCGAAATCGACAGATTGATTTCCTCGGCGAGGCGCGACTTCGTGATGCGTCCGTCGCGCGCGAGAATGCGCAGAATCGCGAGATCGTAGCGGTCGAATTTCATCGCGCGTTCAGACCGTTACCGGTATGCCACGTTCGAGCACGTCTGCGACCACCGCAACCGTATCGCCGATCCGCACGAGCCCCGGAAAATGCCGCGCGGCCAGCATGCCCGCGCGTCGCGCGCGATATTCGACCGGCGCGGCGCCGGTGCGATTCGCATCGTAGACCCGCGCGATCACCTCGCCGTTATCGACCATCTGGCCGAGGTCCTTGCACAATTCGAGCAGACCATCGTGCTCGCTCGTCGTGTAGCAGGTGCCATCGGGCATATCGAGCAGCGTGGTCGTGCGTGGTGCGTTACGGCTCGATTCATCCTGCGCGATGATGCCCGCATGCTGCAGAAAGCCGCGCACACCGCGCTCGGTAATCGCCACGCTCTGCACCGTGGCCGTGCCACCGCCGCCAAGCTCGGTCGACACGAACACCTTGCCGGCTTCCTCGACGGCCGTGTCGTAAAGGCCGACGCTATCGAGTTCGAGCATTCGCATCGAGTACGGCGCGCCGAACGCGCGCATCGCCGCTTCGCAGCGCGCCTGCTGCGTCGCATCGGGCAGTACGTGAATCGCGGCGAACGGCACGAAGTCGAGCGTGCGGCCACCCGCGTGCAGATCGAGCACATAGTCGGCGAGCGGCAGCAGATAGCGCTGAAAATAATCGGCGATCTTCTCGGTCACGGTGCCGTCCGGCTTGCCCGGAAAACTGCGATTCAGATTGCCGCGATCGATCGGCGACGTGCGCGTGCCCGCGCGAAACGCCGGGAAATTCATGAAGGGCACGATGATCACGCGCCCGCGTACGTCTCTCGCCTTCAAGGTGGCGGCGAGCTTCGACAGCGCGATCGGCCCTTCGTATTCGTCGCCGTGGTTGCCGCCCGTTAGCAGTGCGGTCGGTCCCTCGCCGTTACGGATCACGGTGATGGGGATCATCTCCGCGCCCCACGCGGAGACGTCGTGAGAATGAGGCAGCTTCAGGAAACCATGCTGTTCGCCGTCGGCGTTGAAATCGACCGTCGGTTGAATCGGGGATGCCCGCATCTGTGCTACTCCTTCGTGAGCCGCTTGTGCGGCGTTTTACCGTTGATCGCGCGTCATTGCAGCGGCGCGCCGTTGCCAAATGTCGTTCCCGCCTTCGCGGCACGCGCGCGCTGCAAGGCGAGCGCGGCAATCGCGGTGTCCTGCGCGCCGGTTCCGGTCAGATCGCAGATCGTCACGTCGGCGTCGCTCGTGCGACCCGCCGCCTGTTTTGCGATCACCTGACCCAATTCGACGATCGCCGCATCGGCACGCATCGTGCCCGCGGCGAGCGCGTGATGCAATTCGCCGAGCACGCGCGTTTGCTGCGCGCGGTCGCACACATAGCGCGCCGCCGCGAGCGCGCCCGGCGCGATTTCGTTCTTGTGTTCGGCGTCCGAGCCCATCGCGGTGATGTGCAGGCCCGGATGCAGATCGGCGGCTTCGATGAGCGGCGTGCGGCTCGGCGTCGTCGTGATCGCGACGTCCGCTTCGGCGAGCGCGTCGTGAACGCTGGCCGCGACGTCGCAGCGCACGCCGAGCGTGTTGTTCACTTCGGCGGAGAAACGTAGCGCGCTCGCCGCGTCGCGCGCCCACACGCGTACGTGTTCGACGCGGCGCACCAGCATCAGGGCCCGCAATTGCAGGCGCGCCTGCTCGCCCGCGCCGATCACCGCGACGCGCGGCGTGTGCGCTTTCGCGAGCCAGCGCGCCGCGACCGCGCCGGCGGCCGCCGTGCGTATCGCGGTCAGATAGCCGTTGTCGAGCAGCACCGCTTCGGTCAATCCGGTCTTCGCCGACAGCACCAGCATCAGGCCGTTCAGGCTCGGCAAACCAAGCGACGGGTTATCGAAAAAGCCCGGACTCACCTTGATCGCGAAGCTGTCGAGGCGCGGCAACCATGCGGTCTTCACGTCGACTTCGCCGTTATGCGCGGGCAGATCGAGCCGCAGGATCGGCGGCATCGCAACCGCTTCGGTCGCGAGCGCGACAAAGGCCGCTTCGATCTGGTCGATGGCCGCGAGATCGAGCGGCACGAGTTTGCGAAGCTCGGCTTCGCCAAGGAGCGTGATCGAGGTCATGATGCGGATGCGGTATGTGGGTTCGGTGACGGTGAGGCTTGCGAATTTTCGTTGCCGACGATCCGCCGATGCAGATCCATATCGATGTTCGCGCCCGTCACGACGAGCACGAGCGGCCCGCGCGCGATGCGCTCAGCGGGCAGCGCGCGATCGAGCACCGCGGCAATCCCCACCGCCGCCGCGCCTTCGACGACGAGCCGTTCCTGCCGATACGCATGCGCGATACCGCGCGCGATCGACGCTTCATCCAGCAGCACGGTTTCATCGATCAGATCGCGCGCCAGCGCATATGTGTAGCGGTTTTCGAGTCCGATACCACCGCCGAGCGAATCGGCGAGCGTATCGACTTCCTCGACCAGCACCGGCTGACCGACCGCTAGACTCGCGTGCATCGCGGCGCCGCGCGCCATCGTCACGCCGGTCAAACCGATCGTGGCACTCGTGCTTTTCGCGGCGAGCGCGATGCCTGCAAACAGCCCGCCGCCGGACAACGGCACGACGATGTTGGCGACATCGGGCAACGCCTCGACGATTTCGAGCCCGATCGTCCCTTGTCCGGCGATCACGCGCGGATCGTCGAATGGCGGGACGTAGGCAAAACCTTCTTCGCGCGCGAGTCGCAATGCTTCGTGCTCCGCCTCGTCCTGGCTTTGGCCGGTAATCCGTACATGCGCGCCGAGTGCGCGCACCGCATCGACCTTGTTGGCGGGCACGAGGCGCGACAGACACACGGTTGCGTCGATACCCATCGCGCGCGCCGCATGCGCGACCGCGCGGCCATGATTACCGGTCGATGCGGTCACCACGCGAGTGCAGCCTTCGTCGGCCAGGTGCGCGAGCGCATTGGTCGCGCCGCGCAGCTTGAAGCTGCCGGTCGGCTGCACGGTTTCGAGCTTCAGATAGACCGGCGTGCCGGCGTGCGCCGACAGGCTCGGTGATTCGACGAGCGGCGTACGGCACACGCGGCCGTCGATACGGCTGCGCGCGCGGTAAATGTCGGCTAACGACAGATCGGCTGACGGTGGAACGGACATGCGCGAGGCCCTGCATCAAAGTGGTCGATTCGCTATTCGATGCGGGCACGGCTGTCGCAGATAAACGCAGTGATTCGCGGCCGCATCGCTTTCCATGCAGCCCAGTCTAGTGTTCTAAAAAAGGATTTTTATTGTCCTAGTTCATTTCGGTCAGCGCGCACGCAATTCGCGCACCCGTGCGATCAGGTGAAATCGTGCACCTGTGGGTATTGCTCGAACACATCGTGCATCGTTTCGAGCGCGGCTTTATAGGTGTCTTCGCTAACCTCGGCGCCGACGCAAACGCGCACCGCATTAGGCCGGTCCGCGTCGCGCACGAGGAATGGATCGGGCGACGTCACCGCGATGTCGCGGTTGCGCAGCTCGCGCACCAGCCGGTCGGTGCGCCAGTGATCGGGCACCCGCAACCATGCCGACAGCGCCTGCGGGTGCGCGCCCAGGACATATTTACCGAGCGTCTGCTGCAATTGCGCCTGACGCCGCCCGAGCCGTTCACGCTGAATTTCGACGAGCCGCGCGGCCGTGCCGTCGACGATCCAGCGCGTGGCGATCTCAGCCATCGGCGGCGTCGCCATCCAGCTGCTCACGCGCAGCACGCTTTCGGCGCGCAGCGCGAGCCGGCGTGGCGTCGTCATATAGCCGATGCGCAAACCGGCCATCACCGACTTCGTCAAGCTCGTGCAATAGAACGAGAGATCTGGAATGAGGCTCGAAATCGGCGTGGAATGTTTGGCGGGCAACGGGCCGTAGACGTCGTCCTCGATCACGTAGACGCCATAGCGTTCGGCGATTTTCGCAATCGCGCGACGCCGCGAATCGGGCATCAACGCGACGGTCGGATTGTTCAGCGTCGGCGTGCAGACGAGCGCCGAGATACGCTCGCTGTCGCACATCTCCTCGAAGTGTTCGGGGTGTATGCCGTACTCGTCGATTTCGAGGCCCTTCAGCGTGAAGCCGAGCACGTTGGCCGAACCTATCACGCCGTGATCCGTCAGGCTTTCGCACAGCACGGTATCGCCTGGGCCCACCAGCGAAGCGAGCGCGAGAAAGATGCCGTGCGCGGCGCCATTCGTGACGAGCAGCGTATCGGCCGAAGCCGGCATGCCGAGCGACGCGAGCCACGCAATGCCCGCCTGGCGATGATGCTCGAAGCCCGCGATCGGCCGGAACGCGCGAATCCACGGCTGATCGTCGAGCGTCGACAGCGTCGCGCAGACCTTGCGCCACATCGCATCGTGCTCGGACGTGTGAATGATGCGCGCGATCGAAAAGTCGACCACCGAGCGCTCGGCCGTATCGAGCATGTAGCTCGACATCGTTTCGGTGACGCGCGCCGCGACGAAGCTGCCGCGCCCCACCTCGCAGCGGATCAGCCCTTGCCGCTCCAGTTCCTTGTACGCATTGGTCACGGTCTGCACGCTGATCGCGAGTTCGGCGGCGACGTCGCGCTGCGGCGGCAGGCGCGCGCCCGGCGGCAGCGACGTATTCTCGATGTCGCCGGCAATCGCCTTGACCAGCCGCTTGTATTTCGATTCCACGCCGTGCACCGCGCGCACGGCCTCGCGCCATTGCTCGATCACCGTTGCTCCTCCGTTTATCGCGACGCCGGCTCCGTTCGAAGTCGTGTCGTCTTGCCTGATCTCCCATAGTGAGGCAAAAACGGGGCAGAAAATAATTGTCCTAGAGCAATTGGGGCGAAAAAATGTGGGGCTGGATAGCGAAGTTGTCTCGTGTGGGTCCGATCAGAGTTTCACGCGCACCGTCGCCACACCGCGCGCTACAGCAACCCCACAAAATGCACCAGCACGAACACGATCGCCCCTCCCGCGATCAGCACCAATGCATTGATACGCGTCCTCATCACGAGCACCGTCGCGATGGCCGCGGTGAGCCACGCAATCCATCCGCCTTCGAGGTCCTTGATCAGCACATAAACGGCCGCGAGAATCAGCCCTGCGGCCACGGGGCGCAATCCAGCCTGCAACGCATTCAGCCAGCGTGCGCCTTCGTGCCGATTCCAGATGTGCACGACGCCATACATCAGAAACGCAGTCGGACCGAATAGCGCGACGGTCGCGACGAGCGCGCCGCCGACGCCGCCGACCTGATAGCCGATCAGCGTCGCGAGCAATGAGCCGGGACCGGGCGCGAGCCGCGCGATCGCGAAGTCGCTGAGAAATTGCGCATGGGTCATCCAGTGATGCACGTCGACGACCTGGCGCTGCACTTCGGGGATGATCCCCTGCCCGCCACCGACGGTGACGACCGACAACGGCGCGAAAACCGAAAACAGCGCGATAAGAGTTCTGAGCACAGCGGAATCTTTAGTGAGTTTGACTTGTGACGACCAAAGCCGATCAGGGCTCGCGCGCCTCGCGCACGTATTCATAGCCAACGCTCAACGCGCCGGCGATCAGCACAGTCCACACCAGCGACACGCGAAACACCGCGGCGGCCGCGAACGTCGCGAGCAGCACCAGATAGGGAAACGCGCGGCGCGGCAGCCGGCGCGCGGCGGTGATCGCCATCGACAGCGACAGCCCGATCGCACCGGCCGCGGCGCCGGCGAGCGCGATATGCGTGAGCGGAAACGACGCGATCGCCGAGAAGAACGCGCCGAGCAGAATGATCACGACGGCCGCCGGAAAAATGATGCCGCAGAATCCCGCGACGGCGCCGCGCCAGCCGAGCAGCCGGTAGCCGATCCAGATCGCCAGATTCTTCACGTTGACGCCGGGCAGAGCCTGCGACAACGCGAGGCCGTTGAGAAATTCGTCTTCGCTCATCCAGTGCCGGTCGTGCACGAACTCGCGCATGAACCAGCCGCTCAAGCCGCCGCCGAAACTCGTCAGACCGATGCGAGCGAAGATCAGAAAGAGGCCCAGCGAGGTCACTTCGCGAGGCGGTGTTTGGCGTGGCGCGTCGCCTTCATGTGTCGATACCGGGTCGCCGACGTGGTGCCCGTGGATGCCTTTGGCCAATACTCGTCCCTAGTCGTTTTGGTCGTGCCGCGCTTGCCGCGCACCCGGCATGATAGCCGCAGACGTCGCCGGTGACGTAGCCGATGGAACAGACGCGGCCGCAGGCGAGGAAGCTGCTAAAGCAGCCGCCGGATGCCGCGGATCATGCAGCTCATCGGCCGACCACCCGCCGCCCAGATCGCCAAACAACGACGCCGCGTGTAGCAAGCGCGATTCCTGCACGTTCAGCGCAGTCTGCCGCGTAGTCAGTTGCGTCGCTTGCGCGGTCGCGACCGTGGTGTAATCGACGGTGCCCGCCTGGTACTCGTTGAACGCGATCTCCGCGCCACGGTCCGCGTCGCGCACCGCCGTTTCGAGCACGACCGCCTGCTCGGCGAGAATGCGCAGGCCGGACAGATCGTCCTCGACGTTCTGGAACGCGCCCAGCACCGTGCCGCGATAGTTGGCAACGGCCGAGTCGTAGGCCGCCTTCGCCGCGTCGACGTCGGCGCTGCGCAGGCCGCCGTCGAACAGCGTCTGGGTCGCGCTGCCGCCCAGCGACCACACGTAATTCGCGACCTTCAGCAGACCGGACAGCGGCGACTGCGTGAAACCCGCCGCGGCCGAGAGCGAGATGTCCGGGTAATACGCAGCCACCTGGACGCCGATCGCCGCATTCTGCGCGGCCATCCTGCGCTCGGCGGCGGCGATGTCGGGCCGGCGTTCGAGCAGCGTCGACGGCACGCCGACCGGCACCGACGGCAGCGCCGGCATCGCGGTGCTATGCGTGATCGACAGCTCCTCCGGGTTCTTGCCGACCAGCACCGCAATCGCATGGGCTTGCTGCGCGCGCGCGACGCCGAGCGCGATCAGATTGGACTTCGCGGTATTCAACTGGCTGCGCGCGGTGATCACGTCGCTCGGCGGAATCGTGCCTGCGCGGTCCTGCTCGGTAACGACGTCGAGAGCATGCTGATACGCGACGACCGTTTGCTGCAGCAGGTCGATGTTCGCGTCGCTGGTGCGCAATTCGATGATCGCGGTGGCGAGCGCAACCTGCTCGGAGAGCGTCGCATTCGCGAGCGTCGCTTCGCTCGACTGCGCGCTCGCGGCGTTTTCCTCGACGGTGCGGCGTACCTGGCCCCACAGGTCCGGCGCCCAGCTCACGTTGCCTTCCACCGAACCCGAATTGACGATGCGCGTCGACGTGCCATTGACGAAGCTTCCCGCTGCACTGACCGAACCGCTGCCCGCGCGCTCGCGCGTCGCCGAGCCGGTCGCGCCGATCGTCGGGAACAGCGCCGCATGCGCGGCGCGCACTTCGGCGAGCGCTTGCTGGTAGTTCGCGTAGTCCGCGCGCACGGTCTGGTTCGACACCGCGACCAGCGGTTCGAGTTCGTCGATCAGCGGATCGTTGAATGAGGTCCACCACGTGCCCTTCGGGCCGGTCGCGTTCGGCTCGGCCTGGGTCCAGCCCGGCAGCTCCGAGTACGTGGCGGGCACGCTGACCTGCGGCCGGTGATAGTCCGGGCCGACCATGCAGCCTGAGTTGAACAGCGCGAGCAGCGCGACGGCGAGCGTCGCGACGCCCGGCAACCTGGCGCTCGGCCCTGTCATTCGTTGAGAAGAAATCTTCATCGTCATGCCTTCGTATCCGGTTGTCCCGGCGTCGCGTCGCGGTTCCAGCGCAGCCCCGCGGACCATCTGACCAGCCGTGCGCGCAGACGGTCGAGATACAGATAAATCACCGGCGTCGTATAGAGCGTGAACATCTGGCTGAGGACCAGCCCGCCCATCACGGTGATACCGAGCGGCTGGCGCAGCGAGCCGCCCTGGCCGATGCCGATCGCGAGCGGCACCGCGCCGAGCACCGCCGCGAACGTCGTCATCATGATCGGCCGCAGACGGATCAGCGCGGCCGCGTGGATCGCGTCGCGCGCGGGCATCCGCTCCTGGCGCTGCAACTGGATCGCGACGTCGACCATCATGATGCCGTTCTTCTTGACGATGCCGATCAGCAGGATGATGCCGATCATCGCGATCACCGAGAACGGCGTGCCGAAGATCAGCAGCGCGAGCGTTGCGCCGATGCCCGCGGACGGCAGCGTCGACAGGATCGTCAGCGGGTGGATCGAGCTTTCGTACAGCACGCCGAGCACGATGTAGACGACGCCTAGCGCCGCGAGAATCAGCAGCGGCACCACGCCCATCGATTGCGAATAGGCCGCCGCCGCGCCCGCGAACGAGCCGTGAATGCTCGCGGGCATGCCGATGTCGCGGATCGTTTCGTTGATCGCCGCGCCGGCCTGGCTCAGCGACCCGCCGGCCGGCAGGTTGAACGAGATCGTCGCGGCGACGAGCCCGCTCTGGTGGTTCACCTGCGTCGACGTATGGCTGTTTTTGTACGACGTCAGCACCGAAAGCGGCACCATCGTTTCGGCCGCCGTACTATCCGCGCTGCCGGTCGAGCTGCCGCCCTTGCTGTTGGCGATGCTGTTGTTGGTCGCGTTCGACTGCGCGTCCGAATTGCGCGAGTTCGTGTTCGACGATGCGCTGGCCGTGGTCGCGCTAGTCGCCGACACCGTGCCGTGCGGCATCTGCGTCGCGGCCGTGCCGGTCGGATTGCCCGCGGACGTGCTCAGATAGATCTGGCTCAGCGTCTCTGGATACTGCCAGTACTCGGGCGCGACTTCCATCACGACGAAGTACTGGTTCAATGGGTTATAGATCGTCGACACGGTGCGCTGGCCGAATGCGTCGTACAGCACATTGTCGATCTGGTTCGGCGCGAAGCCAAAGCGCGCGGCGGTTGCACGATTGATCGTCAGGTAGGTTTGCAGGCCGTTCTGCTGCAAGTCGGAGTTCACGTCGAGCAGCCGCCCGCGCTCCTTCGACAACGCGGCGACGAGTTTCGGCGTCCACGCGAACAGTGCGGCGGAATCGTCGCTCGTCAGCGTGTACTGGTACTCGGCCGCCGATTGCCGCCCGCCGATGCGCAAATCCTGCTGCGCCTGCAGAAAGAGCCGCGCGCCCGACACTTCGTCGAGCTTCGGACGCAGGCGGTTCACGACCTGGGTGGCCGTCGCGTGGCGCTGCGACAGCGGCTTCAACTCGATGAACACGTTCGCGGTATTGAGCGCGCGCCCACCGGTAAAGCCCGCGACCGACTGAACCGCCGGATCTCTCTGCACGATCGACTGTAACTGCGCGAGCTTCTTCTGCATCGCCGTAAACGAGATGCTCTGGTCGGCGATGATCTGCCCGATCACGATGCCGGTGTCCTGCTCGGGAAAGAAGGTGGCGGGCACCAGCTTCAGCATGAACACGTTGCCGACCAGCAGCGCGAACAGCAGCAGGATCACCAGCAGCGAATGATCGAGCACGGCCGTCAGCGAGCGTGCGTAGGCATCCTTGAAGCGATCGAACTGCCGCTCGACCCACTGCGCCCAGCGCGCTTTCGAATGACCTGCGTTGTCGCGGCTCAGCACGTACGCGCACATCGCGGGCGTGACCGTCAGCGAGATCACTAGTGAGATCAGGATCGCGATCGACAGCGTGATCGCGAACTCATGAAACATCAGTCCGACGATGCCCGGAAACAGAATGATCGGCAGAAACACCGCGATCAGCGACAGGCTCATCGAAATCACCGTGAAGCCGACTTCGCCCGCGCCCTTCACCGCGGCCTCTTTCGGACTTAGCCCCAGCTCCATGTGCCGCACGACGTTTTCGAGCACGACGACCGCGTCGTCGACGACGAAGCCGGTGCCGATGGTCAGCGCCATCAGCGACAGGTTGTCGATGCTATAGCCGAGCAGATACATCGGCCCGAAAGTACCGACGATCGACAGCGGCAACGCGACCGCCGGAATCAGCGTCGCGCGCGGCGACTGCAGGAAGATGAACACGACGCCGACCACCAGCAGCACCGCGATGAACAGTGTGCGCTCGGTATCGCCGACCGACGACGTGACCGACTGCGAGCGATCGATCGCGACTTCCACGTGCACGCTGCTCGGCAGCGTCGCTTCGATCGCCGGCAGCACGTTGCGGATCTGCTGCACGGTGCGGACCACGTTGCTGCCCGGCATCGGATAGACGATCACGAGAATCGCCGACTTTCCGTTGAAGAGCCCCGCATTGCGGATGTTTTCGTTCGAGTCGCGCACTTGAGCGACGTCGCGCAACTTCACCGGCGCGCCGTCGCGATACGCGACCACCAGATCGCGATACGGCGCCGCGTGCGTGATCTGATCGTTCGACGTGACCACGTAGCGCTGATCGCCGACGTCGATATGCCCCTTCGCGCTGTCGGCGTTGGCCGCGCTGATCGCCGCCCGCACGTCTTCCATGCCGATGCCGTAGCTATTGAGCTTGCCCGGCTGCAACTCGACGCGCACGCTCGGCAACGCGCCGCCGCCGAGCGTGATCTGGCCGACGCCCTGCACCTGCGACAACTGCTGCTGGATCACCGAATCGGCGGAGTCGTAGAGCTGCGCTTTGGTCAGCGTGTCCGAGGTCAGCGACAGCACCACGATCGGCGCGTCGGCCGGGTTGTACTGGCGGTAGCTCGGATTGCTGCGCAGCGTGGTGGGCAGATCGGCGCGCGCGGCCTGGATCGCCGCCTCGACGTCGCGCGCGGCGCCATTGATGTCGCGCTTCAATCCGAACTCGACGATGATCATCGACGAGCCGACGTAGCTGATCGAGGTCAGCTCCTCGACATCGGCGATCGTCGCGAGCCGCCGCTCGAGCGGTTCGGCCACCGTCGACGCCATGATGTTCGGGCTCGCGCCGGCCATGTTGGCCTGCACGACGATCACCGGAAACGCGATGTTCGGCAGCGGCGCGACCGGCATGCGGAAATAGGCGAGCGTGCCGGAGATCAGGATCGCGATCGCCAGCAGCGTCGTCGCGACCGGTCGCCGGATGAAGATCGCCGGGATGTTCACCGCGTGCCCTCCGCGCCGCCTTCCGGCGGGCGCCCGCCGTTGCGCTTAGCGCGCTCGGCGCGCCAGCGGTTCACGCGCGTAGCCATCCGGTCGAAGAACAGATAGATCACCGGCGTCGTGAACAGCGTCAGCACCTGGCTCAGCGTCAGACCGCCGATGATCGCGAGACCGAGCGGGCGGCGCAGTTCCGAACCGGTGCCGGTGCCGAGCAGCATCGGCAGTGCGCCGAGCATCGCGGCGAGCGTCGTCATCAGGATCGGGCGGAAACGCAGCAGCGACGCCTCGAAGATCGCCTCGCGCGGCGCCTTGCCGTGATTGCGTTCGGCGTCGAGCGCGAAGTCCACCATCATGATCGCGTTCTTCTTGACGATGCCGATCAGCAGCACGATACCGATGATGCCGATCACGTCGAGATCCATCCCCGCGAGCATCAGCGACAGCAATGCGCCGATGCCGGCCGACGGCAGCGTCGACAGGATCGTGACCGGATGGATGAAGCTCTCGTATAGCACGCCGAGCACGATATACACGGCAACGAGCGCGGCGATCAGCAAATAGACCTCGCTCGATAGCGAATCCTCGAACGCCGCGGTCGCGCCTTGCAGCGACGAGGTGATCGACGGCGGCAGGTCGATCGCCTGCTCGGCCTCGCGAATATCCTTGACCGCGGTGCTCAGCGACGCGCCCTTCGCGAGATTGAACGACACCGTCACCGACGGAAACTGCGCGAGGTGACTGATCACGAGCGGCGCCTTCCTGATCTCGATCTTCGCGATGCCGGACAGCGGCACCTGACCCGTGCTGCTGGTCTGGCTCGGCAGATAGAGATTGCCGATCGATTGCACGGTCGGCATCGACTCCGGCTTCGCAACCAGAATCACGCGGTACTGGCTCGACTGCTCGAAGATCGTCGACACGATGCGCTGGCCGAGCGCGTCGTACAGCGCGTTGTCGATCGTCGCGGGCGTGATGCCGAAGCGCGCGGCCAATTGCCGGTTCACTTCGACATTCACGCTGAGGCCGTCGGTATTGAGATCGCTCTGCACGTCGGACAATGACGGAATCTGCTTCAGACGCGCGACGAGTTCCGGCACGTACTTCTGGAACGCTTGCTGGCTCGGTCCGCGCAACACGAAGCTGTACTGGTTCGGCGACACGGTCGTGTCGAGCGTCAGGTCCTGCTCGGGCTGCATGAAAAGCTTCACGCCCGGCACATGCGCGACTTCCTGCGCGAGCCGGCGCGCGATTTCCTGTGCGTTGTCTGAACGCTGATCCTTGTCGCGCAGATTGATCAGGAAGCGGCCGTTGTTCAGCGTCGCGTTGGTGCCGTCGATGCCGACGTACGACGTCAGCGACACCACGTCCGGGTCCTTCAGGACCGCATCGGCGAGCGCGCTCTGCCGCTTCACCATCGCCGCGTACGACAGCGAGTTGTCGGCGACGCTGATGCCCTGGATCACGCCGACGTCCTGCACCGGAAACAGGCCCTTCGGAATCACCACGTACAGGATGCCGGTCAGCACGACGGTGGCGACCGCGACCATCAGCGTCAGCGTCTGATGGTCGAGCACCCAACGCAGGCCACGCTCGTAGGCGGCAAGCGTCTTGTCGAACAGGCGCTCGCTGATGCGCTCGAAGCGGCTCGGATGCCGCTCGGCCTGCGCGCGCAGCATCCGCGCGCACAGCATCGGCACCACCGTCAGCGACACGACCGCCGAAATCACGATCGTAACCGCGAGCGTCACCGCGAACTCGCTGAACAGGCGCCCGATCACGCCGCCCATGAACAGCAGCGGAATCAGCACCGCGATCAGCGAAATGGTCAGCGACAGAATCGTGAAGCCGATCTGCCCCGCGCCTTCGAGCGCGGCTTCGAGCGGCGACATGCCCTCTTCCAGATAGCGCACGATGTTCTCGATCATCACGATCGAGTCGTCGACGACGAAGCCGGTCGCGATGATCAACGCCATCAGCGACAGGTTGTCGATCGAATAGTTGAGCTGGTACATCACCGCGAGCGTGCCGATCAGCGAGACCGGCACCGAGATGCTCGGAATCACGGTGGCGGGCACGTTGCGCAGGAACACGAAGATCACCGCGACGACCAGCACGATCGCGAGAATCAGCTCGAACGCGGCGTCCGCGACCGACGCGCGAATCACGCCGGTACTGTCCGACACCACCGTCACTTTCATGCCGGCCGGCAGCGTCGATTCGAGCTGCGGCAGCACCTTCATGATCTGGTTGACCGTCTGGATGACGTTCGCGCCGGGCTGGCGCTGCACGTTCAGCACGATCGCGGGCGAGCCGTTGTACCACGCGCCGCGCTCGACGTCCTGCGCGGCCTGGCTCACGCGCGCCACATCGCGCATGTAGACCGGCGAGCCGTTCTGATACGCGATCACCGTGTCCAGATAGTCCTTCGGGTCGGTGATCTGATCGTTGCCGTTGATCGTGTAGTCGAGATCGGGGCCGTCGAAATTGCCCTTCGGCTGGCTCACGTTCACGTAGCTGAGCAGCGTGCGCAGATCGTCGATATTGAGGCCGTAGGCGGCGAGCTTGTGCGGGTCGGCTTCTACGCGGATCGCGGGCACGTTGCCGCCGCTCGTCGTCACGACGCCGACGCCTGACACCTCCGAGATCTTCGTGCCGAGGCGGTTGTTGGCGACGTCTTCGAGTTGCGTCAGCGACATCGACTTCGACGTGACCGCGAGCGTCAGAATGGGCTGGTCGGCGGGATTGACCTTCGCGTAGGTCGGCGGCGCCGGCAGGCCCGATGGCAGATAGCTGTTCGCCGCGTTGATCGCCTGCTGCACGTTCTGCTCGGCGATGTCGAGGTTCAGCGACAGATCGAACTGCAGCGTGATCACCGACGCGCCGTCCGAGCTGTACGAGGTCATCTGCTGCAGGCCCGGAATCTCGCCGAGCTGCACTTCGAGCGGCGCGGTCACGGTGGTCGCCATCACCGTCGGGCTCGCGCCCGGGTAGAAGGTCTGCACCTGAATCGTCGGATAGTCGACGTTCGGCAGCGACGACACCGGCAGCACGCGCATCGCGATCAGACCGATGAGCACGAGCGCGATCATCAACAGCAGCGTCGCGACCGGGCGAAGAATGAACAGGCGGGAAATGTTCATCGGCGCGGCGGCCCGTTACGACGAAGCGGCTTCTGACGCGGCCGGCGCAGGCGCGGCCGGCGCGCTCGACGCCGGCGCTGCTTCGGACGCCGCGGCGGGCGCCTTCGGGCCGTTGCCGGCCGCGCCGCTTGCCGCGGCGGCGGACTTCGGATGCGCCGGCTGGATCTTCGCGCCGTCATTCAGACGATCCGTCCCGTCCGTCACGACCTGGTTGCCGGCCGCGAGACCCGACTCGATCACCGTATTCCTGCCGTCGCTCGGGCCCAGCCTGACCTTGTGCACGGACACCGTGCTGTCCGGATTGACCAGATAGACGAAGTCGCCCGGCGCGCCGGACTGCACCGCGGCGCTCGGCACGAGCACCGCGTTCTGCATCGTGTCGACGAGCAGCTTCACGTTGACGAACTCGTTGGGGAACAGCGCCTCGTCGTCGTTCGCGAAGGTCGCGCGCAACGTGACGGTGCCGGTCGCGGTCGCCATCTGGTTGCTGACCGCGTACAGCGTGCCGGTTGCGATCTCGCGCGAGTTGTCGCTCGAATACGCGGTGACCGGCAGCTTCGCGCCGGTGGACAGACGCTGCACGATCGACGCGAGCGAATCCTGCGGCACCGTGAACTGCACCGTGGTCGGCTTCACGGTCGTGATGACGACGATGCCCGTCGTCGACGACGCGGTCACGTAATTGCCCGGATCGACGAGCCGCAAGCCGACCTTGCCCGCGATCGGCGCGGTGATGCGGCAATACGCGAGGTCGAGATCGAATTGGGCGATGTTGGCGAGATCGACCTTCACCGCCGCTTCGTCCTGCTGCACGAGGAACTGCTGATCCGCGTAGGTCTGTTGCGCAATCGACTTGCGCTCGTTCAACTGTGTATAGCGCTCGAGATCGGCGCGCGCCTGCGCGAGCAAAGCGCGGTCTCTCGCGAGCGTCGCCTCCGCCTGCTGCTTGCTGATCTGATACTGGCGCGGATCGATCTGCGCGAGGAACTGTCCTTTTTGCACCTGCTGGCCTTCGTGATAGCCGACCTCGGTCAGATAGCCGCTCAGCTGCGGCAGCACGGTCACGGTCGCGATCGGAATGACGGTGCCGAGTTCGCTCAATGTGACCGGCATCGAACCGAGCGTCGCCTGCGCGACGGTGACGACGATTGCCGCGTTCTCGCGCGCCGGCTTCTTGCGCGTCAGCAGATGAACCACGACGAGCGCGACCAGCACGAGCACGACAACCGAGAAGATGATGAGCCCGCGTCGCGAGCGCTTTGGCGGCGGGGACACGGTTTCGCTCATGTTGATCTCCGGGAACGGATATTGGTGTCGAGCTTCGGCAGGAAGCTCGCCCTCTGACGGGACTGCGCAAAAGTGACACGGTTCGCGCGCGTTGTCATCAGTCGAAGCCCTCGGGTCCTGCTGTTATGAAGACGTAAGAAACCAGGACGCGGCTTCGGTGTGGGGCATGCGTGAATGTAGCCGGCTTGCGCCGGGCTTGAGTTACAGGGGTGCAACATGTTGGCGGGTGAAAGGATCAGGGTGTCGATGACGCGGCGCGCGGGCGGCGGACATCCGCATCGGCCGAGGGTTGAGCGCGGCGCGGCATCGCAACATGCGGTAACAGACGACAGCCAAATGAAAACCGGTCCGTGCGTGCAGAATCGTCACATTCGTCCGATATGATCGCGAGCCAACGTTGCGCGCGCCGCGACTGTCACGACACCCCACTATCTCGCCCCGATGTCCATCACCGTCAATTTCCCCCCCGAAGTCCGCGACTGGATCGCCGCCAACCTTTCCCGCGGCGTCGCGCCGCAAGCGATCGTCAACGAACTGGTGAGCCGCAACAACGCGGCCGAGCTGGCCGCGGCGATGGTCGAGGCGGTCGCGTCGGCATTCGTGCACGGCATGGCGCTGCCCGGCGACAAGCTCGAAGTCGGCGGCGCGCCGCTCAGCTACCAGCCCGAGCCGCTGCGCGTACCCGACGGTCCGCTGATCCAGCTCGGCGAGCGCAAGGTGCGCGTGCTATCGCGGCTGCAACGGCCGGCCGCCGTGCACCTCGCCAACTTCCTGAGTGCCGACGAATGCGAGCAGCTGATCGCGCTGGCACAGCCGCGGCTCGACCGCTCGGCCGTCGTCGATCCGGTGACCGGCCGCGATGTGATCGCCGCTCATCGCAGCAGTCACGGGATGTTTTTCCGTTTGGGCGAGACGCCGCTGATCGCGCGCATCGAGGCACGCATCGCGGAACTGACGGCGACGCCGGTCGAGAACGGCGAGGGCCTGCAGATGCTGCACTATGAGGAAGGCGCGGAATCGACGCCGCACGTCGACTATCTGATGACGGGCAACGCAGCGAATCGCGAGTCGATCGAGCGCAGCGGCCAGCGCATGGGCACGCTGCTGATGTATCTGAAGGACGTGGAAGGCGGCGGTGAGACGGTGTTTCCGCAGCTCGGGTGGTCGGTAGTACCGCAGCGCGGGCATGCGCTCTACTTCGAGTACGGCAACCGCTACGGGATGTGCGATCCGAGCTCGCTGCACGCGAGCACGCCGCTGCGCGGCGGCGACAAGTGGGTGGCGACCAAGTGGATTCGGACGCGGCAGTTTGTGCCGCGCATTCAGGCTTGAGAAGGATCGACCGAAGTCCGAACGGCTCGCGCGAGCCTTGGTCAGCTTCGCGCTGCTAGCCGAGGCGGGCTGCAGCGCGAAGCCAGTGCGAGTAGGGGCACGTCAGACGCCGCGCCCACGAAGCAAGCTGATCAGAACTGCTCGATCCACGTGGCGAGGCGGTCAGCGGCGAACTCGCTACCGCGTTGCGCCGGCCGGAACGCGATCGCATTGCCTTCGCGTGCCGGCTGCAATGCACCGTCAGTGCCGTCGAGCCATAGCAGGCTCGCCAGCCATGCCGCGTGTCCGCTCGACACCGCGTTGTTGCCCGGCTCCGCGAGAAACTCCGCGAGCGTGGCCGGCTGGTCGCACACGAGACCATCGCCTGCGCGGCGCACATTGATGCCAGCCTCGGAAAACGCCCCGGCCAGCGCCGTCAGCGCGTCACTCGCGGTCACGTTCGCGCCGCCGTGCCGGTTGCGCAGCGTGGCGAGATGCGCCGCGACGGCATGACCGAACGCGCCGCTGCGGGCACTCTCGGCCGCGATCAGGTCGGAATAGTCCTGCAGCAGCCAGTCCGGCTCGGAGTTCGGCACTTCGGCGAGCACCGCCGCCGCAAGATATGTCTCGACCGGCTGGAAGCGCTCGGGCCCGATCAGCGTAGCCGACAGCGAACGCACCAGACCAATCCGCGTGGCGACCACCTGCTTTTGCAGCACGCCCAGCTTCTCGCGCACCAGCGTGTCGCGCTCCTTGCGCAGCTCGGCCAGTTCGAGCGCCTGCTTCAGCTCCATGCGCAGCGCCGTGATGTCCCACGGCTTCTTGATGTAGCGATGGATATGGCCGAGGTTGACGGCCGCGACGGTCTGATCGATTTCCGAATACGCGGTGGTCAGAATCCGCACGACATGCGGAAAGCGCTCGCTCGCATAGCGCAGCAGCTCGTTGCCGAACTCGCCAGGCATGCGCTGGTCGGAGACGAGGACGCCGACCCGGTCGCCGTGCTCATCGAGCAGCGCCTTGCCCTCTTCCACCGAGCCGCCAGTCAGGACCGGCGCCAGGCTTCCGATGGCACGCTGGAAGTACTTTACGGCAGTAGCTTCGTCATCGACGAAGATGATCGCCGGCGCCAACTCCTCTGTGGCTTTTGCTTCGTTCATCAACAACTCCTGTGCGTTTGACCTTTGATATGGGGGAAATCCAGCACTACGGTGGTGCCTCCCCCCGACGTGGACTCGATCCTGAGTCCGCCGCCACAGGACTGCATGACACGGTTGCATAGAATCAGGCCCAAGCCGTTCCCCCCGGATTTCGCGTGCGTTGTAATTGGGTCCGTCAACAGGCGGTCTTTGATCTCGGGCGGAATTCCGGGCCCGTTGTCACAGATGCCGATGCTCGGGTGGGGTTCCGTTGTTACGGTAAAGCGCACCGACGGCGACGGCACATCCGCGAGCGCGCGCAACGCGTTCGACAGCAGCGACGACAGCACGAGCGCCACGCAATTCGGCTGCGTGAGCACGGCAAAGTCGCTTTCGACGTCGACCTGCACCCACGAGCGCTGCGCGGTCGTAAACGGATACGTATCGAGCAACGCCGAGATCAGCCCATGCGCGGTGCTCTCGATACGCGCCTCATCGCCCTCCTGTTGCCGGCGCCGCCCGTTGTGCACCGAGCGCCAGAACGACGACACCACCGCCATGCAGTACTGCGCGCTCTCGCGCATCGATTTCGCGGCGCCGAGAATTTCGCCTTCGGCATCGCGCTCCGCGTCGGTGCGATCTTCGATGCTGTGCGCGTTCAACGCGATCGCCGCGAGCGGCGTGTTCAGTTCGTGCGCGATGAACGCGAGGGTTTCGTCGATCGCGATCAGACGCTGATTCTGCATCGCGCGTTCGTGGTACCGATCGAACGCCAGTTGCAGCGTATCGCGCACCGCCGCCGGCTTGAGCGGCTTTTCGAGGATGCGGAACACTTCGCCGGTATTGACCGTCTGCAACAGCATCTCGACGTCGGCATAAGCAGTGACCAGAATCCGCACGATGTGCGGATATTCCAGCGCCACCTGGCGCAACAGTTCGCCGCCGTCGCGCCCCGGCATGCGGAAGTCCGTGACCAGCACCGCGATGCGCGCACTGTCCTGCTCGAGAATAGCGATGGCCTCGTCGCTGCTGGTCGCGAGCAGGACCTCGTAATCGGCACCGACGGTGCGCGCGAAATATTTGCACGCCAACTCTTCGTCATCGACGTAGAGAAGAGTGGGCTGTGTCTGTCGGATGTCGTTCATGGTGTTTCTCAGGGTGCGGGCGACAAATCGAAACTGAACGCAGCCCAACTTCCCAGCTCGCTCTCAGCAAACAGCAGGCCGCCATGGCGCTCGATCACCGCATAGCTGATCGACAATCCGAGGCCCAGGCCCTGTCCCACTTCGCGGGTGGTAAAGAACGGTTCGAACACGCGCGCGATATTCTCCGGCGCGATGCCCGGCCCATTGTCTTTTACCGTCACGTGCAGGCGCTCTTCCGTCCATCTGACGTTGACGTGAATCGCCGGCGCGGGCGTGCCCGCCTTGCGCATCGCCAGCACCGCGTTCGACAGCAGGTTGATCAGCACGCCGATGATGGCCGCCTCGTCGCCCTGCACCAGCGTATCCGCGGGCAGCTCGCGCGTTACGGTGACGCCGCGCAATTCATGCCCGACGAGCCGGATCGCCGAATCGAGCGCTTTTTCGAACAGGAATGGTGTGCCCAGCTCCGCCTCGGCGCCGGGCTTGCGATACGCGAACGTCTTCAGGTCCGACACGATGTGCTGGATGCGCTGCATGCCCTGCCGCGCATCGACCAGGCATTCCTGCAGCGTCGGCTCCTTCTTCGCGATCGGCTCCTCCAGCGCAACCTCGATCGCCATCAGGCAGAAGTTCACCGGGTTGTTCACTTCATGCAGCAGGCCCGCCGCGAGCGTACCGATCGCCGCCATTTTTTCCTGCTGCAGCAGTTGGCCCTTGATGTCGAGCAACTGCCGATTGATCACTTCGAGCTCGGCGTTCTTCGCGGAGACCTCCGCGTTTTTCTCGGACACCTCGGCCTTCAGGCGAAACAGCATGAAGCGCACGCGTTCGTTGAAGAACGTGTAGACCGCACTTGCGGCCGCGGCGAACAGAAGCAGCAGAACATTGACGGTCATCGTGCCGAGCGGCACACCGCCATGCGGAGGCAACAGGCAGGCCAGCAGATACAGCAAGCAGGACAGCACGCCGAACACGAGGTTTTGCCACAAGCCGAATGGCAACGCAATCCCGGACGCGAAGATGGCCAGATTCAGGCCCATGTAGTAGGGCGACAGAACACCGTCGGTGCGCCAGATCATCCATGAAATCATCGCCTGCGGCAGCAGCAGCCAGGACAGCGTCAGCCATGGAGTAAGCCGTCGCCCCATGTCGGTGTCGAGCAAGGCGACGATACCGCCGATCATCAACGACACGAGCAGTCGCGCGAGCGCGAACGACGTCTGATACTGCGGATACTGCGCGTAATCCAGCCCCACGCCGAGCAGCACGAGCGCAATCGCGGTGCACGCGCCGCCCCGGCTGAACGTGACGCGAAAGTCGGCCAGCTCGGTTTGATAGCCGCTCTGCAGGGGACTGATAGTCATGGACAGGGATGTCGACACGGTTTCAGAGGATCGTTGCTTCCGCGAACACATTCACCCCGGTCTCGTCGACGTAGAGCTTCTGGTCAGTGGAGTTGGGGGGAAGCAGCGAGCTCATGCCGCTCTCGTTCCGATAGATCAGGTACCACTCGAGCAGATGCTCCATCCCGTACTTCTCCGGATTCGCGGAATGGACGTTGGTGACCAGCAAGTGGCCGCCGGGTCGGGTGCGAGCGGCAAAGTAACTGAGCAGACGTGCGCAGACCTTGTCCGACAGATAGTCGAACAGACCGGCGCAGTACACCGCGTCGAATTCGCGCGCGGACGGGTCCGTTGAAATCTTACGCTTGAGCAGGTCGTGCACCGACTGATGCACCATTTGCACCGAGACTTTATGGCCCGCGGCGTGTGCCGAGCTGTCGATCGCGTCCTTCGTAAAAGCGAGCGTTTCCTCGCTGAAGTCGACCAGCTCGAACGACAGCAGCTCCGGATGCGGATACTCACGCACGAAGCGCTGGATCTCGAAAGCGGGCCCGCAACCGACGTTGAGGATGCGGAACGGTCTGCCGGCCGCGCGCGCCGCCTCGGCCTGCCGCGTCAGAAAGTCGATCAGCAGCTTGATGCGGTTGCGGTGCGCGGTTGCGACCGCCGCCTGCAGGAACGCGGTATTGACGATCTGGAAGTAAGTGGTCGGCCCCTGTTGCGGATCGCTGAGGATCTGATTGACCATCTCGTAGTCGCCGGCATAGCCGAGCGGCTTCGTGAAGGTGCGGTAGACGAACGGCGCGCGCAGCAGCAACGGATGCAGCGCTGATTGCGCGTACGTGCGATGCACGGGTGCGATCTCCGCGTCGACGCGCTCGGCCTCTTCCTCGAGACGGTCGAGATAGAACTTGATCTTGAGCATGATCGGCGTGGCGAGCTCGTAGAACAGGTCCTCGCGCAGCCTGCCGCCTTCGCTCTTCGGCAAGCTCTCGGTCAGGTCGACCTGCTCCACCCAGCGCGACACTTCCGACAGGAACGCGCGCATCTCGTTCACGACGATCTGATAGTCGCGGCGGATATTGAAGCGCGCGTCCCAGTCGCTAATAAAGAGTTCTGCTTCCCGGCCGACCGACTTCGCTTCATTGGGCAGAACGCTCAGCTCGCGCCATTCGTCGATGAGTGCCAGTGAAACCACCGCGGTCAGACCGGTGTTCACCAGACTCACCACCACCGCCTTGCCGAGATAGGCATTCTTGGTGCCCATGCGCACGCTCAGCTCGCTTAAGACCTCGCTGACCTGCACGATGGAATAAGGGTTATAGACCTCCATGACCAAAGACTTTCTCTGGAGGTTAATGATCGTCCCACGCACATGCTCGCGCTGCGAGTTGCGGAAGCTGACCACCGGGTCGATTTGCGTTTGAGAGTACACGGTATTAGTACCTGAGGAATCCGGGAACGCAGCAGGGTGTTGGAGAAGTCCAGTGAATGGCTGCCGCACGCACGACACCAGCGACAAGTCGTGGACGCGTTTCAAACCAAAATTGAGCCGGAAACACCAAAGCCCTTTGCCAGAATGGCTCCAGCGGCTTGCAGTGTAACATCAACAGATTCAATTCTCACTGAGGTTAAATTCCGGTTGAAACGTATACGCAAGGTTTTCTTGCGAGCATGTCCATGCTATAGAAAGCCGTTTTTGCAAAGAATAGTTTGAAACGAGTTGGCGACCGCATTGGCGCAATCGCCGACAATTCGTTTCCCGACAAAGACTTGCAATCGCATTACCACGACGGCGACACGATCCGCTATAGAGGGGGTGCGTTACTTGTGCCTTTCCGTTCTATGCCCGTTGGATAGACCGGCGCTTTGACGCAATACCGCTTCGAGACTCGAAACGATGTCAAATGAAGGGCAATTGATGCCTTGTGCATTCGCCGAATAAGCTTTTTTTTGTTTTAACGCAATTCACGTCCGGCGCGGCAAACGTTTCTCTTTTCACTCGTCGACTCATTCGTGCAAGGCCAAACCTTTCACGGCCTTGTCGACGGCTTTCTTCGGTCCGTGCAGCGCAAGACCGACGAGGTCGAGATTCGCCGCGTCCTCGGCGCGAAACACTGCGCGGTTCGCCGCGTCATGCCCCGTCGAAAACATCGCGTGCACATACGGCACGATTCTGAGCTCGCGCGACAGCGCCTGCCGATGCGCACCTTGCAGACCGGAGCGGTCGGCGGCGAACACCATCATCGGCTGGCCGAGCATGCGGCCGTAGCGGTGCCCGGCGGCATCCTCGTAGGGCTCGCCCAGCGCATCGGGCGCCGCGGCCGCGACGCCGGTCGCGAGAAACGCGACCACATTGAGCTTCTGCCAGACCGCGAGATCGCTGCGCACGATCAGCGCCACTTTGGTATCGAACATGATGACTCCTCGTTGAGCCGCTCATGATCGACGATGCCGCGCAATCAGTCTGGAACGTTTGTGCACATCTGCCGGTACGCGGCTGGCGTCATCCGGTACGCGCGACGGAACCAGCGGCCGAGATGGCTCTGGTCGGCGAAGCCGACTTCGGCCGCGACCTGAGCGGGCGTGCGCCCGGCGGCGAGCAGGCGCCGCGCGGCGCGCAGGCGCAGGCGCACCAGATACGCGTGCGGCGACGTGCCGAACGCGCGCTGAAACAGACGCGTCAACCTGAACCGGTCGATGCCGGCAAGTTCGGCGAGTTCGTCGAGCCCGAGATTGCCGTCCATCTGTTCGTGCAACAGCTCGCGCACCCGCGCGATCGCGGGCGACGCGGCGGCGTCGCCGGTGAGCGGCGCGTCGCGCAACTGTGCGCCGAGTCGCAGCAGCAGACGATCGAGCGCCTGGTCGCGCGCGAGCCGGCCCTCGTTGCCGTGAATCGCGACGAACGCCTGGCGGATCGCATCGACGAGCGCACGGTCATCGACGAGCGTATGGCCAAACGCCGCTTCGACGCCGGCCAGCCCCGGCAAGTCGAGCCGGCGCGCCGCGCGCTCGACCCAGGCTTGCGGCAGATACAGCATCGCGTACGTGAAGCCGCCCGCCTCGGGCGCGTGGCCGTCATGCAGTGCGCCGGGCTCGATCAGGATCGCGCGGCCCGGCACGCTCGTGTGCAACGACCGATGACACTGGAAGCGTTGCACGCCCTGCTCGGTGTAGCCGATCAACATGTCGTCGTGATCGTGCGGATCGTACGCATGGCCGCTGAAATGCGCGCGCAGACTTTCGATGCCGGTTTCGGCATCGCGGCAGGCGGTTAGCCAGTTGGCGGGATCGGGTGGAGTGAGCATGGGTTTGCGCTGGCCGGCCGCGGGCGATGCGGCCAGCGGATAGTGTACGGCAGCGTGGGAATTGGGATCGAGGCTCGCCAGCGCCAGGCGCTTGCGAAGCGAGCCGCGCCCGGGTTCACGGCTTCTTCGAGCGCGGCGGCCGGGCGTTGACGAACGGGTTGTAGCCGTGCGGGCTCGCGGGCCGATCCGGTTGTTGGTTCGCGCGGCGGCGCTTGCCGGATGGTTCGTTGCCGGACAATTGCGCAAGCAGTTCTTGCGATTCCGCTGCCGTTTCCGTCCGCGTTTCCGTCTGCGTTTCCGCTTCCGTTTCATCCGCCGGCGGTACGGCTTTTCTACCGCGTCTCGCGGGCTTCGGTTCGGCTTGCGAGGCGACGCCCGCGATGTGTTCGATCACGGACATGAAGGATGCCGATGCCGATCGAAGCGGCTGTCCGGGCAGCATCGTCAGCGCGACGATTTCGTGCAGTGAACGGCCATCTACGGAACGGCCCTGCACGGTGCCACGCCAGTCGACATTCGCTTGTGCGAAAGCGCCGACGACACGTTCGAGCACGGCCGGCGATAGCACCCCGCCGTCGTAGAGGCGGATGACGACGCTCTCGAAAATCTGAAACGAGCTGATGTCCGATGCTTTCGGCGCCACGGTTTGTCGCCTGGTGGGTTGGTCTTCCGGTTTCGATCAGCAAATCACATGCCGAAGCGACGGGTCGAGTCGTCGGTATCGGTCTACGCGAGCAGCAGTAAAGCGTCCGCCAGTGACAGCACCGTGGTGCGTGAATCGAATGCGGTTGCAAACAAATGTTCATGGACCACCTGGTCCGGGTCGTAGCAGCAATCCTTGACCGTGTACAGGCGGAAGTCGGCGTCGCTCGCGTACGCGACCGAGGAAAGCACGACTCCGGTCGACGCGATGCCGACCATGATCAGCGAATCGATACCTTGCGCGGAAAGTCTCGCCTCCAGATCAGTGCCGAAGAACACGCTCGCACGATGCGCGATGACGAGCGGTTCGTTGGCCTGCTGGCCCAACTCCGGCGCGGTCCGGTCTTCGAGGAACAGGCCAAGTCTTTTGATTCCCTGCCCATTCCTGTTCAACGGGCTGACTTCCGGATAGCCCGGACTGAACCGGAGATTGGCGAAATAGACGCTAACGCCTTTGGCGCGGGCCGCGTCGCATAACCTGCGCGTATTGGCGAGCAACGCCGGCGCGACCGATGGAAACAGTCCGAGAATGTCGGTCTGGTAGTGCATCACGATAAGCGCGGTTCCCGATGGCGTGATGGCCTCGTTCGCGATGTGGTCAGAACCTGCGTTGGTTGTCATTGCGCCACCTTTATTCCGGTTCCACGTCCTGTTGTCAGAGCGGCCGTTTCGATGCCGTGGCAATCATACGCCCCCCGTCCGCTTGCTACACTACGTACCAAGGTCGCCGGCACTCCCGCAAGGGTAATGAAGCACCTGCGACGTAACTTCGCAAATACAGAGGATGAGCATCCAAATGACGCTTTCGACGAGAAAATTTGGTCGTACCGGCTGGAATGTGTCTGAAATCGGTTTTGGGGCATGGGCGATCGGCGGCTCGTGGGGCAGCGTTGCGGAAGATGACGCCAAGGCCGCGCTGAACGCCGCGCTCGATAACGGTGTCACGTTCATCGACACCGCCGATGTCTACGGCGACGGTCGCTCGGAACGGATCATCCGGGACGTGCTGCGGCAACGAGGCGGCGAACGTCCCATCGTCGCCACGAAGCTCGGGCGCCGACTCGACCCGCATGTGACCAGCGGCTATCTGAACAAGCGCGAACTCGAAGCGTTCATCGACCGGAGCCGCGCGAACCTCGGCGTCGACACGCTCGACCTGGTGCAACTGCATTGCCCGCCGACCGAGGTCTACTACCGTCCCGAAGTGTTCGACGCGATGGACGACTTCGTCGCCGCCGGCAAGATCCGCTATTACGGCGTGTCGGTCGAAAAGGTCGAAGAAGCGCTGAAGGCGATCGAATATCCGAATGTGGTTTCGGTGCAGATCATCTACAACATGTTCCGTCAGCGTCCCGCCGATCTGTTCTTCAGGCAGGCGCAAAAGAAAGACGTTGCGGTGATCGCGCGAGTGCCTCTGGCGAGCGGCATGCTCACGGGCAAGCTGTCTGCGGAATCGGTTTTCGCGTCGGACGATCATCGGGCATTCAATCGGCATGGCGAGGCGTTCGATGTCGGCGAAACGTTCTCCGGCGTGCCCTACGACGTCGCGTTGAAGGCGGTCGACGAACTGCGCGGCCTCGTACCCGTGGACGCCTCCATGGCGCAGCTGGCCCTGCGCTGGATCCTGATGGAGGATGCCGTCTCCGTCATCATCCCTGGCAGTAAAAACGCGGCACAGGCGGCGTCGAACGTATCGGCCGCGAACCTCGCGCCGCTGTCCGACGAGCTCATGCAGCGGGTCCGGGAAATCTATCAGCACCATATCGCGCCCCACGTCCACCAGCGCTGGTAAAGGCAACGCGGTGGCGGCTTCGCCGCGGGCGCATTCGACATGCCGCGAGCACTCGGAGTAAATTGTGCTGGCACCTCGACTCTGGAGAACCTCATGACAGACATCGCACTTGCACGCAAAGATGCTTGCCTCGCAGTGGTTCATGCGGTATTGACGGACTTGAGCGACGACAGCAATCTGATCGGCGCGGCGCTGCGGGTTGCGGATTACCTCGTCGATGATCTCGAAGGCAAGATCACCGAGACCGACGCGATCCTGCTCGCCGTCACCGCGCTAACCAAGGTCAATCGCGCGATTCGCGAGTGGAACGACGTGGACGGCAACGACATGGACGCGATGAGAGTCGCGGACTTCGTCATCGATGAACAAATGAACGGGTACGACAGCGCAACCATTCCGCATCAGCCTACTTCGTCAGCGGAAAGAATCGAGGCGCGAGCGGCCGCGGTGATCCGGCCGACGGGGTCGCCGGTACGGCCCGTTCACCACTGAGCTTCGACTTTCACTGCGGGCGCGCTACCGCCGCCCGATTCATCGGCTGGAGGGTGGCCATCGCCAGCCCCGCTCCGGCGAACGCACACGCGGCGCAGACGAGCGCGACGGCGCGCAGCGCGTCGGTCATCGAATCGGCTTGCGCACGCGCCACGGCTGCGTCGCGCGGCGCAGGCGAGGCGCCCGCTGGCGCTCCCGCTTGCTCGACCGGCGCCAGCAGTTGACCGCTCTGGCGCGCATCTTGCGGTACGTGCAGTTCGTCGAGGCGCGCCGATAGCGCCGCGTGATGCGACCACACGAAGACGATGCCGAGCACCGCAATCGCCAGCAAGCCCGCCACGCGCGCAACCGCGTTGTTGATGCCGGACGCCACGCCTGTGCGGTCGCTCGGCACCGCGCCCATCACGGTCGTGGTGAGCGGCGCGACGGTGATCGTCATGCCGAGCCCGAGCACGACGAGCGCGGGGAAAAATCCAGTCAAGTAGCTGCCGCGCACGAACGGCAGCGCCAGCAGCGTGAAGCCCATTCCGGCTACGGCCGGGCCAACGGTCAGCAGCGCACGCGCACCGAAGCGGCTCGTCAGACCGCCGGTGAAGCGCGATAGCAATCCGATGATGAAAGGCACCGGCAACAGCGCCGCGCCCGCTTGGGTCGCGGTGAAGCCATGCGCGCGGATCAGCGTGAACGGCAGGAAGAAGAACGCACCGCCAAGGCCGAAGTAAAGCAGCAGGGTGACGAGGTTGGCACCGGTGAAGTCGCGCGAGCGAAACAGGTCGAGCGGAACCATCGGGTTGGGGCTGCGCGCTTCGATGATCACGAATGCGGCGAGTATCAGCACGCCGGCGCCAATCGCACCGAATACGAGCGGATGCGCGAAGCCACGCGCCGACGCCTCGGTCAGGCCGAAGGTCAGCGCGGCGAGTCCCGTGGCCGCGCTCAGTGCGCCGGGCCAGTCGAGCTGTCGAGGCGCATCGGCCCGGTGGCTGTTGGGCACCGCCAATATCGCGAGCGCGATCGTCAGCGCCGCAAGCGGGACGTTCAGGAAGAAGATCGCGCGCCACGACCACGCGTCGACGAGCCAGCCGCCCGCCACCGGCCCCACGGCCGACGTGATCGCGCCGACGCCGGCCCAGGTGCCGATCGCCCGTCCGCGCGCGGCGTCGTCGAACACCGCGCCGATAATCGCGAGACTGCTGGGCACGAGCAGTGACGCGCCGATGCCCTGAACCGCGCGCGCGGCGACCAGCGCAGACGCATTCGGTGCAAACCCGCAAGCGGCCGACGCCAGCGTGAAAAGCCCGACGCCCGCAATGAACACCGTGCGCCGGCCGAGTTTGTCGCCCATCGATCCGCCGACCAGCACGAGCGAGCCGAGAAACAGCAGATACGCGTTGACGACCCACTGCATCGCCGCGACGCTCGCGCCGAGTTCGCTTTGAATGGACGGCAACGCGACGTTGACGACGGAGCCATCGACGAACGCCATGCTCGAACCAGCGATGGTCGCGGCGAGCGCGAGCCGCTTGCGCCGGCACGGGCGGTCAATCGTGAGGGGCTGTGTGCGGATGACGAGCTCGTCGCACGGACTCGCCTGTGCGGCAATGATGCGCGCCGTATTCGGCTTACTGCCTGGATGATCCGGCATGGCCACGTTTCCTCCAGTGCTGATCCATGGAGACTTAAAGCCTGTGCGTGCCACCGGGGCTAGTCAACCCCGCAGCGCAACATCGCCGAGCGCGTTTTGCCCATTCGGAGCGCCCGGCGCCGCCCGGCGGGACGCTAAAGACTTCGCCGGCGCACGGTTACAGGCGATAATCGGTCGGAAGCAATCGATCTGAAAAAGGCGGAGAAGGAATGGACAAGCAAGGTTTCACCACTGGCATCGTTCACGGCGACAGAATCGCGGGCACTGAGCACGGCGCCTTGCGTCAGCCAGTTCATACGTCCGTGCAATATGGTTTCGAGCGCGTCGAGGACCTGATCGGCGTGTTCCAGGGCACGAAGAAAGGCGGCTTCAATTACGCACGGCAGGGCACCCCCACCACCGCCGCGCTCGAGCGCAAAATCACCAGCCTCGAAGAAGGCGTCGGCACGGTGTGCTTCAGCACCGGCATGGCCGGCATCACCGCGACGTTCCTCACGCTGCTGCGCGCGGGCGATCATCTGGTGTCGAGCCGCTACGTGTTCGGCAACACCAACAGTTTGTTCGGCACATTGCGGGCGCTCGGCGTCGAAGTCACGACCGTCGACGCGTGCAACCTCGACGACGTGAAGAACGCAATCCGGCCGAATACGCGCATGGTGTTCGTCGAGACCATCGCGAATCCGGGCACGCAGATTCCGGATCTGCAAGGCATCGGTGACGTGTGCCGCGAGCGCGGCATCGCATACGTGGTCGACAACACGATTACCTCGCCCGCATTGTTCAAGCCAAAGGCGGTCGGCGCGAGCCTCGTCATCAACTCGCTGACGAAGACCATCGCGGGTCATGGCGCCGCGCTCGGTGGCGCGGTGACGGATACGGGCCTGTTCGATTGGAGTGCGTATCCGAATATCGCCGACGACTATCGGCGCTCGGCGGCGAAGGATCAGGGGCTTCTGCAGATCCGCAAGAAGGGCCTGCGGGACATGGGGGCGTCACTGTCGTCCGAGCAGGCGCACTCGATCGCGATGGGCGCGGAAACGCTCGCCTTGCGCGTGAAACAGAGCAGCGACAATGCGCTCGCGCTCGCGCAGTTTCTCGAGGGGCACGATGCGATCGGCAAAGTGTTCTATCCTGGCCTGAAGAGCCATCCGCAATACGAGATCGCTCAGACGCTGTTCAAAGGCGCGTCGTGGCTGTTGTCGTTCGAGTTGCTCAACGCGGATCGCATGATCGAAGTCGTCAACGCGCTCAAGCTGCCGGTCAAGGCGACCGGTCTCGGCGACACGCGCACGCTGATCATTCCCGTTGCGCCGACGATCTTTTTCGAAGCCGGGCCGGAAACGCGCAAGGCGATGGGCATTTCCGACGGCATGCTACGGCTCTCGGCAGGCATCGAGGATATCGACGACCTGATTGCCGATTTTGCGCAGGCGCTGAAGTTGGCGGCGTAGTTGGCGGGACTTTGAAATTGGAGCGAGGCTGGTGCGCCGGTCTCGCTCGCCTGACTGCCGGCAGGGCTACTTCCTGCGCCGCTGATTCATCAGCTTCACGATATCGGTTGTCGGCCCGCTAGTCACGAGGCGAGGAATATCATCCAGGTGAAACCAGCGACACCTGGATATTTCGTTACTCGGGCGAGCTTTGGCGCGATTTGGAATTTCGCAGAAAAACACGTGATGGTGCTTCTGCTTGCCGCGGAAGTCGAATAGGTGCTTCGCCGACTTCCCGGAGAGTTGTGTTTCTTCCTTGAGTTCCCGAAGTGCGGCGTCGGTGCGGTGCTCGCCGCGCTTAAGAATCCCGCCCGGCAAAGCCCACTTTGATGCACTACGTGCGACCAGAAGGATTCGCTTACCTCTGCGACAGATCACGGTGGCGCGCTTCTTCAAACCGAACTCCCACTTATGCCCTGGATGCTCTCAAGACGCTCACGACGCGGCGGCGTATCGGGCGTTATCAGACATAGTTGAGCATGCTAATACAGAACCGCAGAATGCGGTGATGTTTTCGAAGCGAGGACTGTGAACGCGCGGCACGTCAAAGCCTGTCATCAGCGCGTCACAATCGCGGCGGTCGAAGCTCCCTGTGGTAAGGTCTCGGCAGTATATTTTTTTCCGACTCGAGGCTGCAATGGATATGGATGGTGACTGGTCCTTGCCACGGCCGAATGCGCTCTTCAAGGTCAACCGCCGGACGGCCGGTTCATCACTGTCTAAAACCAGTTCCATCGCCAGTACCTTCTCCTCGCTCGCGACGCCGGTGGTGGCTGAAGCCGTGCAAAGGGCAAAAGAGCTATCCACGCAGAGCGACGCAGAAGGGTTTCATCAGCTTCGCGTTGCTTTCAGAAAGCTTCGGGCTTTGTACTGGGCGTACTCCCCGTACCTCGGAGACGAATCGACCGCTCGAGCCACAGAAGAATTCAAGCGTCTTGCGGCCGTCGCAGGCGGAACGCGTGACTGGGACATAGCAGGCGATCTGTTGAAAGCCGCCCAGCAGTCCGGCGCCTCGATCGAACCGCTGGTGGCCGCGGCGCGCGAGAGGCGAGCGCAGGCGGTAGTGCATAGTCAAACGATGATCAAAAGCGACGACGTCGAAGCGTTCCTGAACGATGCCCTGCTTCGCGCGCAAACCACACTGCTGTCGCGCTGCGACGGTCTACCCATTCGGGCGTTCGCCGAAAAGCGGGTCCGTTTAGCGCAGCGCGCACTTCAAAAGCGCAGCAAACGCGCTGCACTTAGCGTGGAAACCCACGAGGAGGATCTCCACGATGTCAGAAAGGCAGGCAAAAAACTGAGGTACCTGCTGGAGTTTTTTCAACCGGTTATCAAAGGCGGACACGGTCGCACCATCAAGGAACTGACATCCGTGCAGAACAAGCTGGGGCAGTTCAACGACATTGCCGCAAGCGAAGCGCTGATTCGCAACGCGTCCTTTAATGAAGTTCCGCCCGAGGTCGTGCAGGAATCGCTGCAATGGTTGGAAAAACAGAAGTTACAACGGATGCAGGCGGCATCGCGACAGGTACGAGCTATCTCTAGCTGAGACGGGCCCAATCAGTTCGTTGACGATCGCTTTGCGTCATCTCCCGAATAGCTGCGATTTGCGCCACGCTGCAAATGCGTCTTTGATGTAGGCATTGCCGGGTTTGTCGGCGAGCGCATATGCCTGCTGTTCGGTCATCCAGTACCGCTCGCTAGCGGCATCGTACTGGAGATAGTCAGAAGCGGCGAAGTCGGCCAACCACTCGCGCACGCAACAGACTTCTGTTTTGGTTATGTCTGCAAGCTCTTCTGCCGACGACGGATTTTCAGCAAGCGCTGCAAAGAGTGCCAGTCTATTGCTGGCATCTATCGTGGATGCGTAGATGACCGGTTCACGGCGATGATGAATTGCGCTATAGAACCTGGCAAACTTCCCGGTATAGATAGCCATGACGGCCTCCTCACCTTGCATAGGTGCAAAGACGGGTCGACGGGATCGTCCACTGGATCAGATCAATTGCGGCGTCGGATCGGGGACATGAAAAGTCGGATGTCGCAAGTGTGCGGGCAACGCCGGAATGAGAAAAGCTAATTTAGCTAAACTCAACTAAGAAACGTTAATGTGCTGGTCTGCGTGTCGCTGTGTAGCCCAACGCGCTTCCACGGACTTCCTTTCGATCCAGATGGACACTACCCGCGAAGAGCCAAACGCAATCCACCGACACGCGAGACTAAAAGGCAACAGCCCCAGCTGATGACAATACGAACATTGCGTTCGATGCCGCGGACGACAGCGTCCTGTCAAGACGACTCGACCGGGGGCAGTTCAGGCGCGTCGAGCCCGGCGAATGGATCCTTCCAGGCGGGAATCTCCATGAGCCGCGCGTGCCACGCTTCCACGCGTGAAAAATCGGCAAGCGGCAGGCCGGCGAGTTCGGCGAACGGGAGTACGCATGCGAGGCGGAAATCGGCATAGGTGACTTCATCGCCGACGAGCCAATCCCGGGCCGCCAGATGCCGCTCCAGAATCGCAGCCGACGACGCGAATTCGCTCAGCCCCGCCTCCACCACGTCGCGCCGGACCGGACCGAGGCCGTAACGCTGCTTCGTCACCCGTTCGAAATGAACCTGATCGCAGGCACGCACGAAATTCCAGTAGCCCCAACTGATCCAGCGGATCACGTCCGGCATGGTGTCGCCGGTCGGCCAGAAGTCTGACCCGGCGAGGCGCGAAAGCCGGCAGGCGATCGCGTCCGCTTCCCACAGCGTCGCCTCCCCTTCGACAAGAATGGGAACGCTCAGGTTTGGATTGAGCTTGATGAACTTTTCGCGCTCGCCGGGCGAGAACGGAGAAGCGAATTCATACTCGACCGGCGAGTTCAAATAGCGCGCCACGGCAACGGCCAGACGTGGATTGTAGTTGCGGCTGAAATAGAGCTTCATGCGCGTTTGTTCGCTTGAAGAATGCGGTAGGAGTGAATTTCTCTTGCTTTGTTGAAATGCGATTGGATTGTAGAGCCCTAAATCCGATTGGCAAAAAAGCCCCGCGGGCAGGCTGAATCGGACGGCATCGGACTCAGCCCGGCCAGGCGCGAGCGTTCGACATCTATTGCCGCTGGAATGAACTATGATCTTTGCATATCCGCAAAACGAGCATTGGAGGCCCTAACACCATGGCTCAATATCGTTCAGTAGGCGGGCTTTTTACTTTGGAGCCAGAGCAAACGATCACCTGGACCACGGCAATCGGCGGCGGGCTCGACGGAGGTGTCGTTGTGCAAGCGCCAAATATCATCGACGATGTGATTGGCAGCGATGTGCTTGTGACCGTCAATCAGGGCGTGATCGCGACTAATAGCGGTCTGAATTATACGATTACGATCACAAATCCCGGTCCGCGTCCGGTTCCGCACAATCTGAATATCCAGGACTGGAACTGAAATGTCGAAAATCTCGGTCATCAGCCAAAAAGGCAGATTGGTAGGAACCTGGATACCGCCGCACAACGCAAGGTCCGGGGTGCCGATTTCAGTCCCCGTAGCCGGGCCCGATCAGACTCTTCACGAAATCGACATCGAGAACCCGGAATCCTTCGTGCGCCGGAAAGCTCTTCCTGAGTTGCATAAGTTGGTCAGGCAGCGTTTGGGGCTCAAATAGCCTACTTCTTCATTACCATCATCTCGTCGAAGTTAACGGGACAACCCGAATCGGCCGGATGCCTTCCCGCCGCGATAACAACGAGACGGTCGTCGCGCAAATCCGCTTCCCAATTCATCTCCGAAGATGCCAGCAATACTGGTTCTTCACCGCACATCGTGCGCACCGCAGCCACCTGGTTTTTGTAGTGCGACTCCTTCAGCAGGAGGTAGCCCGTAACGCTTGCCGCAGCGAGGAGCGAGTTCGCTATGCCGAAGGCGACTACTATATGAAATGGCTTTCGAGCGGATGAAAATCCCGCAATGACCAGAAATGGGACCAAATAAAACATCGGGACGTAGCGGGCCCACCACGCTTGCGGATGTAGCAGGACGCTCGCCAACGTTGCGAGAAGAAATATCTTCACAATTTCACCGCCGCCTCTCTTCCTCCAGAACAAAGAAGCGATGCACGCAATAAACATAACTCCGAAGAAGGGCCCAAATGCTCCGAAACGTGAAGCAGTCGTATGCAGTGCGATAAACGCGTCGCGCAAGTGGGTGTATGACGGGACAAAGGTAGGCTCCGCGTTCTCGCACGGCCTGCAATCCAGCGGCAGCGAGAAATACGACAGGAAAATCCTCTGCAAAGGATCCATCGCAAGAAAGTCTGCTGACACTTTTCCACCGATGATATCGACCTTGTCGCTGCCCAGCACGGGGTAGAAAATGTGTTTTCCAGCGACTATGTTCTCCACGTACGGCGAATAGCCGATCACTGCGACAGCGACAAGAGACCAGATGGCCAGCTGTCCTATAACTCCGCGGTTCTGAGTCAGAAAGCGTCTCTTTTCGCCGCCAATAAACGCCGCAGTGAAGAGAACAGCAATCGAGATGGCGGCGAAGGCGGGCCCTGTCAGCTTGGCGCCGATCAGAAGCACGAGTGCGATACCTAGTTGAACTCTGGAATAAGGCCTATGCTTGAGCGCGAAAAGCAAATGGACAGAAAAGATGAGCCAGCAGAAGTAATGTGCAGCGTCGACATAGAAACTCGTCACCTGGCCGAGCACTACCGGGTTATAAACGCAGCAAGCCGAGGCAATCAGCGAAGCTCTCGCAGATATTCCCGCCGACTGGAGCAAACGCATTAGAGCAGCGCAGGCAGGAACACTGAGCAATAGCGTAAATGACTTTCCACTATTGAATCGCGAAGCCAGAACCTTGGCCGTGTACGCAAAATACTCAAATGCTTTGGGGTAGTGTTCGGCCCAGAAGCTTCCGCCCAATGCATCGGTATCGGCAATGCCGTTGAGGGTGTGGTCTATCGATAGCGGTGTCGCGACGTGGTAGTTCAAGCCGTCGAAACTGAATTCTCGCAGGAATCCGAACGCAAACAACACCACCGCGATGAATAGTATCGTAACGATCGTGGTGCGCCATTCGAAACGGGAAACATAGCCATATATGACGACGGCTACAACGATGGCAAAGGCCCAGATTCCTGCCAGCACGCCGCTATTGATGTCGAAGTTGTAGAGGATAGCTGCGTATAGTGACGAGCCGAATACGAAGATGAGAATCTGGTCGCACAGCTGCGTCCAGTTCACACGTTCGAGGGCGGCTTGCATCCTCATCGATCTCCGCGTGGAGTTCACACGCTGAATGGCGTCTTTCGTCATCGTGGAAATACGGGCCTTCTCTGGTTGATGGAGACCCTCGTTCGTCGACGCATGCTCGCCCTCTACCAAGGTCACCACTCTGAGCGTCGAAGCATGCCCACGACAACACAAAAGGCCGGGGTTGGGATGAACGAAGTAGAAGAGAAACGATAGCGATGTCGAACAATGCCGATTATGGGCACTTGTATGGCGCTGCACAAGCTCGCATTGCGCGAACAGCCAAGGCACTTTCCTGCTGTCTGAGCGCCGCACAAGTAACGAAAATCGATGGTGGTCGCTCGAAGTCGAGGCGTGCACCCGCACGTGGAGTGTGTTCCACGTTATCGGCCAATATCACCACATTCCAGGCCCCTGTCACAACGCTTAGAGCCGGCACGTCTATGCTCGCTGCAGGTTCTAACGTTTCGCTGCGGCGCAGCGAGCAGGCGATAGCCTGTGATTGGCTTCATTGTCCGCGCACGAATCTGTCGTGCTAACGCTATCGACAGGTCGATGCGATCAGACAACGGTCGAGTGCATGACGATCACGATCTTCATGCAGGGAGCATTCGCCCGCCCTTCACTGCAGCATGCCGGGTTCCAGGCGGAGTTGCGCTTCTCAAATCGAAAAATTCACTGGAATCAGTAGATCTTCGTGGCTGGCAGAGCCGACGATTTGGCCCGCGACTCCTCTACAACGCCATGAAAGTTGAGAACCCGACCGAGCGGACGACGACGCAGAAATGGGTCGCGCGGCTTTGCATTGCTCAAAATTAGGAAGGTTGATGCAGATTCAGGTCCATCGAGGTCACCATGGCTGCCATTCCACTTTGTGTTGACCTGGACGGGTCACTGACGTACAGCGATCTTCTGATCGAGTCGTTTCTCGCCCTCGTCAAACGAAATCCGCTCTATCTGCTTTATTGTTTGGAATGGATGCTGCATGGAAAGGGTTATCTGAAAGCGCAGATAGCCGAGCGGGCCGCAATCGACGTGTCACTCCTGCCATACAACCGACGCCTGATCGACTTCCTGAAGAAAGAGAGCGCGTCCGGCCGCGACCTCTATCTCTGCACTGCAGGGAATCGACGGTTTGCCGAACAGATCGCGTGTCACCTCGGATTCTTCAAAGGGGTGATGGCGAGTAACGAGTCGATCAATCTGACAGGCACGAACAAGGCGTCGGCTTTGACGGCCGAGTTTGGCGTACAAGGGTTCGACTATTGCGGAAACGCGCGAGCCGATCTGCCGGTGTGGAAGCAGGCGCGCACGGCGATCGTCGTTGGAGGAAAGAGCATTCAGTCGGCCGCGCGGAAGGTGAATCAAACCACGGTCATCTTCGATAACAAACGGTCTCTCTTCAGACTGACCGTACGGGAAATGCGCGTCTATCAGTGGGTGAAAAATCTGCTGATCTTCGTGCCGCTTCTTGCGTCGCATCGCTTCACGAACTTCGACGCACTGAAGGTTTCCGGCATCGCATTTCTTTCGTTCTGTTTATGCGCGTCTTCGGTATATATATTGAATGACATGCTCGATCTCGACGCGGACAGGCGCCATAGTCGCAAGTGCAAACGTCCGTTTGCCTCAGGCGAGTTGCCGCTGGTTTGCGGCATTGGCATGTTGTTCGTCCTGTTGCTGGCGTCGGCGAGCCTCGCGGCGGTTTTCCTGCCGCCGTCGTTTCAGCTCGTGCTGGCGTGTTACGTCGCGATGACGCTCGCTTATTCGTTCCACCTGAAGCGGGTGATGCTCGTGGATGTCTTCACGCTGGCTGCGCTCTATACCACCCGCATCGTGGCTGGGGGCGCGGCGGTCGATGTCGTGCCGTCAGACTGGCTAATCATGTTCTCGGTGATGATATTCCTCAGTCTCGCGCTGGTGAAGCGCTATACCGAACTCGACAAAATGCAGCGGGAGGGTACGGACTCCACGTCTGGCCGAGGCTATCTCACGGCGGACATGAGCATCGTGCGCTCGTTTGGACCCGCAGCGGGCTATGTGGCGGTGCTCGTTCTTGCGCTCTACATGAGTTCTGACGCCGTCACGGGGTTGTATCGTCATCCCCACAGGCTTTGGATCTTCTTTGTTCTCGTGCTGTACTGGATCAGCCGCGTCTGGATGGTAGCGTTCCGAGGACAGATGCATGACGACCCGATCGTGTATGCGTTCAGGAACCGTGCTAGCCTGGTCATCATGATACTTTGCGTAGCCGCAGTCCTTTTTGCGATTTGATCAAACGCTGGCTCTTTATTCTGCGCCCAGCCATATATGCACAGAACCACGGGTCCGCAGCGGCTGTCACCTAATGAAGGCGAACACGTTTGCGGTGGCTCGCTCGTGAGTAAGCATGCTCTACGGCGTGACGACAAGCGCCGTGTGCATTCCCGCCGCATAGTGTCCCGCCTTATTGCAGATTAACGCGTAGTGGCCAGGCGCAAGCTTGAAGGACACGCGCTTGCTCTTGCCCGGCGCGATGTCTTCGACTTCCCCGATCTTATTCAGCCTGCGCTCCAGCACCTGTCCTTTGCTGACGGGGAGTGCATCGTCCGAGAGATCTGTCTTGAGCACGACGAGTTCGTGTTCCATGTTGTTGCCCGCAGCATTCTTGACTTCAAGCGTGATGCGACCCGCCTTGACGGTGTGCGTCCCGAGCTGGATCGAGTCCGATAGCAATGTTGCGTCAACGGTTTGCTCCGCCCAGCTTGCATGCGATGTCATCCCGAGCACGAACACACCTGCGAGGATGGTGATTCTGTAAGTGGCATACATGGCGCCCTCCTTTTCAGCGGTATATCGCGCATGCCCGACGTCGAACGATTGCCGCGGCCAATTCATCGGACAAGCAGATACCCCTGCCTGTGCGATGGCATGAGCGCTTTGTGCATTGCGCGATACGTGCAGTAAACGTGTGCGGTGGGAGGCTTATTCCGTAAGCCCGCTGGCGTGTGTTTGAGTAAGGCGTCCGCGGAATACCCGGCAAAGCCCTTTCCGCGCCGGGAAAGAGCGTTTTCGCCTGCATGCCTTTTCGTTCAAGCACATGAACCGAAGTCTGCCTAAGACACGACAACGGTAAATTCGACCCCCGATTCAAAGTTCAACGTCGTGGTCGAAAAGCGCGAATCGTCGTCGAGGTAGCGCTTGTATGGCCGAACGGCGTCCTCGGCTGTGTACATATTGTCGGCGAGAACGATCGACCCCGGCCGCAGCAGGCGCTCGATCCGCTTGAACAGATCCAGATAGCTGTCGGCCCATACGTCGATGAACACCATGTCGAAAGTACCGTCCAGTCCGGCAACGGTCTCGAACACATCGCCCTCCCGCACGTCGACATAAGCGTCTACGCCCGCCATTCCGACATGGGCCCGAAGTTGTGCGCACTTGCC
Organism: Paraburkholderia sp. BR14320; assembly: GCF_040948665.1. Classification (NCBI taxonomy): domain Bacteria; kingdom Pseudomonadati; phylum Pseudomonadota; class Betaproteobacteria; order Burkholderiales; family Burkholderiaceae; genus Paraburkholderia; species Paraburkholderia sp. BR14320. Next base: position 169,597 of record NZ_JBFPKG010000007.1, read on the forward strand.
AGCATCGAGTTCAGTCGCGACAACCATGCCACGGCCTAACATGCGAAGAGCCTCGGCGAAATACAGCGTGGACACCCCGCAGGAACTGCCCAGTTCGAGGATCCGAACTGGTTTGTGCGAAAGCACCATGTTGCGTAAAAACCTTCCCGTTTCCGCCGACACTGCTAACGATAAAGGCGTGCCTTGCGACGATTCGAAATCTTCGCTGGATAGTCCGAGCGTTTCGAGAAATCGTCCACGGAGTCGCGGCGCGAGGGTTTCATAATCCTCCGACAGAGTCAGAAACTCCTCACTCGATCCCCGGAATTGCGCGCGTGCGTGCGCTATCACCTCTGTCTGACTCTGTTCGTGAAGCCGTCGCAGAAGATCTGTGGTTGATGAAGCCATATGCGCTCCTTGACGTGTACCGCTATGCCGTTCTGGCGAGCTTGATTGCGCCTTCGGGGCACGCCGCCACACATAGACCGCACGACCGGCAGGCCTGTGCGTTCGGTGTATAGGCGACTTTCATTCCATGCACGCGTAGCTTGAGGCGATGCATCCAGTCGAGGCCGAGATAGTCGATGTCATCGATGCGCCGGACCTCGAATACATTCTCGGGGCAAACCTCCAGGCAATCGCCCTTGCCTTCGCAACGCTTCAGGTCGACGACCGGCGCAATCACGCCCGGCTGCTGTTTGCAGTCGACCGTCGATTCCTCGCGCATGTTCAATCTCCGTCGCGCCGGTCACGGCCCGATCGCCAGGTCGCCTGGAAATGCTCGCGCTCTTCTGGCGTCATCGCTTCCCATTTTCGCCAGTGACGCCGTCCGCGCCAGCCGCCATGTCCGCGGAATCCGCCAAACAGGATGCGGCTCAAAACCAGCAAGCCCAGCGCATGCGCGAAATCGATCGCGCGGGCGCCAACGAATAGCGCCGGCATCACCCAGTTCCATAGCGTCATGACCACCAACCCGAGCACGGCTATGGCGACCACCTCGAGCAGCGCTTTACCCACGCATCTGATTCGAAACTTCATCCGTCGGCTCCTCTAAATATCCAGTTCGTCGTAAATGGCCTGCAGTCGGACGCGCAGATGCAAGACCGCGTATCGCTTGCGCGCGAGCAGCGTGTTGAGCGCGACGCCGCTTTCCGCCACCATGTCTTTGAAGGACCGCCCCTCCAGTTCGTGCGCGATAAATACCTCACGTTGATTCGGCGGCAATTCATCGAGCGCATCCTGCAGAGCCTTGAGCAATACAGCGCGAGCGTAGAGGGCTTCGGGACCTGCATCGTGCGCCGGTAGCGCGAGGTCGAGGCGATATTCACCGCTGGCGTCGTCCTCCGCCTCCGACAACTCCGCCAGCGGTTGCTCTTTCTTCTTGCGAAAACGATCGATGATGCGATTGCGCGCCGCGCGGAAAAGCCACGCGCTCGCCTGTTCGATTGGAGCGGGAAGCCGGTAAGCCTGCACGAATTCGTGGAACACATCCTGCAGGATGTCCTCGGCATCGTCCGGGTCGCGGATCCTACGCCGGATAAAATTGACGAGCCTCGTGCGCTCACGCACCACGGTCGCGGTGATGTCGCTGTCTCGGTCGGTCATCGGGTGCGAGGTGGGTGGCGGTTCCATGCGCCTGAAGACGTTTCAGCAGCGCGAATATTGTGGCGAGCGCGAAAAGTTTTTCCCTGAGAAACTGCCGATTCACGCGATGCAATGCGTAACAGGTTTGCGACCATTGCGTAACCGCAAGAAGTGGGAGACCCAGCGATGAAGGTCACGATTGCATACATCGAAGAACCCCCGTTCGGTTGGACGGAAACAGATGGTACCGCCACAGGCGCTGACATCGCTCTTGCCGACACGGTGCTTCGGGCGATCGGTGTCACCCGGATCGAGCATCGTCCGACATCGTTTAGCGAACTCCTACCCGGCGTCGAAGCTGGCAGGTGGGATATGAACGTTCCGCTATTCGTCACGCGTGAACGCGCCGATAGGGTCGCGTTCAGCGTCCCCGTATGGGGAATCGCAGACGGTTTTCTGGTTCGGACTGGAAACCCGAAAGCGCTCGACAGCTACGCGTCACTCGCCAAACGCGCTGACGCGCGCCTTGGCGTCATAGCCGGACAGGTTCAGCACGACTCGGCGAGAGCATCTGGCGTCAGCGAGGATCAGATTACCGTCTTCGAGCATCAAGCCGGTGCTATCGAAGCGGTGCTCTCCGGCGCCATCGATGCATATGCGAGCACGGCCTTGGGGAATCGGATCGTGGCGAACCGGATCGGAGGCTCGATGCTGGAGGCCGTCGAGCACGAACCGGCAACCAAGGGTCAGCAGCAGAAGCCGCCGCTCGGGGCATTCTCGTTCAAAAGAAGTAACGTCGATCTGATCCGGGCGGTAAACCAGACACTTCGTTCATATCTGGGCTCACCGGACCATCGGGTCCGCATGGCCGCATTCGGCCTGACACACAACGAGATCGAGCCCGTTCTCGCGGGTCGAGGATAAAGAATCCCGCCGCTCCCGCATCAAGAGCGGCGCCAGTGTATTGCGCGCGTGGCACTACATTCCAACGCTCATCCCTCCGCCCGCGCTTGTGCCCGTCCCCGTGCCCCCGGTCGTGCCCGAGCTCGACGTTGTCGCATTCAGATCGATTCTTCCGTAGACGCCATCGGCTTCGTCATTCGGACCCGCCGCGAAGAAGAGGGTGCTGGAAGGCTGATTGCTGAGGTCGTTGCCGAACCCGATGCCCCACACGCCGTGTTCGACGATCGGGCTGTTGTTCGGTCCACTGATCGGTCCCATCGACTGGCCGGTCGATGCGTTGAACGCATTGATCATGCCGTCGCCAAAATTGCCGATTATGATCGCGCCGCTCATCGAGCCGAAACTCGCGGGCGCCTGCGCAATGCCCCACGGCGCATTCAACGGACCGCCTGTCGCGAAGCGTTGCTTCAGATTGCCCGCGGTGTCGTACACATCGACCATGCCGAGCCCCGCGCCCGCGACATCATCGTGTTTGGCTGCGTCTTGCATCGCGTAGGTGACGAACAGATTCGAACCGATCGCCTGAATGCCGAACGGCGCGAAGCCCGCTGGCATCGCCGGGTCCGTGAAGGCGCCGGGCATCGAGACCTTCGTGAACGAGCTATCGAAGACGTCGATCTTGTTGTTATGGAAGTCCGTCGCGTAGAGAAAGTTGCCGTTGTTCATTGCGGCAAGCGCGAGGCCCTTATAGACGGCACCACCGGCGCCATCGTCGTACATGACGAACGCATTGGTCGGCCCGACGGCGGGCGCCCAAGCGGTGATGGTGCCGCCTTCGCCCGTGAAGATGAACGCAGCGACTCCGGACTTACCGTTTTCCGTGACGAGGAAGCTTTGTGTTCCGTTGAAAACGATGCCCGTCGGCGATGCCGAGCCGTTCTTGCCGTCGGGTATCGTGACGACCAGCGATTGCGGCACGCCATTACCGTCATAGAGCGTCGCGACATTGGTGCCATTGTCCGCGACCCAGGCGAAACCTTTGGGATTGAACGCGACGCCCCAAGGGTTTTTCAGATTTGCGTCGGTGTGTGCGGCCGGCACCGCGCCATCGGATACGAGCGCCGTCGCTGTGAACGACGACTGGACGGGCGGGCTCGTGCTGCTCGAATTCGAGCTACCGCCGCCCCCGCCGCCGCATGACACCAGAGTCGCGACGGCCGCGCCGCATGCAACGACGCCGAATATAGCGAGTAGAGACTTCATGACCGCACTCCTTGTTGTGCCCCAAAGGACCTAACGCTCAATGAACGGGCACGGCATGGGGTTTATTCCGGCGGAGCGGCTGATTTCGCGGCAGATCTGGTGCGATCGCAATGGTCGAATTCGTCGAGACAAAAGCGATTGGTACGCAACGAATACGGGGCGTGACTATTCCATGCGTGTGGCCAAAAACTTGAATCGAGCCGTCATTGCGTGAAATTCAAGCGTCGATTCGGCGCGTACAAAAGCACGCGGCACGCTGATTGCGACATTCCTGTAGCGCAGCCGACAACCGTCTGCGTCTATCTTCCAGTCCAATCAAGGAGGGGCGGATCATGAGCAAGGCAACCATCACACTCGTCGCGGCCGTCGCCGCACTCTCGCTGTCGGGCGGCGCTTTCGCGCAGATGGCCGGAGGTCAGAGCGGCAGCGGTTCGACCGGAAACGCAGGCAGCACCGCGAGTCCGTCGAATCAGATGAACGGCACATCGTCGGGCGGCTACGGCATGCCAGGCAACACGAACTCGGACAGCGGCATGGGCGCCAAGGCGCCGAATTCTGGCCTGCCGAGCAACGACACCGGCTCGACGTCGGCCACCCCCGCGCCCAAGAGCAACAACACGCTGGCGACCCCGAGCGTGGTATCGCCGGCCGCTACCGGCCATTAACAGCTGGCAAAAATGACCGTGAGGCTAGCTGATACGACAGATCTACGCGGTCCAATGCTGTTCGGGTTTTAAGGCAACGCGTGTACGCCGGGATTTACGGCTCGCATCTGGAAGCCGCAGATCGGATAAGTTGCGCGTTGCCTGAGACTCGTTGCGGTGGATGAGCGTATGTCCGTCGCACGCGGCCACCGCGTCGCCATCGAAGCTGAGTCAGGCTCAAAGCCACGTGCCCCCTTGCCGCTCGCTCGGCTCCTGCGCGAGCGCATCGAAGTCGTGAATCCAGTCGAGGTGATGCAGCATGCTATCGCGCGCCCGAAGCCGCGCGTTGCGCTCCTGCGCGGCGGGGCCGTCCGGCAGATGCAGCACGTCCGCGGTACTGATCGACGCGTACTGCACCTTGCGCGTGCGGCCTCGGCGCAGACGCTCGTAGCCCTCCTGCGCTTCCCGCCAGTTGCCTGGGCCTGCCTTGGCCAGTTGCGCGGCCAGCACCACCGCATCTTCGATCGACTGATTGGCGCCCTGGCCGTGATGCGGCACGAGCGCATGCGCGGCGTCGCCGATCAGCGTCACTCGACCCTTGCTCCAGCGGCCGAGCGGTGGACGGTGAAACAGGCCCCAGCGCTGACTGATCGGCACCGCCGTGATCATCTGCACGACAGCCGGATGCCAGTCCTTGAAGAGGCGCAGTTGTTCGCCTTCGGTCGACGGCATGACCCAGTCGCGCGACGGCCACGGCGACGGATGACGCTCGACTAGCAGGAAATTCTGATCACCCTTGTCGCCGATCGGATAGTGCAGCAGATGGCCGCCGGGCCCAACCCAGAACTGGATCGTTTCCGGATCGGGCAACAGGTCCATGCGCCCGGCCGGCACGATGCCACGAAAGCCCGAGCAACCGGAATACAGCGCGTCGTCGTAGCCGAGCATCCAGCGTCGCGTGATCGAGCGGGCGCCGTCGGCGCCGATCACGAGATCGGCATCGATGCGCCGCCCGTTGTCGAACGCGAGGCTCACGCGATCGGGATGCTGCACGAGATCGACCAGCCGATGGCTGAGCTTGATGTGCTCGAGACCGACCGCCTTCGACAGCACCGCCTGCAGATCGGCGCGATGAACGCCCCAGTACGAGCCGCCGAACTGCTCGCGATAGCTGGGCATGCCGCGATGATGGCCAATCACGCTGCCGCTGCGGCCGTCACGATAGATGAGCCCGGGTACTTCGGAGCACACGTCGTCGAACGCGGCGCGTAGTCCCATGCGCTCGTAAAAGCGCGTCGCGTTGGCCGACAGCGCGACGGCCGCGCCCACTTCGCGCAACTCGTCGGTCTGCTCATAGAGTTGCGCATCGATGCCATGCTCGCGTAGTGCGAGCGCCAGCGTAAGGCCGCCGATGCCGGCGCCGACGATCGCGATGCTCAGGTCCATCCGGGTCATGATTGTGTCTCCGATATGCGGGTTATCGATTCGGGTCGCTCCGGCGCGCGCTCGGCGCGTCGCAATGCGGATACCGTGTCGGTATTTTCAGCACTAGACCTTCATTGCTCAATAAGATGAAATGAATCTCCTTCATCACCCAAATGAATGACCTTACGTCATGCCGAAGCCATGGAACTGAGCGATCTCGACCTCAACCTGCTACTGCTATTCCAGCGGCTGATGCAGGAGCGCCGCGTGGCGAGCGTCGCGGAACAAATGAACATGAGCCAGCCGGGCGTGAGCAATGCGCTCGCGAAGTTGCGCCGCCTGCTGGGTGATCCGCTGTTCGTGCGCGCGCCGGGCGGTGTGGTGCCTACCCCGTTCGCGTTGCGTCTCGCGGAACCGGTCTCGCATGCGCTTGCCACCTTGCACGCCGCGCTCAATCCGGTGACGGGCTTCGATCCGCTGCGCGCAATGCGAACGATGACGATCGGGATGACCGACATCGGCGAAGTCGTGTTTTTGCCCGCATTGCTGGAACGACTGTCGCGCGTCGCGCCGGGCGTCGCGATGAATACGGTCCGCAATACGAGCGTCAATCTGAGCAACGAAATGGCCGACGGCCGCGTCGATCTGGCGATCGGACTGTTGCCGCAGTTGAAGGGTGGTTTCTATCAGCGGCGTCTGTTCGATCAGCGCTATGTCTGTCTGTTCAGACGCGGCCACCCACTCGAGGACGCGCCGCTCACGCTTTCCGCGTGGCGCGAAGCCGAGCATCTGGTGGTGGTGTCGGCCGGCACCGGCCACGGTCAGGTGGACGAGTGGCTGAAACGGCGCGGCGTGCGGCGTCAGGTGCGCCTGACGGTGCCGCACTTCATGAGCGTGGGCTACATCCTGCAACGTACCGACCTGATCGCCACGGTGCCCGAGCGCCTCGCACTCGAGCTGGCCACACCGTTCTCGCTCAGCCTGCGCGCGCTGCCGATGACGCTGCCCGCCGCGCCGATCCATTTGCTGTGGCACGAACGGGTCCATCAGGACGAAGGCAATCGCTGGCTGCGCGAAGTCGTGATCGACCTGTTCGCGGATACGGCGACGAGTGGCAGGCGAGCGCGGGACGTGAAGAAGAAATAGGCTTCGTTCGGACGCGTTGATCGGAAGCTTCGCGCATACTCGAACGTCGATGAACCTGATCGGTTTATCTCTATGTCGAGCGACACGCACGCGTATCGATAGTCGGCGTGCGGACTGCGTGGAACCGCGCAAGCGGGCATCGCGCGATCGGCGCAGAATGAACAGACCCACGGGCGCCTGCGCCGCAGGTGTGAAGGTGCGCACCACTCGCCAGCGTATGGTCGGAAGATCGCCCGACACAGTGATGCGAACATAGCAGCCGGCGTAACGTCCGGTCGCCCGTGGCCTTTCGTGCAATGGACGATGAGGATTAGCGACCCTATTTAGTGTCGACGTGCGACGCATGGGGAGACGCGACGCAGCCGCTCCTTCCTGACATTACAATTGCATTTGCGTATAATTTCGCAAAGCCTTCATCCGGTATCACTGAAAAGCAAATAAGCGATACCGCAATAAAAAAGCACTGCTGTTGCCTGCCCACACAGTGCACAAAGACAACATCACTCGAAAAATGTCCGTGCCTTCAGCCACAACAGGATCGCGCGATTCCGCGCGGTTGTTCACTCAACCGAAAGTGCTCGTCATCGTGGCGACGCTATGCTGCCTGCTTTGGGGCAGTTCATACCCGGCAATTAAAATCGGCTACGCGTTACTCGGAATCACACAAAACGATATTCCTTCGAAGCTGATTTTCGCGGGCTACCGGTTCGTGCTCGCAGGGCTGTTGTTGTTGATTCTTGCTGCCTTTTCGAAGAAGCCTGTTTTCGAATTGAATCGGCGCAATAGCGGACAGCTGATGCTATTGGGCTTCACGCAAACGGCCATTCAATATGTTTTCTTCTATATCGGTCTCGCCTACACGACCGGCGTTCGCGGTTCGATCCTGAACTCGACGACGACCTTCTTCAGCGTGCTGCTTGCCCATTTCATCTATAAGAACGATAAGGTCTCGCCACGCAAAGCGCTTGGATGCCTGCTCGGATTCGTCGGCGTGATGGTCGTCAATTTCGGCGACGGGCTGTTTGAATTTGCATTCACCTTGCTTGGCGAAGGCTTTATCGTGATTGCCGCATTCGTGCTATCCGCTGCATCGATTTACGGAAAGCGCATTTCGCAGAGCATGGACGTCATGGTCATGACGGGTTATCAGCTCGGGTTTGGCGGCGTCGTTCTGCTTGCGGCGGGGTACGCGACCGGTGGTTCGTTGCACGCGTTCACGCTGGGATCGATGGCCTTGCTGGCCTACCTCGCGTTGCTGTCCGCAGCGGCCTTCACGTTGTGGAGTCTTCTGCTCAAATATAACCAGGTCGGCAAAGTTACCGTTTTCAATTTCCTGGTGCCGGTGTTCGGTACCGTGCTGTCCGCGATTTGTCTGAACGAGAACATCATGGAATTGAAGAATCTCGTCGCGCTGGTGCTGGTATGCGGGGGGATCTGGCTGGTTACGCGCTCGGCGCAACAGGGCGCTGGCTATTCGAAGGGCGGTGTCGCAGTGGGCTCTCAGGGTCGAGGCTGAGTTTGCGGGGCTCGGTAGCGTCGGCTTCGCGTCAAACGCTGTCCGACGCAACCGGCAACCCCTCCGTCCGCCACCGCAGCATCCCACCGGCAAGATTCGCCACCTTGCCGAACCCGGCTTTCGTCAGCAACACGCTCGCCTGCGCCGAGCGCACGCCGGACCGGCACACCGCGACCACCGGCCGCTCGCGATCCAGTTCTTCGAGCCGCCCTGTCAATTGCGACAGCGGCACCAGCTTCGCGTCCGGCAGATGCCCCAAACGATCGATGAACTCGGGCGCCTCGCGTACATCGACGATCTGAAACTTCGCGCCATGCTCGAGCAGCGCCATCGGCTCGATTTCCCACACGCCGCTAAAGCGCAGCGTCAACGGCGCCCAATCCGGTGTTTCGGTCGCAACTTCGGCGCCGCCTTCCGGCTGCCCGCAACGCATGTTCGCGGGCACCGCGACCGCCATCTGCTTCGGATGCGGCAAATTCAGGTTGTTCATGTACCCGGCAAAATCGCCAACGTCGACGTCGCCGCCCAGACGCGGATTGAAGCGCCGCTCCTCGGTCACGCTCGTCACTGTGATGCCGCGATAATCGTGCGCCGGATAAAGGAGGCAGCCGTCCGGCAGCGACAGGATCTGCTGGCGCACGGACGCGAACAACTGCTGCGGGCTGCCCTGCTGGAAATCGGTGCGGCCACAGCCGCGAATCAGCAGGCTGTCGCCGGTAAAGGCCATGCTCTGATCGTCGAGCACGTAGGTCAGGCAGCCATTCGTATGGCCAGGCGTCGCGCGCACGGTCAGATGACGCGTGCCGAAGTCGATCCGATCGCCATGCGCGAGCGGCCGCGTCACGCCTTCCGCCTCGACGACCGCGGCAAGCCCGATCTCGCTGCCGCAACGCAAACGCATGCGCCATGCGCCGGTTACGTGATCGGCGTGCACGTGGGTATCGAGCGTAGTGAGCAGCCAGAGGCCCAACTCGCGCAGCAGCGCCTGGTCGCGCGGCACCTGCTCGTAGACGGGGTCGATCAGCACTGCCTCGCCGCTGTCGCCGAGCAGGTACGTGTAGGTCGACGAAACAGGATCGAACAGCTGACGAAAAATCATCTGTATCTCTTAAGAAGATCGGCGAGGCGGCCGCGAACGGCCGCCGCACCGGACCTATCAGCGCGGTTGCTTGGTGGTGCGCAGATACGGTTTGATGGTCTTGAAACCAGGGAACACCTGCTGCGCCTCTTCGTTGCTGACCGCGGACGTGATGATCACATCTTCGCCCTGCTTCCAGTTGACCGGCGTCGCGACTCTATGTTTGGCGGTCAGTTGGATCGAATCCAGCACACGCAGGATTTCGTCGAAGTTGCGGCCGGTGCTCATCGGGTAGGTCAGCGTCAGCTTGATCTTCTTGTCGGGACCGATGATGAAAACCGAGCGCACGGTCGCGTTGGTCGCGGCGGTGCGGCCCTCGCTGGTATCGCCCGCGTCGGCCGGTAGCATGTTGTACAGCTTGGCGATCGAGAGGTCGGTGTCGCCGATCATTGGGTACTTGACGGCGGCGCCTTGCGTTTCCTCGATGTCCTTGGCCCATCTTTCGTGGTCTTCGACCGGATCGACCGACAGCCCGATCAGCTTCGCGTTGCGCTTGGTGAACTCCGGCTCGATTTTCGCCATGTAGCCCAGTTCAGTCGTGCAAACCGGCGTGAAGTCTTTCGGATGAGAGAACAGGACCGCCCATTGGTCGCCGATCCAGTCATGGAAATCGATGGTGCCCTGCGTGGTCCGCGCGGTGAAGTTGGGCGCGGTGTCATTGATACGAAGTGACATATTGCCGTCCTGTGAAGTCGTGGTTAAGCGGAAGACCCGAGCGAGGCCAGTCTGCAACGGTCCAACACGAGCCCGGTAAATCTCGGGGATTGGAAATCACCAAGGCTCACAACGATAGATGAAGCTTTTGCGGCGCATACTCGCGCGGCAAGTAGCGCACCGCCGCATCGCGCAGTGAGAATTCAAATATAGCGCGTTACGCGCAAGCCCATGCTGACACCCATCGAAACCAGTCCGGCTGGCAGCTCCGGAACGGCTGACAGGAATGACGTTCATCGGTAAATCATGGACATGCGATGCGCCGGCGTGGGTGCGATAGCGCACAGATTTACCGGGCGCTACTTTGATCAGACCGTTCGGTCGTCGAATGCGCGGCGCTAATGCTCAGTGCCCGGCGCCGCCGTCTCGCCGTCGAGCCGCTTGCGCAACCAGGCACCGAATGCATCATGCACTTCGTTATGCCGCAGCGCGAAGTCGACGGTCGCCTGCAGGTAACCGAGTTTGGTCCCGCAGTCGTAGCGTTTGCCGACAAATTCATAGGCAAGCACCTGCTCTTCCTCGAGCATCGAATGAATGGCGGGCGTCAGTTGAATCTCTCCGTGAAGGCCGGGCCGCTGCGCGCGCAAATGGTCGAACACCGCTGGCATCAACACATAGCGCCCCGCGACGCCGAAGCACGAAGGCGCTTTTTCCGGCGCGGGCTTCTCGACGATGCTCGACACATTGATCACGCGCTCGTCCCAATGTCGTCCGCCGACCACGCCGTGGGAACAAGCGCCGTCCGCTTCGAATTCCTCGACCCCGATCACCGACGAATCGTAATGGCTGAAGATGTGCACCATCTGCTCGAGAACGGGCGGTTGACCTTCGAGCAGATCGTCGGCGAGAACGACCGCGAACGGGTCGTCGCCGATCAGCTTTTGCGCGCACAACACCGCATGCCCGAGTCCGAGCGGCTCGGCTTGCCGGACATAGATGCAGTTGACGTTCGGTGGTTTGATGCTTTGCACGAGTTCGGCGAGGCTTTGCAGCCCGCGCGCCCGCAGCACGTGTTCGACTTCGTAGGATTTGTCGAAATGATCTTCGATCACGCGTTTACCGCGACCGGTGACGAAGATCAGCTCGGTGATGCCCGCGGCAACCGCTTCTTCGACCGCGTATTGAATCAGCGGTTTGTCGATGACCGGCAGCATCTCCTTCGGACTCGCCTTCGTGGCCGGCAGAAAGCGCGTGTCGATTCCCGCGACCGGAAACACCGCCTTGTGAACTGCGAGCATGATGACCTCCTCGTCCGGCTGGTAGACGGAGCAGCGCGGCTGTAGAGCATGGCCGGATGCCGCCGGCTGGGCATCCCGCTTTGGCTGGCCAGTGCTGCGCGTCGGAGCGTGCGGTACTGATGAAGCGCTTGCAACAAACGTGGCTTCCGTCCGCTCGCAAACATCTGCTGAATGCTCGCCATGATGGCACGGTTTGCCGCGGGTGTGGATGGTCGCCGTTGTGGCGCGTCAGTGCACAGCGGCGGGCGACTCGGGAGAACCCGGGGTCGTCAAGGGGACAGACTCGGGATAAGCGGCTTTTAAGCTTGCAGGGCGTAACTTTGTACCCACGCGGAATGCCTGACTCCCTGTTCACATGCGGACGTCGCACGTCCGATCCGACTTTGATATGAAAAAACGAGTGCGCTCGATTGACTTCATTCTGTTGACCGCCGCATCGGTGGGCCTCGTCATGTTTGTCGTCTGGCGAGTGGCGACGGTAAAGGGTTGGCTTTAGGGGTTCGCCCAAGCTCGGCGACACCATCGATCTGATCGATGGCAACAGGGCGACCAAGCAGTTCACGACGATCACGGTCGACGGCCGGAAGGCGACACCCGTCTATTCGGCTATCGGAGTGTCGGTGCACATCGATTCATAAGCCGGCCGGATGCCGGGTTGGATCGCGATGCGCGTCAACCGTGAGGTACAGACCGCGCAACGCGAGACATGATCGCTAATTTACAACTCGAAAAAACAAAGCAACTTCCAAAGCAGGAAATTTCGTGTGCGGAAAGCGCAATCGAGCTCATCGCCCTTGCCGCTGCTTGTGCCAACGCTGCATTCCCTTCGCAACGCTTCCAGTTGAAGGCAGCATAGATAGAAGACGGCTCGCTTTACCTCATTGTCGAAATTGGCGAGCCTCCCGTAGAGCAGTGCGCCGAAATGACTCTTGACCTGCCCGAGGACGCGGTTGTCAGTCGGCAGGCCCAATGAACGTCTGTCCGACAGAAGCTTCAACACGATCCAATAGGCATCCAGTGTCTTTGGATCCCTGGTCAAGACAGCCGTCAGGCCGCGCGGGTTCTCGCGATAAAAGTACACCGGATGACTGAGGCTCACATAGCCATTGGCCAGCGGAAGCAGGACCAGCGCGACGACCGAATCTTCATACGCCATGCCCACCGGAAACTGCGCGCTTTTGAAAAGCTCGCGCTTGATGACTTTTCCCCACGGATAACCCGACAGATCGAAGACATCCGGATCAGCGCGAGTCGCGACCGAATCGCCGAAGACCTGCGTCCTATGTATTCTGTCCGTCACGTCAACGACCCAGTAACTGCCTTGCACGATATCGACGTCGTGTCGAAGTGCGGGAACGAGTAGGGTCTCGACGCAGTCCGGCGGCAGGTAGTCGTCCGCGTCGACGAACATCACGTATTTGCCTTTTGCGTGCCTGAGACCTTCGTTGCGGGCAAGGGCCACGCCGCTGTTCGCGATGTGCACCACGGTCACGCGGGGGCGGTTCGTGTAGCGATCGAGAATGGCCGAAGAATCGTCCGTTGATCCATCATCGACGGCAATCAGTTCGTAGGCGAGTGAGGTGTTCTGGGTCAGAATCGAGTCAATGCACTTCAGCAGATAGGCTTGCGCGTTGTACACGGGCACGATGATGGAAAGCCATAGGCCCTCGTCCTCGTTCGTGCAGGCCAACTGCTGAGGAACTGACGGTCGATACGGTCTCAGTTTCTGTATGCGTGCCTCCAAAGACACTTTGTCCATTGGCTTTTTTCTGCCGTCGGCTGTCAGCTTGAGGGCCATGGCGACATAGGAAAGAGCGAATCGGGAGACCACATCGAGGCTCCTGGCAACGGCGTCCGAACCGGTCGCCCTGGCGACGTACCTATAGACCTTGCTCATCCGTCCTCCGAGTCAAGCAGTGCCTGATACAGCCGTGGAGACCGATTTCGTTCATCGGCATCCTGGTGCTCCAGAAAACTCTTCAACCGAGGCGCAGCTGACCGAACAGGCGGTCCCAGATCGCCAGAACATGGGCAACGGAATAGCGATCCCGGATCGAGCGCGCGCCCCTGACGCCGAGCTCTTCGCGCAGCGCCTGGTCCGACAGCATGCGCCGCAGCCCGGCGGCGAGCGCTGTTGCATCGCCCGGTGGAATCAGCAGACCGTCCTGCCCGTCGCGCATCAACTCGCGCGGCCCGCTCGGGCAGTCGAACGAGACCGCCGGGACACCGAGCGCCATGCTCTCCATCAACGCCACCGGCATCCCTTCGAAGCGGGACGACAGGACGAAAGCATCCGCGGCGGCCATCTCATCCCATGCAGCCTGGGTGCTGCCGGGCAGAAATATCCGCCTGGACAGATTGAGCTCGGCTATCTTCCGGGTGAGCATCGGCCGCTCGGGGCCTTCGCCCCAGATCCACAGATCCCAATCCTCGAAGTCGTGCGCGACCTTCGCGAAGGTTTCGATCAGCAGCTCGTAGTGCTTCTGGGGTTCCAGACGGCCAACCGAAATAAGGCGCTTTCTGCCTTCGACGCGTTGCGGCCTGGTCACGCTGAAAAGCTCGTCCGGAATCGGATTCGGCATCACGGCAATGCGAGGCGTGTCTCCCGAGCGCATCTTCTCGAACGGCGTTGCCATCGACTGGGAAAGGAACGTGAGCGCGGTGGCCCGCGGGTAGGTGAGCCGGCAAAGCAGCTTCCACAGCAACGGGCGGCCATCGGCCACCGGATCATTGTGCTCGCAGGCGATCACCGGAATGCGCAGGCCCCGTGAAGCCAGGATCACGTTGATGTTCACGTTGGTCAAAAACGACACGATGACGTCGGGCTGCTCTTGCACGAATAGCTTGCGCAACTCCGCCAGTCTCGCGATGTAGTTGACCCGTCGCAGCGGGCTATGCTTGACGCGGTCAGCCAGATAGACCATCCGCACCTTCTCGTCGATCGGAAAAAAACATCCACCGTGTTTGCTGTAGGTCGGCACGAGCGTAACGGTGTGATTGCGCTGGGCCCACGCGGCCGACAGCACCGCGGCAACCCGTTCGGCGCCGCCCGGCTCACCCATTGAGTTGACAACAAGAACAATTTTCACGTTTCGTAGTCTCTTGAACGGTCGATGGCCTAGCGCATTTCGCTGTCGTGCCGCGAAGTTGAACTGCCCCGCAGCATGCAGATCGCCAACACGAATGCGGTCACGTACATCAAAGCAAGTGAAATCTGCACACCTACGACCCCGAATAGGTGAACTAGCATGAAGCTGGCCCCTGCCTTCACCGCGAACGCCAGCAACGAGATATTTGTCACCAGCCTGAAGCGTCCTTCGCTGGCAAAGAGTTGCCACACCACCATCAACGCAAAATAGAACGGCACTTGCAAAAGCCCCCAACGAAATGCGCTTGCCACCCTCACCGTGTCTTCTGGCGTGAAGGCACCTCGCTGAAACAGAACGGCGATCGCAGTCGGAGCGAGGAACCACGACACCACCGCACAAACGAGACCCGCAGCGAGCGTAGCGAGCGCCCAGAAAAGGGCCGTTCGGCGCGCACGCCGCACATCTCCCTGCCTGCGGATGTCGGAGAAGATGGGCAGGGTGGCGCGCGCGGCAGCCATCGCCCCGACACTGAGCAACAACGCGAGTACGCGGTTCGCATAGCCAAGCGTGCTATTCGACCCCGCTTCGAGATTCGCCACCAGGTATTGGTCGAGCGGTCCGGCGAAACAGACGGCGACCTGGCCGACCATGAGGGTGCGCATGGACAGCCACGCTTCGCCCAGATGCGGAGAGCGCATGGAGAGTCTGACCCGGCTCGACACGCCGTCGGTGCGTCCCGCAAGCCACCTGAGACAAAGCATCTGTAGCGCCAGGCCGACGACAGTTCCGAAGACGATCGACACGAGGCCCGCGCCGGGCGAAGCCACGAGCACGCTCACCAGAATCACCGCGGCAGGCAGCCCCTCGAGCAATGTATTCACATGCTTTTCGTTCGCCTGAAGCCGCGCGGCATAAATGCCTGCGCCGAGCGTCAGTAAACCTGTGGGCGCAAGCCAGTACATCATTTCCCGGGACAAGTCGCGCGTCGTCGACGGCGCATCCGACCCAAGGTGCTGCATCACGAACGGCCAGCAGAGGTATAGGACGATAGCAACCAGAAGACCGCTCACTAGCGCCGCCCCTTCCAGCTCGCCAACGAACTGCGCCACGTCTTCCTTCTTTTGCGCGCGCAGGTTGACGAACATCGGCACGAGCACCACACCTGCCACGGACAGCAATGTGGTTGGCAGCCAGTTCACCATCGAAAACGTGAACTGATACGCATCGACAACGCTGCTGACTCCATACTTGTAAGCAATCGCCATTTCCTTCAGCGCGCCGGCACATTTCCCGATGAGCACGAACGCGGAGACGCGCGCCAGGCTTCGTGCGATGCGTGCATGGTCAGGATGCGTATTGAGTACGCGCTCGCGCCAGCGAGTCAGTTGGAACATCAGTGCGCTCACCATCGTCTGGGCCGTCCAATTGCGTGTGCGGAAAACTTCGCAGTGGCCAGTATTTCCGCTGGCGCTTGGTTGCGCGGCGCCGACGACGCCGTGGACACCTTCCTTTCGCTCATGGAGTTCCTCAGGGCGCGAAGACCGAAGCCCACATGCTTCGCACCTAGGGGTCTTCCGAATCGCAGGATTTAGACCGCCGCGGCACGCGTCCGGCCACGCAAAACGTCGGTGAAACATAGCAGTCACTGCGTCCCTATTAATGTTTGACAACGCACATTGACAGGTACCTATTTCCTCTACATTCACCCGGGTGCGCAGAAAGTACCGGAATAGCGAATAGCCATAGCATGAGTACGCAAATAACGATGCGGTCGAACGCAATTCATCGCAGCGCGTTGTTCGTCGCGCTGCTGCTGTGCTCACTGACGAGCCATGGACCATATGTCGTGATGACAGGCATTCTGCTGCTTATGGCAATGTGCATGAGCGACGCGAAGGCCCGCGAGGCATTGTTCAGTATTCGATGCGTGGCTCTTGTGTCGCTTTCCGCAACTGTCATTACCGCGTGCTATCTGTGGTTTCTCGCAGTACCACACGGGAACGCTTCGTACAATCTCGAGAAATCCGCGACGAACAACTACATTTTCTTCTTGCTTGACATCGGGTTTCTTGCGTCATTCGCTGCGTTGATTTCAACACGCATCGGCGAAGTCACGACAGCTGTCTCGAGGTTGCTAGTGCTCAATTGCTCCGTGCTGTTCCTGCAGACAGCAACGCTGCTCATCAGCGGCCAGTACATCGACTTTACCAAGCCGATTACGGGTGACGCGTCGCGGTACCAGAATTGGGAGTCCGTGCATCCCGTTTTCGCATTCCGGCCGACGGGTCTGTATATAGAACCTTCGACGTTCGCCGCGGCCGTGGGAACCATGGCTATCGGCTATATCCTGCTTTCCAGGGCGAGAGGAAAGACGCCGTCTACGCTGCCCATCGCGCTGACCGTGCTATCCATGCTCATCACGCAGTCAGCTGCGGCGGTTGTACAGGCGGTGGTGTTGATTGCAGCCTTGATGGTCACGCACTCGCGCCGCACGAGAGCGTGGGCGACGGCAATACTCGCATTGATCGCCGTGGCCTCGCCGGGATTGATTGCGGCTTACGTCAATAGCTTCATGCTCAAAATCGACGCGGATTCAGGACTGCGATTGCGGCTGCTGTCGTACGTCTACGAAGTGCGCCATGGATGGGATTTTCTGCTGGGCTACGGCCCCTTCTCCGTCGAATACGACCTGTTCGATGTCTCGGAACACACATCGACTTTTGTTGCATCGCTTAACGACGCAGGATTGCTCAATTTCTTCGTCGTGCAGCTTGGCATCGTAGGACTCGCAATTCCTATCGGCATATTCCTGGTCATGAAAAAGGACATTGCCAATCTGTGCTTTTTCGGTCTGCTGATGTCATCAAAGCTGTCGTACACCTCGCCGCTTCTCTACTTCGGGCTCCTGCCGCTTGTATTGCGACTGGGGGCATCGCAGGACAATACCCATTCGGCTGCCGGCCATCGGGATGTCGATGTTGAGGGTGGAGAACCGGATTTGCTACTTGCGCCGCGCTCGCCATAAGTTTCGATCTGCGGCCGGTACTCGATCTTCTCGCGTCCCGGCCTGCGAGGTTTGTGTTGCCCTCACGTGCGATCAAACCCGAACCCGAACGCCTGGCCGCGCGTCGAGTAGACGTGCCGGTAGCTTGCCCAGCAGCGCTCGATTGAAAAGCGTGAGGCCATTCGCGTACGCGCCTGCCTGCCGAGCTGTTCGCGTCCCTCGCGGTCGAGTGAAAGCAGGCTAACGATACCAGCGGCAAGCGCCTCCGGATCGCCGCTCGGCACCAGACGGCCGGTTTCTCCCATCAATGCCGCGGTATCGCCCACATCGGTCGCCACGCAGGGGACACCGCATGCCATCGCTTCGCCGACCACCGTCGGCAGTCCCTCGCTTCGTGACGATAGACAGAAGACGTCCAAAGCGGACATCAGCAGGTGCACGTCGTTGCTTGCGCCCGTAAGTCGACAAACGTCCCTGATGCCCGCGCGGTCGATCATCGCCGTGAGTTCCCGATTGCTCTCGTCAAGGCCCCGGCCAATCATGACGAAGCGGCAATCCGGCTCCATTGCAGACACCCTCGCTACGGCATTGATGAAAGTGCCATAGTCCTTGGCAGGATCGTAGCGGCCGACTATGCCGACAATCTTCGTCGCGGGATCCAGTCCGAGCGCCTTGCGCAACGGATCGCTGTCGCGCCGGCGCGGCTTGAACAGTTCGAGATCGAACCCGTTGAAAATCACCTGCATCCGCGTACTGCAATAGCCGCCTCGGACGTGCGAGATGCGCGCCGCTTCAGCGCAGCAGATGATCACGTCGGGCAGGCGCGTGGACAGCCACGCACAGAACTTCGCGACGATTGCCAGCTTCGTGCCCGAACGCAGCGATGGGAACTCGGTCTGATGCACCCCCCAGGCGAGCCTGAAGGTACCGCCTCGTGGTTCGCCCCGCCCCGCGACGATCCGGGCGACTCGCGCAGCGATTCCGCCAAACAGGTCCGCGTGATACATCCAGGTTTGCACAACGTCAGGACGCAGTTCGACCAGCCAGCGCACGAGGCGAAACAGCATGAGCGGATTGGGCAAACTTCGCGACATGCCGAGTATCCGCACTTCGACACCGAGCGATCGTATGCGCTCGCTCATCGTGTCGAGTGACGACATGGAGATCACCGTGTGCTGGACACCGTCTCGCTGCGACGCCTGGATCAGCCGATAGAGCATCATTTCGGCTCCGCCTACCCGCAGCCCGGAGATGACATGGACGATTCTCATGGCGATGTCCCCTCCGGCGGTGTTGCCACCAAGCCTGCAACCGGCACCGGCACCGGCGCCGGGACCGGCGAGGCGGCGCCCAACTCCTGATAGATCGACAGCAACTTGCCGAGCACGATGTTCTCGTCGAACTCGGTTTGCACCTTCGCTCTCGCGGCAAGGCCCAGCTTGACGCCGAGCGCGCGATCGTCGTCGAGCATGCGGATCGCGTCGGCAAGCGCTTTGGGGTCTCGCGCCGGAATGAGAATGCCATCGTCGCCGTTGCGGCTCACCACTTCGCGGCAGCCGGGCGCATCGGTCGTGATGAGCGGTAGTGCGCACGCTGCGCCTTCGATTAGCGTCGTCGGCAAACCTTCCCGATAGTAGCTCGGTAACACGACCACATCGACCTCCGAAAGCAAGGCGGGCATATCGCTGACGTGCCCCAGCCAGGTAAGCAGGTTGTCGCGGTGCCATTCCTCGATCTGGCTGCGCTGAATCGCGGCTGGATTGCCCTCGTCGGGAGAGCCCGCCAGCAGGAAAATCACCGAACGGCCTTCGCTCTTCAGTATCCGAGACGCTTCGACGAATTCGCCAATGCCTTTTTCCCAGATCAGCCTCGCCGCCAGCACGATGCGCAACGGCGCACCTTTTTTCGTCTCGGCCGGCTCGCGCGGCCGGTAGCGTGTCAGATTCACGCCCGCGCCCCTCACGAGCCGCACCGCCCGGTCCGCAGCGATGCGCGACTGCTTGAAGAGCGCGACGTCCGACGAATTCTGCAGAACGACGGCGGAGTGTTTCCCATTGAAGGCGAAGCGCATGAGATTGCTCACCACGGGACGCAGCATGCGGGCGCGCAGCTCATCGCTCGTGAACACGTAACCGAGGCCATCGATGCCGTTGACGCGAATCGTCACGCCGGCCAGCCGCGCCGCAAGCGAGCTATAGACTGCGCCCTTGATCGTAAAGCCGTGGACGAGCAGCGGACGCTCGCGTCTGAAAACCCGTGCGAGCCACAGAATGAGGCCGATCTCGCGCCATGGATTGAGGCTGCGCCGTTCCATCGGAATCGCCTCCCAGGTAAAGCCGAGAGCGCGAAGCTTCGGGCCATAGCTGCCGTCGGGCGATAGCAGAATTACCTCGAAGCCGCGCTCTCGCAGAGCTTGTGCGAGTGACAAGCGGAAGTTGAACAGATACCAGTCCGTGTTCGCGAGAAGAATGACTTTATTCGTCGGCACTATCGTCCTCCGGAAAAATGATTAACCCAGCCGCAACTGGGCGAACAGGCGGTCCCAGATCGTCAGAATATGGGCAACGGAATAGCGATCCCGGATCGAGCGCGCGCCCCTGACGCCGAGCTCTTCGCGCAGCGCCTGGTCCGACAGCATGCGCCGCAGCCCGGCGGCGAGCGCGGTTGCATCGCCCGGTGGAATCAGCAGACCGTCCTGCCCGTCGCGCATCAACTCGCGCGGCCCGCTCGGGCAGTCGAACGAGACCGCCGGGACACCGAGCGCCATGCTCTCCATCAGCGCCACCGGCATCCCTTCGAAGCGGGACGACAGGACGAAAGCATCCGCGGCGGCCATCTCATCCCATGCAGCCTGGGTGCTGCCGGGCAGAAATATCCGCCTGGACAGATTGAGCTCGGCTATCTTCCGGGTGAGCATCGGCCGCTCGGGGCCTTCGCCCCAGATCCACAGATCCCAATCCTCGAAGTCGTGCGCGACCTTCGCGAAGGTTTCGATCAGCAGCTCGTAGTGCTTCTGGGGTTGCAGGCGACCAACCGAAATAAGGCGCTTTCTGCCTTCGACGCGCTGCGGCCTGGTCATGCTGAAAAGCTCGTCCGGAATCGGATTCGGCATCACGGCAATGCGAGGCGTGTCTCCCGAGCGCATCTTCTCGAACGGCGTTGCCATCGACTGGGAAAGGAACGTGAGCGCGGTGGCCCGCGGGTAGGTGAGCCGGCAAAGCAGCTTCCACAGCAACGGGCGGCCATCGGCCACCGGATCGTTGTGCTCGCAGGCGATCACCGGAATGTGCAGGCCCCGTGAAGCCAGGATCACGTTGATGTTCACGTTGGTCAAAAACGACACGATGACGTCGGGCTGCTCTTGCACGAATAGCTTGCGCAACTCCGCCAGTCTCGCGATGTAGTTGACCCGTCGCAGCGGGCTATGCTTGACGCGGTCAGCCAGATAGACCATCCGCACCTTCTCGTCGATCGGAAAAAAACATCCACCGTGTTTGCTGTAGGTCGGCACGAGCGTGACGGTGTGATTGCGCTGGGCCCACGCGGCCGACAGCACCGCGGCAACCCGTTCGGCGCCGCCCGGTCCTCCCATTGAATTGACGACAAGAACAATCTTCACGTTTCGTTGTCTCCCCGGAACGGTCAAACGCTTAGCGTGTTGCGCGGTTGAAAACTGCAAACCCACTGGCCCGAATTGGCGGCCCAGCACGAAGTCGCCCGCCACCTTTACGGCGAACGCGAGTAACGAGATGTTTGTCGCACGAGCACGAGACCGGCTAAAGAGAGCAACGTCGCGAGTAGCCGGTTCACCGTCGTGAAGTCGAACTGATAGGTGTCGACGATGTCAGTTCACGCGGTCCGTGTGCTGGCTCGTCGCATATATGTGGCTGCCGTAGCGCCCCGGATGCAGGTACTTCACGCTGCGTACGGCGAAGCCGTTAAGCATCACGCCATGTATCCGGGTGCCGACCTGGGCAAAGCGCCTTGCCGTTTCCTCGATTTCCGCAAGACGGGTTTCCGAGAACCGTGCCACCAGAAAGACCGATCCTGCGTGCGGCGCGATAATGCCGGCGTCCGAGACGGCAAGCGCCGGCGCCGAATCGAGCAGTACGATGTCGTAACGCGCCGACGCATCCCGCATCAGGCTGTCGAAAGCGACGCTATTGAGCAATTCGGCCGGATTGGCGGGATAGTCGCCACACGGCAAAATGTCGAGATTCGGTAAAACCTCTCGTGTGGCACGCTCGACAGTCAGTGACGGGTCCGCGAGAACTTCCGCGAGTCCCCGGCCGGACGGAAGTCCAAAACTGCGATGCAGCGCGCCCCTGCGCAAGTCACAGTCGACGAGCAGCACGCGTTTTCCGGTCATCGCCAGGATCACCGCAAGGTTCGCGGCGACGAACGACTTTCCGACCTGTGGCATCGGACCCGCCACCATGACGATGTTGTTGCGCGCACTCGCCAACATATATTGCAGGGCGGAGCGGAACGAACGCAGGCTTTCCGCCGCCGGATCGGACGGGTGCCGGCAGGCGAGAATCAGGTCGCGCGCGTCGGTAGCATTCGCTTTGGTCTGAAGCTCGTCCTGCTTTGCGCTATGCGGCACCATTCCGTACACCATCAGACCGGTGCGAGCTTCGACTTGTTCAGGCTCGGTCACCCCAGCGAAAAGCAACTCGCGGACAAACGAGATCGCGACGCCCGCAAGCAGGCCGAGCAACAACGACGCAGCGAGTACTAGTGAACGCACGGGCCGCACCGGATGTTCGGGGATGATCGCGGGATCGATGATCTGCGCGAAGCCCGCTTTGCTGGCCTGAATGAGCCGAAGTTGCTCGACATTGTTCCGCGCCGCCGTGTAAAGGTCGGTCGTCATTCTCACGTCGCGCATCAGGGCAAGCGCGTCCTGTTGCTCCGTCGGCATGGCATTGACGCGCGCTCTCCCCGCTTCAAGGTACTGCTTCGTCATCGCGATCTGCGCATCGAGCGACGCTACGGCTGGATAGGACGGCGCGTATCGCGCTGCCAGTTCGGCACGGGTGCGCTGCAGCGTGAGCAACTGCGCCTCGGCATCGGAGACTCTCTGCAGATTTAGCCGGCCTTCTTCAGTCGCATCGACGAGACCGAGCGAATTGCGATACGCAGTGTAGCGGTGCTCGGCCGCAACCATTTGCGCTTGCATAGCGGGCAACTGGCTCTCCAGGAACCTCAGCGAATTTGCCGCGATGGTCGCATTCCGGTCGTTATTTTCACGCACGTATTGCGCGCCGAGCGCGTTCAACGTCTGGCTAAGCAGCTCCGGATCACTGCCGCGCATGGAGACGCTCACGACGTTCGACTTTTCGCCTTGCTCCGTGATCTGCAGATTCTTCTGCATATCGTCAATCACGTCCTGGCGCGACAAGCGCTTCAGATCGAACCGGATACCGGGCGCCGCCGTGATCGTGTCGATGCGCAACGTCACATCGCCTTTGGTCGTCGCGACGGTTTCGGTCTGACCCACGGTGCCGACGAAGGGCCTGTCGAGCTCACTACCGCTCAGCTCGTATCGGCCCGCGGACAGCGCGGTCAGCGTTAGCTTGCGGTCTTCCAGCTCGCGAGGAACTTTGAATGCGCCAATCTTGACCTGTTCTCTACCCCACGCGTAGCCGCCAATGGAGCCAAAGACCGATTTCGAGAGATCACTTGCATGGCTCGCGAGCCACGCGCCGATCACAGGAAAGCGACGCGGTCCTGAAACAACGTCGAGCTCGAGCTCGTCGACCACATGTGCGACGGTCTGGCGCGACTGGATCACCTGCATCTCTCCCGTCGTCTTCGACCTTGCATCGAACGCAGGCGAAACCATCGACATCAGTTCCGGACGCGAGGAGGGCTGCGCTTCAGGCAACTGATCGATCTTGACGAGAATGTTCGACTGATAAACCGGCGACGTGAGCGCTACGACGCCACCGACAAAGAGGCAGACAACCGTTGTAACTGCAATCGTCAGCCGGCGTCGCGAAATCACATCGAGTATTTGCGAAAGATTGCCGTGGCTGGATAGCGCCGACGACGGCATCGATATCTGCTTTTCGTTCATGGAGATCCCCAGGACAGACAGACACCATAAGTCACTGCTTCGCGCAGAAACACTCCGTCCGTTGTGAAGCATCAGATCAGCCGCGCAGCAGGCCTACGGTAGCCAAAATCGTTTCGGTAGAACGTACCAGTGGGCCGGTCCCGTTTGTGTATGGAAACGAACATTGATGGGTACCTTTTTCCCGTACCTTTTGTACCCGTCGGTAGCAAATGCCGGACTAATAAAAAGACTGCTCGCCACAAAATGGCTTTAATCGTCGAGGAATTCGCGTTTTGTGTGTGAGAGACAGTCATCAGGTCAACACCATCGAGGCGAGAGAGATGCCGAACTTAATATTTGGCCTATTAGTGTGCTTTCTGATTACTTTTATCGTCGTCAAAAGCGCTCGGCTAGGTGGCGGCATTGGTCTCGACAACCAACTCGATGGCGTGCAAAAGATGCACGCTACGGCGGTGCCCCGCGTGGGTGGGATCGCGGTCGCGCTCGCGGTCGCGCTAACACTAGCGCTCGGCGCATTGCTCGGCAGTAATCCGCGCATGGAGGTTTTTAAATTGCTTCTATGCGCATTGCCAGTTTTTCTCGGCGGTATCATCGAGGACTTCACCAAGCAGGTAAGTCCAGCGGCGCGATTGCTATGTGCAATCGTTTCTGCGGCAATTGGCGATTTTGCGCTAGGGGCCGTCGTCGATCGTGTGGATCTTCCGCTGATAGATTCCCTTCTTGTCTATTCGCCGATCGCGCTGGGCCTCACTTTGCTCATGGTGTCCGGCTTGACCAACGCGTTTAATCTAATCGACGGCTTCAACGGATTGGCCGGTGGAGTGGCAGTTCTGATACTGGCCTCGATTGGTTTCGTCGCACATCAGGTCGACGACTGGCTGATTCTCAGCGTGTCCCTGACGATGATCGGCGCCATCCTGGGCTTCCTCGTGTGGAACTACCCATCCGCGGCGATCTTCCTCGGCGACGGGGGTGCCTACTTCATCGGCTTTACGATTGCCGAACTCGTCGTTCTCCTTATAGCGCGTCATCCGAATGTCTCCGCCTGGTACGCTGTCGTCGTGACGATTTATCCGATCTTCGAAACCGTCTTCACGATCTACCGGCGGCGCATTGTGCGCGGCTGCGCGGCAGGCGAGCCTGACGGCATCCATTTGCACACGTTGATCTTCAGGCGGATGGTGCGCCGCGCAGCTCATCCCGAAACGACACGCCAGCGCACGAGGCGCAACGCGAGAACGTCGCCATATCTTTGGACGATTAGCCTCATCAGCATCGTGCCGGCGACGTTCCTTTGGAATAACGAAGTAGCGCTCTTTGCGACCGCGATAACCTTCATGGCGGTCTACGTCTGGCTGTATGTATCGATCGTCAAATTCAGGGCACCGCGCTGGCTCGTGATTTACATGCCGCGCGATTCGTTGCCCGCTCCAAGCGAAACACCGGCTAATCACCCCGCTGAGCAGCCATCCCAGGCAGAATAAATTCGCATATCAACTGGACAGAGCGGACCAGTCTTCCATTAAAAAAATTCTCATTGCAGTCGGCTGTGCACTCCTCATCGTGCAAAGCCGAATGTGCGAATGACCTAGTCATTTTTTTCTGTAGGCAATCGTACCCGGAGCGATTATGGCGCGTATGGATTCACGCAGTGCAAACGTCAGCGCAGTTGTCGTTGGCGGCGAATTGAACGGCCTTGGCGTCGTAAGGTCGCTCGCCCGGCACGGTATTCGGACCTTGACTGTCGACATGGAAAGTAGAGCTGCCTTCTGGTCTCGCCACACGCAGGGCCGGCTAATCAGAAATCTCGAAGGAAGAGAATTCATCGACGACATGATTGAAATAGGCAGAAGAATGAGCGAGCCGCCGGTTCTGATGTTGACGGCCGAACCAGCGGTTCATGCTGTTTCAGAAAACATCGACGAAATATCGAAGTGGTTTCGTGTTCGGATTCCGACCGACGAGAAGGTAAAGCTTCTGAGCAGTAAGGCGAGTTTCCACGTGTTCGCACAAGTCAACGATTTTGAGGTTCCGCGTACCGTCGTTCTTGAAAGTGTCTCCGATATGGCACTGCTGGGTATGCTGCAATTCCCATGTGTGATGAAACCCGATGACAAGCGAAGCGCATTAAGCGGAAAAAAGGAACGCGCGCTTCGCATCGAAACGCTAAAAGAGGCCCGCGAGCAAGCAGCCGTCATGCTCGAGACTCCGGGAGGAATCGTGGTGCAGGAATGGATCGAAGGGGCGGATAGCAACATCTATTTCACGCTCTTTTATCGTGGTGCGGATGGACAGCCAATCGCAACCTTCACCGGCCGCAAGCTCTCCTGCTATCCCCGCAACGTAGGTAGCACAGCGGTATGTGTTGCCGCGCCCGACGCGCACAAAGTACTCGAGCCCATCACGTTGGCTTTCGCGGAATGCGCGAGCATGGCCGGCATGGGCAGCATGGAATACAAGTGGGACGATCATCGCCGGAAGTTCGTGATGATCGAACCCACCGTTGGAAGAACGGACTGGCAGGAAGAAATCGCTACCTTGTGCGGGACGAATATCCCAGTCGCGGCCTACCAGCACGAGATAGGACTACCTGTGACAACGGGCACTGCAAACCGTGTGAGCGTCGCGTGGCGGGCGTCAATCGCCGACAAGCCGCCACCTCAACTGCTGACGGGCATCACGGAGATCGTGGACGGCTATTTTCGCACCGAGGACCCGTTTCCCGCTTTGAGACAGTACTGCATGGGAAATCCGTTGCGCCGACTGCGGCAGATGATGCAGAGAGATGTGATCACAAATCGACCCGAAAATCTGTTAAGTGGGAGGAACTAATGGCAACGACCGATACCGCAATCATTGGTGCAGGACCTTATGGCTTGTCTCTCGCGGCTCACCTGGATGCGGCGGGCGTGCCTCACCAGGTATTAGGCACGCCTATGGAAGGCTGGAGAAACTTCGCGCCACCGGGCATGCTGATGCGCTCCGACGGCTGGTCCACGAGTCTCTATGCACCGCAGCGCGGTTATGCGCTTCAGGACTATTGCGCGCTGAGGGGCATCCGCTACCAGCCGATCGGCATGCATCTGACACGCGAAACATTTATTGATTACGGACTGTGGTTTCAACAACAGCTCGTCGACGATTTAAAGCAGGTCGATGTCGTCGATATGCGCCGCGTGGACGGGATGTTCCGTCTGGCGCTGAGTGACGGCACTTCCATCGTCGCGCGCCGCGTGGTGCTGGCGCTGGGGCTCAAGGGTTTCGAAAAGACGCCCCCGGTTCTGCAAGGGCTGCCACGAGAATTCGTCTCCCATTCCTGCGAGTACGGAAACCTCGATTGGGTGCGAGGAAAGGATATCGTTATCGTGGGTGGCGGACAGTCGGCACTCGGCCTCGCCGCGCTCATGAACGAAAACGGTGGTCGTATCCGCGTGCTCGCGCGTGAACCTGTCGTGACGTGGAACAACAAACCACAGAACAACCGGAGCCTTATATCGAGGCTGATAAGGCCGGATGGGCGAATCGGCCCGGGTTGGCGCGCCCATATCATCGCGGAATGGCCGTTCGTGTTTCGCGCATTTGGCGCACAGCGCCGGAAGCAGGTCGTAAATTCCACGTGGGGCCCGTCTGGCGCCTGGTGGCTGCGCGATCGCGTCGTCGACCAGGTGGACGTGACGGTCGGCAGCCAGATACGTCACGCGGCCATTGATGGAAATCGCATCGTCCTGCAGGTCTCCATGAAAGACCAGCAATCGCAATTAGAGGCCGACCACGTGATCGCGGCGACCGGGTTCAAGACCGACCTCAGTCGACATGCGTTTCTTTCAA
Organism: Paraburkholderia sp. BR14320; assembly: GCF_040948665.1. Lineage (NCBI taxonomy): Bacteria > Pseudomonadati > Pseudomonadota > Betaproteobacteria > Burkholderiales > Burkholderiaceae > Paraburkholderia > Paraburkholderia sp. BR14320. The sequence goes on from NZ_JBFPKG010000007.1 coordinate 197,150, forward strand.
CGGAAATCGTCCAGTCGATGTCCCTTCAAGACGGTGTGCCGGAGCTTACGCGCCATTTCGAGACCGGTGTTCGCGGTCTCTATGTGATTGGACCCGCATCCGCATACAGCTTTGGTCCTGTGATGCGATTCATCTACGGAGCGAAATACGCTGCGCCGCAGGTTGCACGGCATATCCTGAAGCGTTATCGGCACGATAGCCCCGCGCCGCGAACGACGCCCGCCGCAGCAACCACGGAAGCAATTCCGAATCAGGCAGACCATTAAACGCCATCCATGCGGATCGTGTCGAGCTCAGGTTCATCGATACGCCAACTGTCTACTCAGTGAGTGTGCCCAATGATGATTCCCCAGCGAAACAGCGCCGTGAAAGAAATCATGGCTCGCTGCTTGTCCTTTTCCGGTATGACGTGGCTAACGCGAACTTTGCTATGGCGTGACAGAGTCGCGATCCTGCTGTATCACGATCCGGACCCTGCAACGCTCGATGTCCATTTGACCCATTTGCGGAAGATCTGCGATGTGATTCCGCTCGCGGCTCTCAATGAGCCCAGCAAAGGCCGACCTCGTGCAGTCGTTACTTTTGACGATGGCCACGCAGGTAATGCTGATCTTCTGCCGGTTTTCATAAAACATAAGGTTCGCCCGACCATTTTCCTATGCAGTCGAATCGTCGCGCGCCGGCGCAGGCATTGGTGGTTGCATCCGTCAGCGGAACAGGCCGGTATCGAGCGGCTGAAGCGACTAGGGAATTCGCGCCGGCTGGCCGAACTCGAGGTGAGAGGATTCGCGCAGGACGGTGAAGACATGCCGTCGGGACTGACCCATGAGCAGATCCAAACGATGAAACCTTACGTGGACTTTCAGGCGCACACGCGGTTTCATCCGATATTGACGCGCTGTGAGGCATCCGAATGTGAGGAAGAAATCGCGGGTTCGCGGCACGAGGTTGGAGCTTTACTGAATAGCGAGTGCACTCACTTCGCGTATCCGAACGGCAACTACGGCGCGCGGGAGATCGAATACGTGAAGGCGGCGGGATTCAAGACCGCTCGCACCTGCGACGTTGGCTGGAACGATAGCCAAACCGACCCTTACCGTTTGCGCACGATCATCATTACCGACGACGCGTCACCCACCTGGTTCGCCGCCCAATTGACAGGCATCCCGGTTTTTCTGCGCTACTTGCGAGGTGGCTCGTGGGATGGACGCTTTCCGCAGTTCTAGTTGGCGGAGGCCGAATGTCCGTCCGGCTGTAACCTGGTTGCGGCTATTAAACGAACGCTGGAGTCAACTTTCATGAGGTTCGCTTACTGGGTCTGCGGCCTGTTGGTCACCGGGCTCATTGCAGCGCAGTCATTGCGGCTACTCGCGGATCGCGGCGATGCGGCAGTCAGCGAGCCGCCAGCCAGCGATCTGCTGGGTACGCCCCCGGCTGCGCGCACTATCGTCACACCAGCCCTCGTTGACCCAGTGAATCCGTTTGATTTTGGTGCGAAGTGCGATGGCGTGTCGGACGATTCGTCAGCGTTCCAGGCCGCGCTGGATGCCGGCGACGTACGGGTGCCGGCTGGGACCTGCGTGATCGACCACACGGTCAAAATTACGGTCAGCCATCGGCACATGGAATGTGCGAAAGGCACGACGCTCAGGCAGACCAGGCCGGTATTCAGCATGTTTTCCGTCGTCGCACCGGACGGGAAAACGCTGACTGGCGACAGCATCGCCAATTGCGTATTCGAAGGAACCAATTCCGCTGCTCCACGTTTTGTTCTCGACGACGATGCGCTGCACTACAACATTCCCGTCGAGACGCGGGACAGGGTCAGCGACTTCACGCTTGTCGGCAACACCTTCAAGCGATTTTTTGGCCAGGCGATGTTTCAGACCTACGGGGAAGTGGACGGCGGCAGCGGCGACGTCATTGCGTATAACCGTTTCGAGAGCTGCGGATACTATGGCGCCGTATTCGTCGCGCATCGGCACGGATACATTGGACATAATGTTCTGATAGATTGCGCGGTAGGTGTCGAGAACGACAATGCGCAGCAACTGGGCGGCGATAACGTGATCGAATACAACGACGTGAGGGCAATTCACGGCTATGGAGCGCCCGATATGGGCGCGTCGGTGCTGCTGACGGGTGGCACGGCCGGCGACGCAGACTACTCGACCAACATCGTGCGTTACAACACCGTAATGGGAGTTAGCAAAAAGGCGTACTATTCGTTCGCAATACGGCCAAGTATCATATGGCAAAAGGCGAGCGGCGGCGCCGCACAGTATCGGCAAAACACCTGCGTGAGAGGATGCAAAGTCGTTCAGTAATAAGCGCAACTGTGCTGCATTGAACGGAGGTGCGCGGCCGGGAGTTGGGAATCCCGACTGATGGATCGGTTTTTCAATCGAGCCAACTGAGGTCGCGTTACTTAAGTGAGGTTCAAGATGACGACTCTTATACGAATAATCGGTACGATCGCGTTTCTATTCGTGGTCTACCTTGCTCTCAGAGCCGTCGCGGACGTCCTGTTTTCGGATACGTCGAAGAATGGCCGGCTCCGCCAGCGGCGCTTGCGCTCCTCGAGTAGCGCCGATCGAGAGGCAAATATTGAAAGCCAGCAGAAAGCGGCGGATCACAACGGCCGCGGCTAGCGAGCCGCATATGCGCTGCACCTACCTCCGCACGCCAACCTGAAGTCCCCCGCTCAGCTTGATCACGACGCACGCCAACCGTGATCTACGCGCCGTGCTGCCGAACCCACAGGGTCCGACAGCGCTCCATCGTCAAACGGCCTCGAAGCGGTCCAGATTCATCACCTTGACCCACGCAGCGACGAAGTCGCGCACGAACTTCTGCTGTCCATCCTCGCTCGCATAGACCTCACTCAGCGCGCGCAGAACGGAGTTCGCGCCGAACACGAGGTCCACGCGCGTGCCGATCCATTTCGCCTTGCCGCTCTTGCGCTCACTCCCCTGGAACACGTCGCTGGCAACCGTCAGCGGCTTCCACTGCGTGTCCATGTCGAGCAGGTTGCGGAAAAAATCGGTCGTCAGTGCGCCCGGACGATCCGTGAAGACGCCGCGCGCTTCGCCGCCAGCCTGGACGCCCAGCACGCGCAGGCCGCCCACCAGTACCGTCATTTCGGGCGCCGTGAGCGTGAGCTGTTGCGCCTTGTCGACGAGCAGTACCTCAGCCGGCACACGGTAGCTGCCTTTCACGAAGTTGCGGAACCCATCGCCGAGCGGTTCGAGCATGCCGACAGATTCGACGTCGGTCTGCTCCTGCGACGCGTCCATGCGACCCGCCGCGAATGGCACCGTAATTTCGTGACCCGCCTTTTTCGCGGCTTCCTCGATGCCGACACCGCCCGCGAGCACGATCAGATCAGCGAGCGAAATCTTCTTTCCGTTCGACTGTGAACGGTTGAACCCGGCCTGAATGCCTTCGAGCGTCCCGAGCACCTTCGCGAGTTTCGCGGGCTCGTTCACAGCCCAATCCTTTTGCGGAGCGAGGCGGATGCGCGCACCGTTGGCGCCGCCGCGCTTGTCCGATCCACGGAACGTCGACGCCGAAGCCCACGCGGTCTGTACGAGTTCAGCAATCGACAGCCCCGAGTCGAGAATCCTTCGCTTCAGCGAGACGACGTCCTGTTCTGCAACGAGCGGGTGATCAACGGCCGGAATCGGGTCTTGCCAGATCAATTCCTCGGCAGGCACTTCCGGACCGAGGTAGCGGGCGCGCGGCCCCATATCGCGGTGTGTCAGCTTGAACCAGGCACGCGCGAATGCATCGGCAAACTCATCGGGATGCTCCATGAAGCGCCGCGAGATCTTCTCGTAGGCCGGGTCGAAGCGAAGCGACAGATCGGTCGTCAGCATCGTCGGCTTGAGCTTCTTCGAGGCGTCGTGCGCGTGAGGAATCGTTTCCTCCGCGTCTTTTGCAACCCATTGGTGCGCGCCGGCCGGACTCTTCGTCAGTTCCCATTCGTAAGCGAAAAGGTTGTGGAAGAAGCCTGTGCCCCATTGGGTCGGCGTGCTGGTCCAGGTGACTTCGAGTCCGCTCGAGATCGCGTCGGCACCCGCGCCGGCTCCGAAGCTGCTGTTCCAGCCGAGCCCCATGTTCTCCAGACCGGCGGCTTCGGGCTCGGGCCCGACGTTGCCGGCAGGGCCCGCGCCGTGCGTCTTGCCGAACGTATGGCCACCCGCGATCAACGCGACGGTTTCCTCGTCGTTCATGGCCATCCGAGCGAAGGTTTCCCGAATGTCGCGCGCGGCCGCGACAGGATCGGGGTTGCCATCCGGACCTTCCGGGTTCACGTAGATGAGCCCCATCTGCACCGCCGCGAGCGGATTTTCGAGATCGCGGTCGCTGTCGGTATGGCTCGTTTCCTGGCCGCGCAACGCCGTGGCGGCCACGACCACGCGTTCATCGTCATTGGCAGGCGCGCCCTTGCCATAGCGCACGTCGCCGTTCAGCCATGTCTTTTCGTTGCCCCAGTACACGTCCTGATCGGGTTCCCATGTGTCCTCGCGGCCGCCGGCGAAACCGAAGGTCTTGAAACCCATGGTCTCCAGCGCGACGTTCCCGGTAAGGATCAGCAGATCGGCCCACGAAATCTTCTGGCCGTACTTCTGCTTGACGGGCCAAAGGAGGCGCCGGGCCTTGTCGAGGTTTACGTTGTCGGGCCAGCTGTTCAGCGGCGCGAAGCGTTGCTGTCCACGGCCGCTACCACCGCGACCGTCGCTCGTGCGATACGTGCCTGCGCTATGCCACGCCATGCGGACGAACAGCGGTCCGTAGTGGCCGAAGTCGGCCGGCCACCAGTCCTGCGAGTCGGTCATCAGCGCGGCGAGGTCCTTCTTTAGCGCCGCTAGGTCGAGCGTCTTGAAGGCTTCGGCGTAGTTGAAGCCGGGGTCGAGAGGATTGGATTTGTGCGAATGCTGGCTCAATAGATCGAGCCGAAGCTGCTTGGGCCACCAGTCGCGGTTGGTCGTACCACCGCCAGCGGCGTGATTGAACGGACACTTGCCTTTGTTCGGCATGAATCTTCCTGCTTTGGTTGATTGGTTTTGACGGCCGCGCAGCGCCTGCTAGTCCTGCCACCGTGAGCCGAGAATCTGCCCGCAGAAATTGCTCCTGCAATATTCCGGATCGAGGCGATCGAGAATGTCAGCGCTCCGCGTACCGAAGGTCGTCTGCGGACGGTGAGCAACGCCACGCCCGATCGCACCGATGATCTCCTGCCTGAAGTGCTTGCCGCGCGGATAAGCGGCCAGCACTCCCGCGCGCTCCCCATCCGTGTGGGTTTCGAAATGCGCTGCGACGAGATCCGTACATACTGCGGCTGCCAGCACCTTCGCGAGTGGCGACACGCGCTCCGGGATGCCCGGCGATGTGTGCAGCGCGATGGCGTTCCACGCATCGTCCTGTGCGTGAATGCTCGCGCCGTGATGACGCAGAAGCCGACGCGCCGCATCGGCCCCGTCCAATTCATAGCGCGCGGTCGAATGGGCATACGCCGCGCTCAGTCCCATGTTCGCGTACATCGAACTCACGTAGAGCGCATCCATATCGCACACGATGCCGACTCGGCGGGCGTTCAGCGCCGCGAAGACGAACACCCGGTGCGCATGGCCGAGCAACACGGCCGGCAGCGCTGCATGAGCGCTCTCGGCAGCGGCGAGCGCCACCGATGTGCGCGGAATGCGGATACCCACGATATTTGCGTCCGCTCCGGATGAGCGTGGTCGCATGTCCATTTCCTTTGCGTCGATATGAGGTGTCGCGCGCGGTCCGCTCAGAACGCGAAGCAGCTACAGCCGAGCGCGCCCCAGAATGAGTTGGCGTCGCCGGCCGGCACATTGCTGCGCCATGCCCAACCGTGCGCATGGCTGTGCACGCCGCAAAGGTTCACGCACGCGTCGGTGCACGACTGCGCGAGCACGGCGTTCGTCACGACGGGCTTGTAGCGCGCATAGCCACCGAACTCCGCGACCGGCGACCACACGGGACTCACCGGCAGCGCAGGTGGATTCAGCGAGTCGAACTCCGCGTCGGCATACACGACGCGGCCGTTCACGACCGTCAGCACCGACTCGAGATGTTTGATCGACTCTTCGTCGATCGTGAAGAAGTCGTCGCTCAGGACCGCGAAGTCGGCGTACTGGCCGGGTACCAGCGCGCCCTTCTTCGTTTCGTCGTTGGAGAACCACGCGCTGCCCACCGTGTAGCGGCGCAACGCTTCCATGCGTTCGAGACGGTCGCGCTGCGCGTACATCGGCGTGCCGCCCACGGTGCGCCCGGACACGAGCCAGTACAGCGACACGAACGGGTTGAAGCTCGCCACGCGGGTGGCGTCGGTGCCCGCGCCGACAGGCAACCCGGCTTCGAGCATCTTGCGCACGGGCGGTGTGTGCGCCGCGGCCCCGGCGCCGTAACGCGCGATGAAGTACTCGCCCTGATACGCCATCCGATGCTGGATGGCGATGCCGCCTCCGAGCGCCGCGATGCGCTCGATGTTGCGCTCCGAAATCGTCTCGCAGTGGTCGAAGAACCAGCGCAGGCCGTCGAACGGCGTGTCGGCGTTCACGCGCTCGAACACGTTCAGGAAGCGCTCGATCGACTCGTCGTAGGTCGCGTGCAGACGCCACGGCCAGCGGTTGCGCACCAGCAGGCGCACGACCTCTTCGAGTTCCTTCTCCATGCCTTCCGGCAGGTCGGGACGCGGCTCGAGAAAGTCTTCGAAGTCCGCCGCCGAGAACACCAGCATTTCGCCCGCGCCGTTGACCTTCAGGAAGTCGTCGCCGTCGCCGGGACGGGTGGCTTTCACCCACTTCGCGAAGTCCTCGATCTCGCGCTTCGCGTTCTGCGTGAACAGGTTGTAGGCGATACGCACGGTGAGCTGATCGCGCTTCGCGAGTTCCATGATGACCGCGTAGTCGTCGGGGTAGGCCTGATAGCCGCCGCCCGCGTCGATCGCGCTCGTCACGCCGAGGCGGTTGAGTTCGCGCATGAACTGGCGTGATGAATTCATCTGGTCGTCGAAGGGCAGCTTCGGCCCCTTCGCGAGCGTCGCGTAGAGCAGGCCCGCATTCGGACGCGCGATCAGCATGCCGGTGGGATTGCCGCGCCGGTCGCGCTGGATCTCGCCGCCGGGAGGATTCGGCGTGTCGCGCGTGTAGCCGACCGCACGCAGCGCCGCCGCGTTGAGCAGCGCGCTGTCATACAGATGCAGAATGAAAACCGGCGTGTCAGGTGCGATCGCGTTGATTTCATCGAGCGTGGGACCGCGCTTTTCCGCAAACTGAAATTCGTTCCAGCCGCCGACCACGCGCACCCATTGCGGCGCCGGCGTGGGCGCGACCTGCGCGCGCAACATCTCGAGCGCGTCGGCAAGCGACGGGACTCCGTCCCAGCGCAATTCCATGTTGAAGTTCAGGCCGCCGCGAATCACGTGCAGATGCGAGTCGTTCAGACCCGGAATCACGGTGCGGCCGTTCAGATCGATACGGCGCGCATCGTCACGCGCCCATTGCATGACATCGCGCTCACTGCCGGTCGCCACGATCTTGCCGTCAGCGACGGCCAGCGCCGTGACGAACGAACGACGCTCGTCCTGGGTCGCAATCTTGCCGTTGTAGATCACCAGGTCGGCGATGCGGACAGGTTGATTGGGTGCGCTCATCGACGCCCTCCTATGTGCTCTATTCGATTTGCCCTTTGCGCCTCATGACGGCGCAAAGGGTGTGAGATGCGGGCGAGCGTGCGGAACGACGCTCGCCTCGCATCGCTTCGCTCGACTGCGGCCCAGCTTCAAGGTCAGGCTGCTTCGCTCGCGTGTTCGCCGAGGATCTGCTTCGCGTAGCGCACGCCGATGCCGTACGCGCTGTGCGCCTTGAAGATGTCCATGCAGCCTTCGTAGGTCTCGCCACGGGCCCAGTCGCGTTGCAGTTCGCACATGAACTGCAGCGAGGTCATCGGCACCGCGCCGGCCTGGATCACGCGCTGGATCGCGCGCTCGTGCGCTTCTTCCGTGATGTCGCCGCATGCGTCGGTCGGCACGTAGATCTCGAAGCCTTCCGCGAGCATCTGGACGGTCGGGAACGCCACGCACACTTCCGTCCACAGACCGGCGATCACGATCTTCTTGCGGCCCGTGGCCTTGATCGCCGCGCGAAAGCCCGCGTCTTCCCACGAGTTCATCGAGGTGCGATCGACCGGCTTGATCTGCGGGAACACCTGCTGCACTTCGGGCAGCAGGTGGCCGCTGAACGAGTCCGCGGCGATCGTCGTGAGGACCGTCGGCACCTTGAACAGCCTGGCGGCCTTCGCGAGGATCTGCACGTTGTGCAGGACGGTGGTGCGCTCGTGCGAGTGCGTGCCGAAGAACATCTGCGGCTGGTGGTCGATCAGCGCGAGTGCGCAGTTCTCGGGGGTCAGCAGTTCAAAAGCCATGGTTGCTCCAGTGAAGGACAGGTACGGACAAGCGATGCCGCGCGCAGCGGTCATCGAACGCGTGCAGCTTACGGATCGCGCGGCTTAAAGTCCTTGGGAAAACCTGAAGCGTTATGAAAGGTTCGGCTCGCCTGAAGCGAGCGCGCAAGAGTGGACGTCAGTCCAGGAAGAAGGGGAGTAGGGCGGCTACCCCTGAAGACGTTCGGCCAGACTCACGAGACGCTGAAAATCCGGCGCCTTCGATGCGACGTCGATCTGGCTGATCCGTTCACTGAGCAGATCTCTGGCAGCGGCAACTTCTCCGCGATCGAGCAGGTGTTCCGCAAGCTGATATTCGGCGCGCATTGCCCAAAGCGGGGCGCCGTCGGAATTCGCCTGCTCGATCGCCGCTCTGAGCAGGCGTTCCCCTTTCTGTCGACGTTGTGCGATTTCGGCTGCGGGTGCTTCACCGAGTGCGGCACACTGCAATTCGAGCCAGCCCCGAACACGCGACAATTCAGGCACGTTAAAGCGATTGCCATTCGCCTTGGCAAACGCGAGCGCCTCATCCAGCCGTACCCGGGCCTCTTCTATGCGGCCAACCCGGCCCAGCGCTTCCGCATACAGCACATAGATTGGCATGACCACCCGCTGGAATCCGCGAGCAACGAGCCGCTGCAGTACGGGCTCCAACCGTTCCAGCACGTTGTCGTCTCGCCCGGCCATCACGTCTGCCTTGACGGCAAGATACTCCGCATAGTCCCGCCAGTTATCGAGTCGGTGACTTGCAGCTTGCGAGCGCAATAACGCCAGATAATTCGACGCCGCCTGGTGCTCTCCCGATTCGAGCGCGACGGGTACGGCAATGAGTGCGAGTACGTGATTGAGCGACGGTTCGAGCATATCGCCGCGAATCCGGTCCAACGAACGTTCAACGAGCCGCATTGCGCGCTCGGGCTTGCCCTGCAGCAGGGCGATCCGTGCCAAGGTACCGGTCGCCCAGATCAGCGGGTCGATGGTCAGCCATGTTCCCGCCGAGATCGGCAGGCTCTGTCCGGCGATAGATTCGATTGCCTGCTCCAATCGCTCACCGGCCTGCTCCTGTTCGCCCAGGTAGTGCAACGAAATCGCAATCATCTGCTCCGCGAGGGACTGCCGCCACGGTGAATCGCCGCCTGAGACCGCATGCTGATACCGCATTGCGTAGCGCATCGAGGTATGGATGTCGCCTGTTGTGAGCATGGTATTCCACAGCCCCCAAAGCGCATCGATGGCAAATTCGTCGTTGCCGGTCGCGCGTGCGAGCCGTAGCACGCGCTCCCACAACAAAGGCGCCCGAGCGACGTCCTCGCCGGTGTGGATCAGGGACGCCGCGTACGCAGCGCATAATTTCATCTCGCACTCGGCATCGACGGCGCCGGCAGGCAGGCCATCCAGCACAGTCAATGCGCGTCGCGCCCGCTCGCAGCACTCTCTGACATGCGAAGCCCCGAGCAACCGGCCGACAAGTGCGCTGGCAAGAGCTACGCCGAGAGCCGGGTCGCCTTCCGCGGAAAAAGCCCAGTCGTATGCGCTGCGTGCGTCATCCAGTGAAAACCGTGGGCTCGCGCCAGGCTCTTCGTCGTCGCCGCCCGCAACGAAGGGCCCATTCCCTTCGATATAGCTGCGCATATAGCGCACGTGACGCGCTGCAATGATCTGGGACTCGCCTTCGTCGCGCAGCTTCTCGAGCGCATAGGCGCGGGTACTTTCGGTGAGCCGATAAAACGCGATGGCCCCGCGAAACTCGACATTCAGCAAAGACTTGGTAGCCAGCTCCGACAGGCTCGAGATGATCACCGCAACCGACATATCAGGTTCAGCCGCGACTGCACACACCGCCTCGAAACTGAATGTGCTGAAAAAGCGGCCGGTTCTGCGAAACAGCGCCTGCGACGCGCTGTCGAGCATCATGTAGCTCCAATCGAAGGTTGCCCGCAAGGTCTGATGGCGCGGCAACCCGGATCGCAAACCGCCGGTGAGCAGGTTCAATCGGTCGTCGAGCCGTGAGGCAACACCTTCGAGGCCGAGCGTTGCCACCCGCGCTGCGGCGAGTTCGATTGCGAGCGGCAGCCCGCCGAGACGGCGGCAAATCTCGGCGACGAGCGTAATGCTCGCCTCGTCGTGCGCACACTCGGGTGCGAGGATAAAAGCGCGGCGCAGAAACAGTACGACGGCCGAGCAACCGAGTATCGCATCGGTCATTTCTCCGCTCGCTGGGACCGCAAGCGGCTCGAGGCGCAGCACGGTTTCACCCCAGATATGCAGAGGCTCGCGACTGGTCACCACAAAACGCGCCAGAGGGTTGCGCGCTACCAGCGCATCGACGAGGCTCGCGACCACATCGATCACGTGCTCCGCGTTGTCCAGGATGACGAGGCAATTGGACGCTGCGATCGCGGCCGCGATCGCAGCCTCGTATGTATCGTCCGGGCCCATGATCACGCCAAGCGCTTCGGCCAGCGTGGCGAGCACCGTATCGCGCGATGATGCCTTCCACAGCTCGACGAAACATACGTGCCGTCCGTATCGGCTTTCCATTTCACTCGCCACGTAGCGAGCGAGGCAGGTCTTGCCGATACCGCCCGCCCCCACCAAGGTGATGACGGCCGTCGAGCCGATCTGTTCGATTATTCGTGCAACCTCGTCTTCACGTCCGATGGGAAATTCACCGCGCATTTGCGCTGCCTTCCCAGCGACTACAAGACTGTCCGTGCCGCGGGCCGGAATGCCCTCGGTCGGCCGAACAAGCACATAGCCGCGGCCGGGTACCGTTTTGATCAGATCGCGATCGGCACCCAGCAGCTTGCGCAGCGCAGCCATATGAACCTGAAGGCGATTCTCCTCGACGATGACGCCTGGCCAGACGGCGTCCATGATTTCATCCTTGGAGAGTACCGCGCCGCGGGCCCGGTACAACTCTTCGAGAATCGCAAACGCGCGTGCGCCCAGCCGTACAGGCTGCCCGTTCTGTCTGATTTCGCGCTGGTCGAAATCGACACTCAAAGTGCCGATCTCAATCATGGTCATCTCCAGGCAGTAGGGTCGTGGCTGAGCACTGGATGACTTGCATCAGGTTGAATTTCCATTCCGGGGAACAACAAACACATAGGCTTCGAAACCAGTCCGTACCCGTGCTCTCTGCATTTTCGCCAACAAATTGTAATCAATCGCCGAAGCCTACGTATTGAACAAAAATCCACTCTAAACCCTGTCTTTGAGCGCTCACATCTCGACGACTCATCTGCGCGCCATTTCGGAACGGGTACACCGGCCGCCTCCAAAACACCCGTTGACACGCCGAATCCCCCACGGCCGTCGATCGCCGGCGCTTTTGTCATGGTATAAATGTCACCCTTTTGATGGATTCGACGGAGCCCGATTCGCGTTTTCCCGGACGATCTTGCCCAGGTTTTATTGCTATCTACTCGCCTCCCATGATTTCGCGCGAATCTCCCGCCAGCGTTCCGCAACTGCCAAAGGACAATCTGGGTTGCGTCGCGGGTAAGCTCAGCAAAGACTTCGAAGCGGTCGGCAACGATATCTCCTTCTACCGCAAGTGCATGGCCGAGCCTGACTTGAGTCGCATTGCCATGCCGGCAAACGAGCGAGGCTTTCTGGTAGGGGTGTCGCTCGGCAACGGTCATCAGAGAAGGATTCTTCGAGGCGCACGCTCATTCGTCAGCCGGTTCGACCTTGACTCCATCTACATCCGGGATTTCTCCGAAGACTATCAAGCGGATATGTACGGCAATTTCGATTTTGTCCTCGTCGAATTATCCCGCTCGTTTTTTACACGACTCGAGAATGAACACCACGCACCGGGCATCTCGGGCCTAATCTGCGCCAACGGGCAGAAAGATCCCGTATTAGGGCATCTTTCGCGCGCACTCACGGCAAGTCTCGAAGCGACAGGCCCGCTCAGCCGACTTTTCGTCGAGCAGGTGGGGCTTGGCCTCGGCACGCATATCGCGAGGCGGTACGGAAACTTTGCTTCGGCTGACGTGCGCGTCAGCCGCGGATTATCCAGCGCCATCGAGGCTCGTGCCAAGGAGCTTTTGCTCGACAGCAACCGCAGCGATATCTCCATTGCCGACATTGCGCGCGAATGCAACCTGTCGCGCGGCTATTTCATCCGGGCGTTTTCCAAGTCCACCGGCCGCACGCCACATCAGTGGTTGCTGGAACAACGCGCGAAACAGGCGCGCCAACTCCTGGAAGAGACCGATATGACGCTATCGGAAATCGCCGCGATTTGCGGGTTTGCAGATCAAAGCCATCTGAGCCGCGTGTTCGTCAGGCTAATCGGCACAACGCCCGGAGCGTGGCGTAATCGCGCGATCTAGGAAGCCATCGGCGCCGCTGACCGGAGAGCCGGACGCGCGATCAGGAAGAATTCAACGGGGCTTCAGAACAACGGCGAGCGGCCGAGGCGGCTTATTGCCGGCCGTCTTCTATACCTATAGATAATGGCGTCTTTCCCTGTGCCACCCTACGATTCGGTGCGACGTTCGAGAGCAGCGTGATTTCCACGATCACGCGCAAATCTGTAGTTCACCGCGGTTTGGCGAGATGCGCCATCCGGGCCTGCTGGAGGGAGGACGCATCATGTACGTTTTTGATCGAGTTGCGGTCTCCCTCGACGGACGACAGGTGTTTCGCGACGGTCAGGCTCAGCCGATCGGCGCGCGAGCATTCGATATCCTCGAACTGCTGATCCGGTCCGGTGGAAAACTGGTCACGAAAGACGAGATCATGCGTCTCGTCTGGCCCACCACGTTCGTGGTCGAGAACAACATCCAGGTTCATATTTCGGCACTACGCAAGCTCTTTGGCGACGGTTGGATTCGCACTGTACCAGGCCGGGGCTACCAGCTTCGCACGCCGTCCCATATGGCTGCGCCTCATGCACCGAGTCAGGAGCTTGCCGCCGAAAAGGCGGTCGAGAGTGTCATCAGGCAGCGGTCGTGGCGGCTCGTTGGCCGCGATGACGACGCCAACATGCTGTACGAGATGCTACAGCGCGGATCGTTCGTGACGGTAAGCGGCCCGGGCGGCGTTGGAAAAACACGGCTCGCGTTGAGTGTCGCGAGAGCATGGGTCGACAGCAACCATTTCGAGCTATGCCACGTCGACTTCGCCGGGCACGACACCCAGCACTCGTGTCTACTCGCGGTACTCGAGAAGCTTGGCGGCGCTCTAGGCAGCCATGCGCCGACGATCGCCGATGTAGTGCAAACGGTGGGCAACCGGCAAATCGTCTTCGTATTCGACCACTGCGAAAGAGTCCTCCAGGCCGTAGCCTCGCTATGCGAATGCATCGCGGCATCGAACGGCCATGCCGTCATTCTGACGACGAGCCGTGAACCGTTGCGCGCAATGGGCGAACGGGTCTACTCGATCTCGCCATTGACACTGCCCGACGAAAACGCCGGCGGAGCGGAGATGCTCGCGAGCGGCGCTATCAGGATGTTCTTCGAACACGCGCAGGCGTCCGGAATCCGCTTTCCCGCCGACCCGGGAACGCTCAATGTGATCGCCGATATTTGCCGGCGTCTCGGCGGCTTGCCGCTCGCGATCGAACTTGCCGTCGCGCGGGCCGCGCTACTCGGCGTGCAAGGACTACTTCGCGAACTCGAGAAATCGATACTGTGGCTTTCGGGCGGACTCAGAACCGCCCATCCGCGTCAAAAGACGCTACGCGCAACGGTCGAGTGGAGCTACGCGCTGCTCAGCGAGGCTGAGTGCGCGGTGTTGCGCCGGCTCGCCGTATTCCCTCGCAGGTTCAATCTCGCGGGTGCCTGCGACGTCATTTCCTGCGCGGACATTGGACGGGACGCCGCACTTACCAGCGTCCTTAGCCTCGCGAAAAAATCATTGCTGACTTTGCATACCGAGGGTCCGGTCAAGAGTTATTCGCTGTTGCCGGTCGTGAAAGCCTACGCGATCGAGCGGCTAATGGAATCCGGCGAGTGGCCGTCCTTCCGTTTCCGCTACGTGTCCTCGAAAGACAACGCACCCGCCAATTTCGCTTCCTGAGCCCGCCGGAGCGCAAGAACACCACTGTCCATAGGATAATGGCGCCGAAGTGAAACCCGCTGTTGTTTTTTCCGCCTATTGAATGGGCTCAAACCTCTATAATTCATGGCCATTGTGTACATCGTCGACGACGATGCGTTGATCCGTAGAAGTCTGGCGGGCTTGCTGAAATCCGCCGGTCATACGGCAACGTGTTTCGAGTCAGGAGAAGCCTTCCTCGCGTCGGAGACCGTGGCGCAAGCCTGCTGCATTCTTCTCGATCTCAAGCTCGGCGGCATGAACGGCCTCGACGTGCAACGGGCGCTGATCGAGCGTGGAACGTCGATCCCTGTCATTTTTATATCGTCGCACGGCGAAGAGGAAGTGGTCGACAAAGCGCTCCGGCAAGGGGCAATCGCCTTCTTCCATAAGCCGTTTTCGGTCGACAGGATATTGGCGTTGATTGATGAAACCGGAACGCGCCAACGTTCCGCTGCGAGTCCATCGTGAGCGGATCTCTGGCGCCCTGTGATAACGGGTCCATCCTCTCGGGCAACACGACTATGCGCGTTTCCGAATCTGCCGCGCGAACTGACCATGTGAAGCAAAGCGCCGAATCCATCGTTTATGTGATCGACGACGACGCAATCCTACGACGCTCGCTGAGTTCGCTATTGCGCTCGTACGACCTTCGCGTCGAGACTTTCGCGACGTCCAGCGAGTTCCTCGCATTTCCCCGCCCCGCTGTGCAGAGCTGCCTGATCCTGGACATGCGGCTCGAAGACGAGGACGGACTGACCGTGCAGCAGAAGATCGGCAACGCGGGGCTCGGCATTCCCGTGATCTTCATGACCGGCTACGGCGACGTCGCAAGCTCGGTGACCGCGATGAAAGGCGGAGCGTTGGACTTTCTGACCAAGCCGTTCGAGGACCACGAACTGCTCGATGCGATCCAGCGCGCGTTCGCGATCGACAAACAACGCCTCGAGCGCGAGCGTTCGCTCGCCGACGTATCGCGTGCTCATCAGTCGCTTACGCCAAGAGAGCGCGAAGTGATGACTCTCGTGATTTCCGGCCTGATGAACAAGCAGATCGCCGCAACCCTGAACCTTCAGGAGATCACGGTGAAGGTTCATCGCAGCCAGGTCATGAAGAAGATGAAGGCGAGAACATTGCCCGATCTCGTTCGTATGGCCGAAGCGCTTGGCATCGAGCCCGCGGAAAAGACGTTCTGACCTTCTGACCTTCTGACCTTCTGACGGCCGCGTGAGCGTTCAGCGCCCACCGGCCGGATCACGCCCCGGCCGTGACCGGATGGCATATCTCCGCAGGCAGAGAGAACCGGAACAATGCACCGCCTCGCTGATCGGTACTCGCCCACAACCGTCCGCGATGCGCGCCGATGATCAACCGGCAAATCGCGAGCCCCATGCCGAGACCGTCGGCCTTGCTGGTGTAAAAAGGCTCGAATACCCGCTCGCAAATCTCCGGCGACAGACCCGGTCCCGAATCCCGCACCTCGATCAGCACAGAACCGGCACTGTCGGTTCGGGATCGAATCCACAGTTGGCGCGGCGTATACATCATGTCCTTCATCGCCTCGATTCCGTTCATCAGCAGATTGATCAGCACCTGCTGCAGTTGCACGCGATCTCCGGTCACCAACGGCATCGACGGTTCGAGTTCGATACGAAGCTGAACGTGGTGGCGGACTATTTCGCCTTGAAGCAGTACCAGCGATTGCTCGATCAGATCATTCAGATCCACCAGCGTGGCGTCCGGCGAGCTCTTCTTCAGCAGCGCGCGCACGCCCGCGATCACCGCACTGGCGCGGTGACCGCCTTCGACGATCCGCTCCACCGTCTCCTTCAGTTCGCCGAGATCGGGCGGCGTGCGGGCCAGCCAGCGCAGCGCCGCCTTCGCGTCCGTGATGATCGACGCAAGCGGCTGATTGACGTCGTGCGCGATGGAGGCGGTCAGCGCATTCAGCGTGGTCACGCGCGTGACGTGCGCCAGATCCGCCTGCACCTGCTGCAAGTCTTCCTGAGCGCGCTTGCGCTCCGTCAGATCCAGCACGAAGGACACACCTTGCTCGCCGCTCTCGTCGAAATTGGCCGAGCCCAGAAGAACCGGTACATGGCTGCCATCGCGATGAAGGAACTCGGTCTCGAATGGCGGCACGGTACCGTTCAGCTTGAACGCCTCCGCGATGCGCGTGTCGCCGTTCAGCCAGCCCGGCGCGGTCAGGTCGGTCCAGCGCAGGCGCTGCGATAGCAGATCGTCGCGCTCGTAGCCCACCATGCGCAGAAACAGGTCGTTGGCTTCGAGAATCCGGCC
This sequence comes from Paraburkholderia sp. BR14320, assembly GCF_040948665.1. Classification (NCBI taxonomy): domain Bacteria; kingdom Pseudomonadati; phylum Pseudomonadota; class Betaproteobacteria; order Burkholderiales; family Burkholderiaceae; genus Paraburkholderia; species Paraburkholderia sp. BR14320. The sequence continues at coordinate 213,977 of NZ_JBFPKG010000007.1, forward strand.
GTCCAGATGCCAGATCCATATGCCGATGATGTTCGCCTCGACAAGGCGATGAATCCGCGCTTCGCGCTGCCCCAGATCCCGGTATAGCCGGGTATTTTCGACTGCGATCGCGGCCTGTGAAGCAAGCAGCTTCAGCACGGCCGTCCGCGCTGGTACGAAAAGCCGCGCCGCGAGATTGTTCTCGAGGTAGAGCACGCCGATCAGCTTGGCTTGCGTCAGAAGCGGCAGGCACAGCACGGATCGGGCGCCATGCCGGCGGACGTACGGATCGCCGACGAACAGGCCTTCGACCGACGCGTCGTCGAGAATGATGTTCTCATTGGTCCGCAGCACGTAGTTGAGAATCGCCACGGGTATCGTATCGGGTTCGATCGGGCCGTCGCGCAAGGATACGATCACGGCATCGCCGGCCGTGGTCGCCTCGGCCGCGACGCGCGGCTCGCCGTCGCGGATCAGGAGCAGCAGGCCGCGCTGTGCGCCGGCCTGCTCGATCGCGGTACGCATCAGCGTATTGAGCAGGTTTTCGAGGACCACCTCTTTCGATACCGCCTGCGAGACGGCAATGACCGTCGCCAGATCGAGATGTTCGACCGGCGCGCCGATCGCGCCGCCCGCGGTGCTCATCCGCCCGGTTTCCCGCAGATAGGGGTAGCGGGCTTCCAGCTGCTGGACTTTCCCGAGCGCTCCCCAGCACAGATAGCCCTGCCGGGCATCCTGCATATAGACGCGGGCGATCTTTTCGAAGCCGCGCTCCGCATAGAACAGTGCCGCCAGTTCGTTGGCAAGCGCCTGATGATGGATCAGGTCATGGTCGCGCGCGAGACCGATTGCCTCTTCGTAGAGCTGCATCGCGTCGGAAGACCGCTGTTCGAGGCGAGCGATCTCCGCGCCGACCAGCGCGGCCTGGCTGCCGAAGTTCGGCTTGCAATGTTCCGCCCACAAAGACAATTGCTGATGATGGGCCGCCAGAATCCGCAGGTTATCGGACCCGGGCTGCTGAAGTTCGGCGTGGCAAAAGGCTGCACGCGCGAGTGCCGCATAAAACTGATACTCGGCCTGCTCGTAAAACGACGGTGACGTCCAAAGCAGAGCCTCGGCGCGTTCGGCCGCGGCGCGAGCCGAAATCGCATCGCCCGCGAAGTAGCGCGCCTGCAGCTTGCGAATCCAGTACCAGCAGAACGCAAAGGACAGACTCGGATTGCTGCCGACCCGGCTCTCGAACTCCGCCTCGCTGAAACTCGCGTCGTCGAACACACCGAATGCCGGCGCGAGGCCCGCCAGCGTCCGCACCAGTTGCAGTTGCGGAATCATCCGATCGACGCCGAGACCGAAAGCCGTCTGACGCGCGAATTCGACGCTCGCCTCCGCTTCGCGTTGCACCTCTCCGAGCGGCTCGCCGCTTGCCAGCGAATGAGTCAGCAGGTTGTTGCGAATGAAGCACGCAAAGGTTCGGTCCGCGAGCTTCTCGGTCACATCGATCGCACGCTGCAGGATGTCCCGGGCGTTTCGGATCGGCTCGGTCCATTGCATCACGTGCCCGCCGAACACCTGATAGACGCGCGCCCGGATACGATCCTCGCCGTCCCGCTCAGCGAGCTGGAAACCGAGCCGGCCAAACCGGAAACCCGCCTCGCTGTGCTCGCGTTGCGGGACCAGAATCATGCTCAGCCAGGCGTACCCGAGGCATGACGCCTCGCCATTGCCGTATTCCAGACTGAGGTTGACCATCCGCCCAATGACGAGCGCGCGCAGTGAAGCGTCCGTGTACCAGGCGGGCGGCATCAGCGCGGTCAGGACCGCCATGGTGCCGGCGGCAACGGGATCGGTCATCTTCGGCAAATCGAGCAGAGACTCGATCGGCCGCTCGCCGAGCCGGCTCCAGATACTGTCGTATTCTCGTTGCACTTCGCCCGCGGACGGCTGCGAATCCCATGCAACGCCGGCACACCGCAGATATTCCAGGCCCACCTCGACCGCGCGCTCGCGCCGCCCCAACGCCATCAACAGTTCGAGTCGCAACTGCGTGACCGCGGCGAGATCGGGTAGCCCGATTGCCCTCTGGGAAAGCGCGTGAAGCCGCCCTTCCGCCGCGTCGGAAGCACCCGTCAGGAACTCGCTCTCCGCGCGCCGCAACTCGAGCATGAAGACGAGTTCAGGGCGGGTTTCCCACGCGTTTTCCCCCAACAGCGCGCTGCCGGTGGTGAAATGCGTCAACGCCGCGAGGTAAGCCGCGGATGCCATTGCGCGGCTGCCAGCGAGAAGATTCAGTTCGGCGAGCCGCTCCCGCTCGCCGGCCTCGGTAATCAATGCCGCGCCCCGGTTCAACTGGCCCACGATATCGAACACCAGCTCCCGCGCATGGCCGGGCGACAACTCCGCCACGAGGCGCCGGCCGATCGCGAGATGCGCTTCGGCGCGCGCCCATGGCGCAATCAAGGCGTAGGCCGCCTCGTGCACGCGGTCGTGCAGGAATCGATAGGACGCGTCTTTGCGCAACACGAGCCCCGCGGTAACCGCTGGTCGCAGCGCTTCATCGAGATCCGCGAGCGTCCCGTGGCGCGCGGTGACGAGAACGTCGACCGGCACTTCGTTGCCAACGCACGCCATCAGCTTCAACACGTCCTGGGTTTGCTCGGGAAGACGTCCCAGCCGGGTCAGCATCAGGTCGACGACGTTGTCGGTGAATCCCTTCGCGCGAATCTGATCGAGATCCCAGGACCAGCGGGCCGTCCGGTGGTCGAACACGAGCATGTCCTCGTCCAGCAGCGTGTTCAGAAAATGAATCGCAAAGAACGGATTACCGGCCGTCTTCTGCTGCATCAATTCCGTCAGCGCCGCGCTGCTTTGCACGTCGCAACGGAGAACATCCGCGACGATCTGGCTCATCTGATCGCTGCGAAGGCCTTCGAGCGCGATCGCGCTGACTCGGTTTCCTGCCCCGCGAATCGAGGCCAGGCATCGTGGCAATGGATGATCCGCTGCAATTTCGTGGTCGCGGTACGCGCAGACGAACAGCACGTGTGTGAGTTGCGGATGCGTCGCAAGGTGCTCGATAAGATCGAGGGTCGCCGCGTCGAGCCACTGCACATCGTCGAGAAAGAGAACCAGCGGAGACTCGGCACGCGCGAACGCGCCGATCAGGCTGCGGAACGCAAGCTGAAAACGATGGCGGGCGTCCTGCAAAGGCAGATCGTTGACGATCGGCTGTTGCCCAAGGATCAGTCCGATTTCGGGAATCAGCGTGGCCAGCAGACTCGCGTTGGGACCCAGCGCGTCGTCGAGCACGGCGCGCCACGAAGCCAGTTCGGTTTCGCTGCACGCGAGCAGCGGGCGGATCAGCGTCTGCAGCGCTAGCGCGAGCGTCGAATAGGGTATTTCACTGCGGTACTGGTCCACTTTCCCGCTGGCAAACCGCACGCGCTGCGTGGCGATCTGCCGCTGAAATTCGGTGACCACGGCGGTCTTACCGACTCCCGCATAGCCCGAAATCAGAACGAGTTCCGGCCAGCCTTCCCGCTCGACGCGATCGAAAGCCGCGAGCAGCGTTGCGATTTCCGGCTCGCGTCCATAAAGGCGCGCAGGAGCCATCAGGCGATGCGCGAAATCCTGTTGTCCGAGCGCAAAGGTTTCGATGCCTCCATCGGCGGTCTGGCTCGCGCGGCAGCGGCGCAGATCCGCTTCAAGACCCGCCGCGCTTTGATAGCGTTCATCGGGTGTTTTGGCGAGAAGCTTCAATACGATGTCCGACAGAGCGACGGGAATCGTCGGCACACGTACGACTGGCGAGGCTGGCTGCCGGGCGAGATGGCTGTGCACCCAATCCGCCGTATCGCCGGCGCTGAAGGGCAATACGCCCGTCAGCATCTCGTAGAACATCACGCCGAGCGCGTATAGATCACTGCGAGCGTCCACCGGCCGGTTCATACGTCCGGTTTGCTCCGGCGCCATGTAAGCGAGGTTGCCCGTGACCGCACTGATTTGTGAATGCGCTTCGGCACCGCGGGAAAGCCGCGACGCGACGCCAAAGCCAGTGATGGCTGTCGTTCCGGCCGCCTCGTCCGTGAAGATATGTGCGGGTTTCAGATCCCTGTGGATCAGGCCGCGCTGATGAACCTGGCTCAGCGCCGAAGCGATGCCGATCGCACGGTCCAGAAACCGGTCCGTCTCCATGGCGGTGCCCAGCAGCGCCGTGAGCGGCTCACCGCCCGGATCCCTCAGCAGCAGCACGGTGTGGCCATGTTCTCGCAGCAGCTTCAGTGGCGTGGCGGCCCAGGCGCCGGCCAGATCGTCCCTCAGTTTGTACTCGTGCGTCAGGCGCGCGGCGCTGGAAGGATCGGCGCGCGATGCGGAAATCCACACGGCCAGCACCTCTTCGCGGCGACCGTCGGGCGCGAGATGCCAGCCGCGGCCGAGCGCGCGATCGCCCTCTTCGAGCACGAACTGCAAATACACCTTGTCGCCGGAATTGAAAAAGAAGGACGGGCTCATCAACGGACTCTCGCACCTTACCGAGGAAGCTCACGCACTCGATCGGGTGCGATCGGGAAGTGGCGTGCCGAAATGGTCTTCGGGAATGTCGGCGGCATTATGCCAGCCGGTTTCAATTCCCAAGCGCAGTCCAGTCCAGAACCTGAAGAGTTCTGAACGGCAGCTTAAACGTCCTGCCCGCGACGAAACTTTAAGAACGCTTCATTAGGCATCGAGCCGGTTCGAATTCGAGAATGAGTAAGGCGCACGTTGCGCAACCTTCAACCACCCGAAGCAACCACTATGGATACCCAATCTTCAGTCTTCCCTGCCGCTCGACACCGCGAATGCTCCCGCGCGGCGCCGACCGTCTTCGCATGGCTCGCCGCACTGCTGGTTGCCCTGCATGCCGCGCTCGCGCATGCGGCCGCGCCGCAGGTCGGCACGCAAGGCCCCGGCTTCTATCGCATGATGCTGGGCTCCTACGAAATCACGGCGCTGCTCGACGGCACACATCCATTTCCCGTCGATACCGTGATGACGGACGTGCCGCGCCGCGTGATCGACCATGATCTCGCGGAAGACGATCTCGCGTTGCCGCTACAAGGTTCGATCAACGCGTTTCTGATCAACACCGGCAGCCAGCTGATCCTGATCGATACCGGCGCGGGCGTGCTTTACGGCGATTGCTGCGGCCATCTGCTCGCGAACCTGCGCGCCGCCGGCTACCAGCCTGAACAGGTGGACCAGGTGCTGCTCACGCATATGCACAAGGACCACGTTGGCGGCGTGATTCGCGACGGCCAGATGGCATTTCCCAACGCGGTTCTGCGCGTGTCGCAACGGGAGGCCGATTACTGGCTCGACGCCAGCAACAAAAAAACCGCGCCGTCGTTTCTGAGTTCGTTCTTCGATTCAGCGGCGCAATCGGTGGCCCCCTATATCGCGGCGGGACGTTTCCGGCCGTTCGACGGCAACGCCGCGATCGCGCCCGGTATCAGCGCACTCGCCACGCCGGGTCACACGCCGGCACATACGGGCTATGTCGTGAAAAGCGGGCAGCAGACGCTGATCGTGTGGGGCGACATCATCCATGTCGCGGACATCCAGTTGCGCGACCCAAAGGCTTCCGTCGAGTACGACTCGGACGCCGCCGCGGCCAGGCAGTCCCGCCTCGCGTTGCTCGACCGTGCGGCGCGCGAACATGACGTGATCGCGGCCGCACATATTTCGTTTCCGGGTCTCGGGCACGTGCGCAAGGAGCGCGGCAGCTACGTGTGGATTCCGCTGAATTACGATGCGGACCCGGCGAGCCACGCCGCGACCGCCGTCAAGGCGGCGCCCTGAAGTCGACGCGCGAGCGCGCGTCAGAGAAAGCGCCCGGGACGCTGGCATCAGCGCCCGGCGCACGGCGCTCAGCTATTACGCGCCGGGTAAGCCCGCATCGCGGACGTGCGGATCATCGCGTCCGCATTGACCGCGTCGGTGCGACCACATGGTTTGAAGATTTCGTCCCCACGGCTGATCGGCTCACCGCTCAGCGCGCAAACGCCCGACTTGCGGGCGCGCACCAGACGCCACAGCTGTGCGCCGTAATAGCAATTCGTCGAATCGCGCCACTCGATCGTGGCGCTCGTCATGGTGGGCCGTTCGACCACGATGATGGTCGCGTGACCGCCCCCGGCTCGCGTGGCCGAGCGATCGGCATCGCGAAGCTTCCTCGAGAGAGACATCTGCTGTTCATCGTCAGTCCGCTCGGCTCTCGCCAGCGATCCTACGATTCGAGCCCACGTGTCCTGTACTTTCACTTCTACGAACATCGTCGTCACTCCGTCTCCGAACGTCTACCGGGGGATCAAATGCGCGGCTGAAACCGGACCGCCAGCTCAGGCGGTCGCCGCAAACTCGAGCAGATCGCGGTTCAGGCGTTCCGCGTGGGTCAGCATCAACGCATGCGGAGCGCCGTCATAGATGTCGAGTGTGGCGCCTTTGACGAGCCGCGCCGCCGCGCGCGAAGTCAGATCGAGCGGCGCGGTCTGATCGTCGCCGCCGTGAACGAACCACGTGGGGATATCGATCCGCGCGAGATCGGCGTGGAAATCCGTGGCCGAAAATGCCGTCACGCAGTCGATCGTCGCCTTCAGTGAAGCCTGCATCGCCATGTTCGAGAACCAGTCGTGCACCGGCTTCGTCACCATCGAATCGGGCCGGTTGCCGCCCGTCACGAGCGGGTTGAAGGCATCGACGAAACTCGCGCGGTCGCGGCGCAGCGCGTCGCGCATGCCTTCGAACACCGCCGGGTCGACGCCCTCCGGGTTGTTCTCGCTACGCTGCAGGCCCGGCGTCACCGATCCGATGAACACCGCCCTCGAGACGCGGCGGGCCCCATGTCTTGCGATGTAACGCGCCACTTCGCCGCCGCCCATCGAAAATCCGACGAGCACCGCATCCTCGAGCGCGAGCGTCTCCAGCACCGCGTGAAGATCGTCGGCGAGCGTGTCGTAGTCGTACCCTGACCACGGCTGATCCGAGCGGCCGAAGCCGCGGCGATCGTAAGCCACGGCACGAAACCCGTGCGCGGCGAGATGCAGCATTTGCGGGTCCCACATGTCGGCATTGAGCGGCCAGCCGTGAATGAACACCACGGGGCGTCCCGCGCCCCAATCCTTGCAGTAGAGCGACGTGCCGTCGGCCGTGTCGATAAATTTCATCTGCGTTCCCTCATTCGTTTGAACGTGCTCGCGGCAAGCTGTGCGCGAGCCGCGTGCTTACCAGCTAAACTTTGCTTCCACGCCGACGTAGTCCGCGTTGCGCGCGCCGAGCGCGCGGATCGAATCGCCGACTTCGAAGTGCACCGCTTCGAGCGCGAGCGCGACGTTGTCGTTGACGCTCCAGTCCGCTCGAACCTGCGCGTACATGCCGGTCCAGAGATTGCCCTTGCCTGCCGTGCCCGGCACCGTCGCCATGCCCTGGCCGTAGATCGCATCGGCCGTGGTGTCGCGCCACTGGAAGCCGAGCGCGGTGAGCAGCGTCACCTTCGGCGCGAGCCTGAAAGTGACCGACGGCTTCACATGAATCAGGTTGCTGTAGCCGGTGTAGCCCGCGAGCGTGAAGTAGTAGCCGTTGGGAAAGAGCGGATTGAACGTCCCGACGCGGCCGTCGCCGGGATGCCGGTCGCCCGACGCGCCGTCCACCTGCACGCCGATGCGCGGCTTGCCCGGCAGAGCGGCGAACGTGTAGCCTCCCAGCGCGCCGAATGCCCACGCGGCGATCGTGTCGGTACCCACGTGGCCGGTTTGCAGCATTGCTTCCACGTCCCAGTCGAGCGACGCGTTTTTGCCCGTGTAGCGCGCATCGAACACATCGCGCCGCTCGGTGCCGGCCGCGTCGAGAAACCGCGCGTTGTCGCGCGTATAACGCGACCAGTAAGCGGACAGATCTCCCGGCCCCACGCTCGCGCGCTCCACCCGCAGGCCACTGAACGTCAGGTGACCGTTCGACACGTCGTCGAAAACCCGCTCGTCGCGATACTGGACCGGCTGCGTCAGATAACCGATGAAGCGCCACTTGCCTAGCTCGTAGTCGGCCCACAGCGCATCGAACGCCTGGCGCACGTTCGGACCGTCGCGCACCGAAACGAAACGCTGCAAGTCGAACGCCATTTCCTGACGGCCGACGCGCGCCTTGAAGGTACCGCCCCCCACTCCACCGACGAACGCGATGAACGCCTGCTCGGTGTCGAGCGGATTGCGGTCGACGGGCGTGACCGAATCCTTGCCGAACGGCCGCGCGTCGACGAACTGGAAGAAGGCCTGCACGTGCGAGCCGAAGCGCGCGTCCGCATGCACCTCGGCACGCTGGATCACCCAGCTGTCCGGCGTCTGGCTCCCGAGGCCGAACAGTGGCGTGTTGTTCAGTTCGAAGCGCTCGCGCAGATTCGCGCCCAGCGACAGATACCAGCTTGGGTCGCCCGACAGCGGGATGTACTTCAACGCATCGAGCGGCTTGCGCGGCACGCACGGATTCGCGAGCGCACTCCAGTCCTCCTGCCAGCGATTGAACGATGGAACCGGCCGTTGCGCATCGCAGGCGACGGACGATGCGGCCACCGCCTGCGCGGTTTGCGCATGCGCCGCGCCCGCCTGCAACCCTGCGCACGTGGCGAGCGCGGCGACCATGACGTTCGTGCGCACCGCGCGCGCGAGCTCCGTCCTGCGTTTGGCGCGTGATAACTCGCGAGTTCTCATGCCAGTCACTTCACGCGCTGATGCAGTTCCGCAACGTAGCCGCCCGGAAACTCGACCATCGCCGTGCGGCCTTCGACGTTTGGTGCCGGCGCCGCCAGCACCTTCACGTTGGCGGCCTGCGCCTTTGCGAGCGTGGCGTCGAGATCGCCCACCTCGTAGCCGGTGGTTTCGCGGCCATACGGGTACGGCAATTTGCCGTCGGTCACGAACACCAGCATGTTGCCGAAGCCCGACCGGATTCGCGCCCGGCGGATCGTCTCGCCCGGCTTGCCGATCTCCGCGCCATCCGCATGGCGGTTATCGGAAACGATCTTGCCGTGCGAGAAGCGCACGAAGCGCTTGATGAAGTCCTGCGCCTGGTACTTCGACACATAGACGCGGTTGTCCGGCACGTATTCGAGCGCCGCATACGACGGCGCCCTGGTGTGCCAGTACAGCTGCATCGTCAGACCGCCCGGCCACTGAATGATCGCGTCCTTGCCGATCGGATCGTCGAACGGTTCGACGACTACGTCCGCGCCCGCTGCGTGCGCGGCACGCACGGCCTTGTCGATATCGGTCACCAGGTAGCCCGTGCGTTCGTTGCCGAACGGGTAAGGGACCGCCGTCTGGAACGCGAATACCGACAGCATGCCGACCGGCGTCTGCACGTATTGCGAAGCGGTTTTGCTCGCCGTGGGCGTGACCGTGAACACCGCGCGCGGCGAGGCCTTGCCGCCGAAGGTCGCGACGAAGCTGCTGACGAATGCGTCGATGTCTTCGTTCGACACATAGACGTGCGTGGTGTCGTATTGCGGACCCACCGAGACGACCGGCGCAACCGCCGACGTGGGCGAAGCGAGCGGATACTGGCCGTCATCGGCGAAAGCCGGAGCACCGGGCAGCGCCGCGCCGAGCATCGCGAGCGCAATGGTTAGCGCTCTCAAGGGACGATCGAGACGAATGAGTTTCACGTGAGGTTCCTGTTGAAGAAAATGTGCGGTCGGCCGGGCGCTCAGAGCGTGCCCTTCGAATCGGCCTTGCGGCATGCGAGCGTCGCCACCAGAGCGAGCATCGCGAGCGGCAGCAACAGCGCCCAGAACGACGCGGCGAGCCATCCCGCCGCCCCTGCGCCCGCGCCGGCCGCGAATGCGAGCACCGGCGGCAGCGTGGTCGCGAGGCGGCCCCGCGCGATCGCGCGTTCCGCCTGGCTGGTGCCCGGCGCGAACAGATCGAACACGTCGATCACGGCCTGCGTGACATTGCCGGTCATCACGGTATTGGCGACCACGCTGCGCGCGGTCAGCCGGCCGTGCGCGTTCTGCACGCCCATCGAGGCCGCGCCGAGCAGGCCGCAGGCAATCGTCAGCGGCGCGTCCGCGTTGACGATCGGTACCGCAAAGAGACCCGCACCCATGAACGCCGCGAGCAAGACGATTTGCAGAAAATAAAGCGCGCCCACGCGCACGCCATGCGTGCGCTGACGCAGCCTGTCATCGAACAGGCGCGCGCCGACGATACCCGCCACGAAGGCGGGAAACGCGAGCCACTTGATCAGCAGTCCGCTGCCCGCGCCCGCGAGCCCCGAACCGATCAGAATGAAATTGCCGGTGACGTGCGCCGTGAACAGCCCGAACAGCGCGACGAATCCGAGCGTGTCGACATAACCGGCTACGAAAGCGAGCACGGCGTTTTCGCCGCGCAGCGGCTCGAGCGCCGCCTTCGCCTGCGGCGAGCCCAACTCTATGGCTGCTTGCTGCATGACGAGTCGACCTTGTTGGCGCAAGTGGCGACGGCCTCGTGCGGCGCGCTCGAAGTTTGCGCCTGCGGTGCGCGCCATTGCGCCTGTACGAATGGAATCGCGTGTTCACCGATCACGATGCCGAGCAGGCCGGCCAGCGCGATCAGCGGCGGTGCGGGCGACTGCACGCGCGCGATGTAATAGAGCAGACCGACCACGAGGCCCGCTCCCAGCGAGATCAGATATGTCATGTTGCGATCCTCGTGCTTCGCGTCCGCGCGAGGCGGACGCGCGCTATACAGCCGTTGGCTTAATGACCCGCGGTCGCGATGCTCAGACGGTTGGTCACGCCGGTGACGCCCGCGACCTGCTGCGCATGCTGCTGCGCGAGGTCGATCTGCGCCGCTTCGGGCACGGAACCTTCCAGCGTGATGGCGCCGGACTTCGCGACAACCGTCATGTGCGAAGCGTCCACGCCGCCTGCCTTGACGATCGCCTTGCGCACGCTGGTGGCGAGATGGCGGTCGACGGCACGCTCGGCCTTCTTTTCTGCCTTGCGCTGTGTGTTGGCCGGATCTTTCGGCGCGGCGGGATGCGCCTGAACGGACGGTGCGTAAGCGACTGCCGCGTCGTCGGCGAACACGCTGCCCGCGTAGCCCGTGAACAGAACGATGGCGGCGAGTGCCGCGGCCGGCTTGAGTTTCGAATGCAGTTTCATCGAGTCGATCTCCTTGTTGTTGGGCGAACCATTGGTCGCCGTTAAAAGTTTGACGTGCGCGCGTCTGCGGGAACGTCCCGGTTCAACGTGATCCGGTAGCGCCCCGCTCCGCCGATCGCGACCGTGCCGAACAGGATCAGCAGCATCCACGCGAACTGAGCCTGCTCGAGACTCCAGTCAGGGTGCACGAGCGTGAGGGCAACCGCGGTGACGACGAGAATCGGCAGCGCGGCGAGCCGCGTGAAAACGCCGACGATCATCAGCACCGGACACACGACCTCCGCGAAAATCGCGAAAGCCAGCGTGAAAGCGCTGCCCAGGTGCAGCGGATCCTCGATCGCGCCGAGCTGCGCCCCGATGTGCAGCACCTTTGGCAAGCCATGCACGATCAGCAGAAGCACGCTCGCGCTGACGCGCAAAAACAGCAGCGCGACATCGGCGGCGTTGGAAGTATCAGGACGTTTCATCGTAGTTTTCATCGCAGGTCTGCGCGGCCCGGAACGCGAAGCAGCTCAAGCCGCTTCGCTTGCGTGTTCGCCGAGGATCTGCTTCGCGTAGCGCACGCCGATGCCGTACGCGCTGTGCGCCTTGAAGATGTCCATGCAGCCTTCGTAGGTCTCGCCACGGGCCCAGTCGCGTTGCAGTTCGCACATGAACTGCAGCGAGGTCATCGGCACCGCGCCGGCCTGGATCACGCGCTGGATCGCGCGCTCGTGCGCTTCTTCCGTGATGTCGCCGCATGCGTCGGTCGGCACGTAGATCTCGAAGCCTTCCGCGAGCATCTGAACGGTCGGGAACGCCACGCACACTTCCGTCCACAGACCGGCGATCACGATCTTCTTGCGGCCCGTGGCCTTGATCGCCGCGCGAAAGCCCGCGTCTTCCCACGAGTTCATCGAGGTGCGATCGACCGGCTTGATCTGCGGGAACACCTGCTGCACTTCGGGCAGCAGGTGGCCGCTGAACGAGTCCGCGGCGATCGTCGTGAGGACCGTCGGTACCTTGAACAGCCTGGCGGCCTTCGCGAGGATCTGCACGTTGTGCAGGACGGTGGTGCGCTCGTGCGAGTGCGTGCCGAAGAACATCTGCGGCTGGTGGTCGATCAGCGCGAGTGCGCAGTTCTCGGGGGTCAGCAGTTCAAAAGCCATGGTTGCTCCAGTGAGGTACGAGTGCGGATAAGCGATGACGCGCGCAGCGGTCATCGAACGGGTGGAGATTACGGATCGCGCGCCTTAAAGTCCTTGGGAAAACCTGAAGCGTTATGAACGCTTCAGGTCAGCCGAGGCGAGCGCGCGAGAGCGGGCTTCAGCCCTTCAGGAAGGCGAGCAGGTCCGCGTTGACCTGGTCGACGTGCGTGCTGCACATGCCGTGCGGAGCGCCCGCATAGACCTTCAGCGTGGCGTTCTTGACGATCTTCGCGGAGAGCTTCGCGGAATCGTCGATCGGCACGATCTGGTCGTCATCGCCGTGCAGAATCAGCGTGGGCACGCTGATCTTCTTCAGGTCTTCCGTGTAGTCGACTTCCGAGAACTGCTTGATGCACTCGTACTGGCCTTTGATCGAACCGGCCATGCCCTGGCGCCAGAAGTCCTGCACCAGACCTTGCGAGACCTTTGCGTTGGGACGGTTGAAGCCGTAGAACGGCGTCGCGAGATCCAGATAGAACTGCGAGCGGTTCGCGGCCACACCCGCGCGGATGCCGTCGAATACCGACATCGGCAGACCGTTCGGGTTGTTCGCGGACTTCACCATCTGCGGCGGCACCGCACCGATCAGCACGGCTTTGGCAACACGCTTCTCGCCATGGCGACCGATGTAGTGCGCGACTTCGCCGCCGCCCGTGGAGTGACCGACCAGCATCGCGCCCTTCACATCGAGCGCGTCGAGCACGGCGGCCAGATCATCGGCGTAGGTATCCATGTCGTTGCCCTCGGAGGGCTGGCCCGAGCGGCCATGGCCGCGACGGTCGTGCGCGATCACGCGGTAGCCCTGATTCACGAGGAACAGCATCTGTGCGTCCCACGCGTCGGCGCTCAGCGGCCAGCCGTGCGAAAACACCACCGGCGTGCCGGTGCCCCAGTCCTTGAAGTAGATCGGCGTGCCGTCCTTGGCGTTCACATAGCCGCCGCCATGATGATGGCCCGTGCCATGCGCGTGCGATGCGCCTGCCGCTCCCGCGTTGCTTGCCGCGCCGGCCGCGTTGGCGGAAAAGCTGGCCATGGCCGCCGCGGCACCCGCCATGCCGGCGCCGGCGGAAAGCAGGCGACGGCGTGTGGTCGAAGGAATGGACTTATCGATGTTCTGCGTATTCATGGTGCTTCTCCGTCGTTGCATCGCTGTGCGTGTGGTTAGCGATGAGGTTCGCATTTGCGTGGAAAGCGACGCGGCGCGGACCTCGACTGGATCGAGGAGCGCCGCATGCAGGACGAAGCTTAAGAACGCGACTCTTCAAAGTCCTTGTGGCGATCTGAAGAGTTCTGAAAATGCGAAAACGCGCGGTGAATGCGGCATCGAAGGTGCGACGACTCTAACTTTTGTCATCGCATGGAAATATTTTTGCGGGTGAGAGCCGACTGGCGGCCGTGAACTCACCACCGCTGCGGCTAGATCGGGTGCTGCCCGATGCGCGCTTCAAGAAACTGCAACAAGGCCCGCACTTTCGTCGAATGCCTGCGATTGGGCAGGTATGCCGCATGGACCACGACATCGCCACTCTGCGGCGTCACCTTCCAGTCAGCGAAGCATCGCATCAGGCGGCCGGCATCGATGTGTTCGTTCACCAGCCAGTCGGGCAATAGTGCGAACCCCTGCTCCGCCAGGACTGCTTGAAGGAGCATATCGAGGCTGTTCGATATCAGTCGCCCGCGCACGTTGACCTTTTCAATTTCCTCCCCGCGCGTGAACGTCCAGATCTGGCGTGCCCGATAGCTTCCGCCATAGGCGATGCGCAGACATTCGCGTTCGGCGAGCTCGGCTGGCTCCTCGGGCATTCCCGCCTTTTTCAGGTACTCGTGGGCCGCAACCACGAAGCGCGGATTGTCGGCCATCTTCCTGACGATGAGATTAGGGTCGCCGCTGGGCAGCCCAATTCGCACAGCCACGTCGATGCGATCGAGCGCGAGATCCACGAAATGATCCGCAACGACGACGTCCAGCGCAACGCGAGGATATTCACGCAGGAAAGCGGCGAGGTGCGGCGCGAGGACGATGCGGTTGTACGTGGACGGCACCGTCACGCGCAATGCGCCAACGGGCGCCGCGCCGCTGTCCAGCACGCTTTCGTCGGCCTCGGCAAGCTCGTCGAGCAGCCTGGAAATCTGCTCGACATACGCCGCGCCAGCATCGGTCAGGCTGACACGCCGCGGGGTTCGCGTCAGCAGCGCGGTGCCGAGCGAGTCTTCGAGTGCGTCCATCAAACGCGTGACCGACGATGTTGCCACGCCCAGACGCTGGGCGGCTTTCGCGAAGCCGCCGGCATCAGCCACTTCGAGCAGGGTGTTGAGCGCGAGCAATTTGTCCATGCGGGGGATTATGCCAGCGGAAATCGGGCGGTTCGCACTCTGCGTGCCTTCATCAAGCGCAAGGATTAATGGCGGGCTCAGGACTTTTCAGGTGCGTGATGGCAGCCTACCGTCATCATGACCTTGGCTGTCGAGCGCCGCTCCTCGCGTTGCGTGGCGCGCAACGGGGGATTGCGTGCCGATCGTATTCCGCATGCATCGGCTCGCGCCTAACCTTGGTGCAGTCGCGAACACCAGTTTGGCTGTCGCACAACCCGACGCCAAGCCGCGGACTGCATAGCAAGTCGAAAGGCCCAGTCGTCAAATAATTTCTTCGCTCAAGGAGCCATCATGTCCACTCCCTCGCGCACGCTCGGCGGCAACGAGCGGCCCGTCAAGCTCACCCAGGGACTCATTGCACTATTCGCATTCAGTTGCGGCGCGATCGTTGCAAACCTGTACTACGCGCAGCCGATTACCGAGCTGATCGGTCCGGCGCTGCATATGTCGGGTGGCACGGCGAGCCTGATCGTTTCGCTCACGCAGATCGGCTACGCGCTCGGTCTGTTTTTCATCGTGCCCCTGGGCGACCTGCTCGAGAACCGCAAGCTGATGATTACGACCGCGGTCGTGTCGATCGCGAGTCTCGCCGCCGCATCGCTGATGCACACGCCCAGCTGGTTTCTGCTGATGTCGCTGCTGATCGGCTTCAGTTCCGTGGCCGTGCAGATCCTGATCCCGCTCGCGGCGCACATTGCTCCTGATCATTCCCGAGGCCGTATCGTCGGTACGATCATGGGCGGTCTGCTTCTCGGCATCCTGCTGTCCCGACCGCTGTCGAGCATCGTCGCGGACCACTTCGGCTGGCGCGTCGTGTTTGCCGCGGCCGCAGTCGTGATGGCGCTCGTGACGACCGTGCTCGCGCTGACGATTCCGCGCCGGCAACCGGACCATAGCGCCACGTATTCCGCGCTCATCGGCTCGCTGCTGGTGCTCGTGCGAACCATGCCGGTACTGCGCCATCGTGCGCTCTATCAAGGATTGATGTTCGCGTCATTCAGCCTTTTCTGGACTGCGGTTCCGGTTGAGCTCACGCGCCAGTACGGCCTGTCACAGTCGGCGATCGCGCTGTTCTCACTGGTCGGCGCAATCGGTGCGACGTCGGCTCCCGTCGCAGGTCGACTCGCGGACGCGGGACATTCGATTCGCGCCACTTTTTTGGCGCTGATCGTGGCCGCGTTGTCTTATCTGCCGGCACTCGTCCATCCGGCGTCCGGGGTTTTCGGCCTCGTGGTTACCGGGATTGCGCTCGACTTCGCCGTGCAGATGAACATGGTGCTCGGCCAGCGGGAGATCTACGCGCTGCATGCGGCAAGCCGTAACCGCCTCAACGCGCTGTACATGACGAGCATCTTCGTTGGCGGCGCGATCGGGTCCGCGCTTGCGAGCACGCTCTTCGAGCGCGGTGGGTGGCCGTTGGTCGCTGGCGTTGCCCTTGCATTCCCGCTGCTTGCGCTCGTCCACTTTCTGCTGGTTGGACGGCCGCACGCTCTCGGCGAGCGCTAGATCCAGGCACGTTTCGCCGAGGCCGCACCAGCAGCGCACCAATCACAAAACGCCACGAAAATCGCTTTTCGTGGCGTTCTTCTTTGTACCCTGTGCGCGTCGCCCTATGGCGCGACGACGCATCGAGCCCTGCAGCTTCCTGACCCAGTCCCCGCCGTCGTCCCACAAACTATTCTCGTTTTTATCCATCGTTCCTGCGATGAAATCGACTGCACCTGCGGACGCAAGCGCTTTGTAAGTATATAAGCGCGTCTCGTCCCGGCGCCCATACTAGTGTCCTTAGTTGCGAGTAAAACTCGACGCGGCAGTCACGTTAGCGGCCACTCGCCGATCTCGACAATCACCACTGACCGGAGATCAGTCCGTCTCGATCCCCAACGCGGTAATCAACCGTTCGCGCCGCGACAGCGCCTGCAAAGATCGCTTGCCCAGATGCGTCGCCACCAGATTGAGCAGGCCTTCGCAAAAGATCAGATAAGCGCCCATGCTATTGCTGAAGAAACTGCTGTCATGTGGAATCAGGAACGCGTGCCGCGCGGGCGGCACCAGCGGAGACGCGAGCGTATCCGTGATCGCGATGACTGTCATACCCGCCTCGGCGGCGGCCTTTGCAGCTTCAGCGACGCTGCGCGTATAAGGCGAGACGCTCGTGACGACCACCACATCGCCCGGTTGCAACTGCGCGAGTCCTTCAGCCACGCCGAGCCCTTGTGCATCGAGCAGCGCGACGTCGGTGCGGATCATCCCGAGCCCATAGCAAAGAAAGCTGGCGAGCGCGCTGAACTGCCGCAAGCCGTGCACGCGCACGCGCGGCGCCCCCGCCAATAGCGCGGCCGCACCGCGCAGATCGTCAGCCGATAGCCGCGCGAGGAACGTCTCCACATTGACGATCGATTCGTGCGCGAGTTGCACGACGACCTCGACCTCGGGCGAGGTTCCGCTATTGACGGGCGTGTGCGCACGCTGCTTTTTCCCTGCAACGAGCCGCTCCGCCTGATTCGTATAGAAATGCCGGTGACGCTCCGCCAGCGAATCGCGAAACACGCTCTGAAAATCCGCGAACCCTGCATAGCCGAGCTTCGTGCTGAGCCGTGTCAGCGTCGACGCATTGACGTCGAGTGCCGTCGCCAGATCGGTGATGGTCCGCACGGCCACTTCCTCCGGCCGTTCGAGCAGCCACGCGAGCACTGCGCGCGCCTTGCCGCCGAGCGACAGACCGGCCTCGTCGCGACCGATGCGCACCACCAGTTCGCGCAGCGCATCGACGCTGCGCGGCGCGTCGGCGACGGCTTCAGGCGCGCTCGCCTCGTCCTTGTTCGCCGGCTTGCGGCGCTTCGTGCGTAGGTTTGTGTCCATTGATCAATCGATATCGCGGCGGCGCCCCGGGTTGCTCATAAACGTCCCATTCTATGTGAGACGCCCTGATCACGATATCAGCGGTTGCGAGCGTGTTTTCGTCGTCGGGATCGGCAGGGTCGGCGCGGTAGATCGGCAGCGATGCGTCGTGCGTGTCGGCGAGGATCGCGAGCGGCTCAGGCGCATGCCCCGCTTCGCGTGCGTCCCGCAACAGCCGATCGCCGCGCGTCTGCCGACTACGCGATGAATCGGTCACGCGCTGGGCGAAGCCGCGCATCGGCGGATGAATCGCGTGATTCGCATGCAACGACGGCTGCGTGATCTCCTGCACGGAACAACCGTGCGCGCTGTACTCGACGCTCAGCAACGGCGCGCTCGCCTGATGCGCAAGCGTCAGATGGAAGCCGCCCGCGCGGGGAGTGTCGCGTACCACGGCAACCGCCGCATCGAGATCGCGCGCATCCAGTAACGCGCGCGTGAGCACCATGCGCGGCACGCCCGCCTCGGTCTGGCGCACCCGCAGATTATTCACGGTGACGGCCAAACCCGCGTCCGTCACGGCGAACGTATGGCCCGGCAGCGAGCCCGGATACACGAACGCCGCAAAGCCCGGACTGCCGTCGATCCGACACGCGGCAATCGCGCAATGCCCGGCGAAGCAGGGGTCACCGTCTTCGTTGTGACTGATGCGCTTGCCATCAACCGATGGCAATTGCACCGTCGTGCATCCGTCGGTCGACGCAGCCCACAGGTCGCCGCGACAGTTCCACAGGAACACATCGTCGAAGGGCAGTTCGAGGCCATTGGCAAGCCCCTGCAATTCCGCCCAGATACGCGGAAAGCGCTGCTGCGTATGTGCGCAAAGCGCGGCGGCGAGCGGCGTGCCACGCCATTGCATGACGTCGCGCCAGGCGGCCGATTGCACCAGGTGGCGATGCACGGCCAACGCGCCGAAGCGCCCTAACGCCTCGCCCGCGTCGAACGGCGAGCCGGAGATTTCGATGAATCCAATTGCAGACATGAGTTCGAGATGATCATTCGACGTGTTGAAGGAAATCGCGCAGACGCTGATTCGGCGGATTGTCGAGCAACTGCGCGGGCGGCCCATCGACCGTGATGTGGCCGTGCTCCATGAAGATCAGACGCGTGCCGACCTTGCGCGCGAACGTCATTTCGTGCGTCACGACGACCATCGTCATGCCCTCTTCCGCCAGCGACTGCATCACCCGCAGCACTTCCTGCCGCAGTTCGGGATCGAGCGCCGAAGTCGGCTCGTCGAACAGCATCAGCTTCGGCTTGACGGCCAGCGCACGCGCAATCGCGACGCGTTGCTGCTGACCGCCCGACAACTCGCTTGCATAATGCCCGACGCGGCCCGCGAGGCCGACTTTCGTCAGCAACTCGTGCGCGAGCGTTTCCGCGTCGGACTTGCTCATGCCACGCACCTGACGCGGACCGAACGCGACGTTTTCGAGCGCCGTCAGTTGCGGGAACAGGTTGAACTGCTGAAACACCATGCCCGCTTCGCGGCGAATCTCGCGCACTTTCTTCGAGCCGCCGTGCACGCTGATGCCATCGACGATCAGATCGCCGCCGTCGATTTGCTCCAGCGCGTTGATACAACGCAGCAGCGTCGACTTGCCCGAACCCGACGGACCGATCAGCACCACGACTTCGCCCGCGCGAATGTTCAGGTCGACGCCGTCCAGCACGGTGGTCTGCCCGAAGCGCTTCGTGACCTGCTTGAACTGCACCATATCGAGCGCGCTCATAGTATCCGCATCCTCTTTTCCATCGTGCGCAGACAGAACGTCAGCACACCGATCATGCACAGATAGATTGCGGCCACCGCCGTCCAGATTTCAACGGCCCTAAAATTCGCCGCCATGATTTCCTGACCCTGACGCGTGAGTTCACCGACGCCGATCACGATGAACAGCGACGTATCTTTCAGGCTCACGATGAACTGGTTGCCAAGCGCAGGCGTCATGCGGCGAATCGCAACGGGCCCGACGACGAATCCGAGCACGCGCCACATCGGCATGCCCAGCGCGAGTCCGGCTTCCCTCAATCCGCGCGGCACCGACAGAAACGAGCCGCGCACGATCTCGGCGATATACGCGCCCGAATTGACGATGATCGACACGATCGCGGCCGTCAACGCATCGACGCGCACGTTAAGCAGCACGGGCAGAGCGAAGTAGATGAACATCACCTGCACGACGATCGGCGTGCCGCGCACGAACTCGACGTACGCGAACGCGATTTTCTGCATCAATGCGTTGCCGTACGCGCGCATCAAGCCGAACAGAAAGCCGACCGCCAAGCCTCCCGCAAGGCCCGCGATGGTGATGAGCACCGTCAGCTTCGCGCCCTGCAATAGTGCCGGTAACGCATCGACGACGACTGACAGATCGAACTGCATGACTTGCCTCCCGCAGCCGTTGCGTTATCAGGACTTCGTCGGCTCGACGCCGAACCACTTCTTGTAGATCGCCGCATAGCGGCCGTCAGCCTTGATCTTCGCGAGCGCCGCATTGACCTTCGGCACGAGTGGGCTGCCCTTCGGGAAGCCGATGCCGTATTGCTGCGCCATCATCTGCGGACCGACCGCCTTCACGTTGCCCTTGCCCGCCGTATTGATGTAGTAGAGAACGTTCGGCGTGTCGTGCATCGCTGCATCGACGCGTCCTGTCTGCAACTCCAGATACGCGTTGTCGATGTTCGGGAACTGGCGCAGATCGGTGCCCGCGAAGTGTGCCTTCGCGTAATCCGCCGCCGACGTCCCCGTCTTGATCGCGAGCGACTTGCCCTTCAGGTCGTCCGGGCCCTTGATCGCGCTGGTGGCCGGCACCATCAGCGTGAAGCCGCTGTCGTAGTAGCCATCCGAGAAGTCGATCACTTTCTTGCGCTCGTCCTTGATCGTGATGCCCGCGAGCGCGACGTCGACGTTATGGGTTTGCAGCGCCGGCAGGATGCCGCTGAAATCCATCGGCTGCAGCTTGTAGTCGAGCTTCAGGTCCTTCGCGATGGCTTCCCAGAGATCGATGTCGAAGCCGACGTATTTGTCGCCCTGCTTGAATTCGAACGGCACGAACGCCGTATCGCAGGCGACCAGCAAGGTCTCGGCCCGCGCGGCATGACCGAGGACGGAAACGGCGACGAGTGCAGCCGCGACGAGCTTTGCTACGAGTTTCATGACGACCTCTGCGAGGTGGGGTTGGGGAACGACAGCAAACCGATTTGCGCTGAGTATCTGCTCGCAAATTTACTTGCGCAATAGTTCGACGCGCAAATCTGCTTGCAAAGCGGGTATACCCCGATGGGAGATGTCGGACGGAAGGCGCTGGGTGCCGACGCGTGTCTTTGCGCCGAAGCGCATTTGTCCGACGCAATAGGGCATGCGGGATGCTGCGATGCTCTGGGGCGGGACGGCTTTCGCGCGCGGTGTTTGTCGCTAATGAAAGTCGATTGCAAGGGAAAATCTTCACGCGCGACGGAATAATGGTCGATCAATCGCGTTAGCCCTTGTGTTGCAGGTGGCAGCCTGACGAGCGGAGCGCGGTTCGGTGTCCGACCCGTCTTGCGCCCGCGCTACTGGCATGAATGCCACCGAATCTGGAGTGATTTTTGAGTCACAACATGGTTCAGCCCGGATGGGTACGGATTACGCACTGGATCAATGCTGTCGCGGTCGTGCTGATGGTCATGAGCGGCTGGCAGATTTACGATGCGTCGCCAATCTTTCCAGCCATTCAGTTTCCACCTTCGATCACACTTGGCGGCTGGCTCGCCGGCGCGCTGCTATGGCATTTCGCCGTGATGTGGCTGCTGGTCGCCAATTTCCTGGTCTATCTCGCGCTGAATCTGGCGTCCGGACGCTTTCGACGCAAACTGCTGCCCGTCAGGCCGAAACAGCTGGCCGCCGATCTGGCCGCCGCGCTGCGCGGGCGCCTGAAACACGACGATCTCGCGCAATACAACTCGGTGCAGAAGCTCGCCTATCTCGTCGTGATCGCCGACATCGTGCTGATCGTGTTGTCGGGGCTCGCCATATGGAAGTCGGTGCAGTTCCCGCTGCTGCGCACGCTGATGGGGGGATATGACAATGCGCGCGTTGTGCACTTCGTATGCATGAGCGTACTGGTGGCGTTTTTCATCGTTCACGTCGCGATGGTCGCGCTCGTGCCGCGCTCGTTACTGCTGATGATACGGGGACGGTAAATCATGACGATCCGAAAACGCACCGCACAACCAGGCACTTTTCTCGCGACGCATGGCGAATCGATCGTCCGCGACGCACAGCGCGAGCTCGAATCGCCCGCGCGCCGCCTGTTCGGCCGGCGGCTGCTGACCCTGGGCGGTATCGCGATGCTGTCCGGTTGCGATCTGACCAACGACAAATCGGTGAACACCGCGCTGCGCCGCATCTCGTTCTTCAACGACCGCGTGCAGGCGCTGCTGTTCGATCCGAACAAGCTGGCGCCCACGTATCCGGAATCGATGATCACGCGGCCGTTTCCGTTCAACGCGTTCTATGAGATCGACGATGTACCCGAGATCGATGCCGCGACCTACCGTCTGCAGGTCAACGGTCTCGCGCACGGCAAGCGCACCTGGTCGCTCGACGAATTGCACGCGCTGCCGCAGGAAAGCCAGATCACGCGTCTTGTCTGCGTCGAGGGATGGAGCGCGATCGGCCGCTGGGGCGGCGTGCGCTTTTCGGAATTCCTGCGTCGCGCGGGGGCGGACACGAGCGCGAAGTACGTGTCGCTGCATTGCGCGGACTACAACTACTGGACCAGCATCGACATGCCGACGGCGCTCCACCCGCAGACGCTGCTCACGCTGACTTACGACGGTGACGTGCTGCCGCCGAAGTATGGCTTTCCGATGAAGCTGCGCGTGCCGACCAAGCTCGGCTTCAAGAATCCCAAGCATGTCGTCGCAATCGAAATCACGAACCAGTATCCGGGAGGCTATTGGGAGAACCAGGGCTACAACTGGTTCAGCGGCTCGTGAAGCAATGAGGTCTTTCCCCCGTCCTTCAACCATCCAGTTGGGAGGTTCTATGACACTCCGCATCAAACTTGGCGCAGCCTTTATGGCTGCCGCGTTCGCGAGCGCTGCTTTCGCGCAGGCGCCCGCCACGACGCCCACGCGCATCCGTGGCGAAATCGTGTCGCAAAACGGTGACACGCTCAAGGTCCATCGTCGCAGCGGCGATACCGTGTCGGTCGATGTGAAGCCGGATGTGCGTGTTTCGGCTGTGAAAACGATGCAGCTATCGGATATCAAGCCGGGTACGTTCATTGGCACGGCTGCAACCACCGGCACAGACGGCAAGCTGACGGCAACGGAAGTGGTGGTGTTCCCCGAGTCCGCGCGCGGCACGGGTGAAGGGCATTACGCGTGGGACCTGGGCCCGAAGAGCTCGATGACCAACGCGAACGTCGACTCCGTCGTGCAGAGCACCAACGGCCGCGACCTGAAGCTGTCATACAAGGGCGGCAGCAATGTGGTGACGGTGCCGCCAAACGTGCCCGTCGTCACGTTCACGCCCGCGGAGCACAGCGATCTTACGGCCGGCAAGAAGGTGTTCATCGTCGCAACGCCTGCGTCGCAGGGAAGTTATGTTGCGCAACGCGTCGTGGTCGAAAAGGACGGCGTAGTGCCGCCGATGTGAACGCTGAGCTTCGGCTCGGCGAGCGCCACGCACGGTGTCATATCCCGACGCCGCGCGTGCCGACTGCGTTCGCATACGCATCCAGAATGATCTCAATGGCGTAGCGCCAATAGGCGACGACCTTCGCCCCCCGGCGAAGACCCTAGCTCGCCTGACGCCGCCACGCGCCGGACAGCGACTGACTTCCGAATTCCTCTAGACGGCACTCCCCAAATTTACTTGACATCTAAACTATCAAAACCTAAATTAATCGCAACGCGGCGTTCATTTTGGGGAACCAGCATGCGCATAGTCTGTATCGGGGGCGGTCCGGCCGGTTTGTACTTCGGTCTGTTGATGAAAAAACGCAACCCCGGCTATGAAGTCACGGTGATCGAGCGCAACCGCCCCTACGACACCTTCGGCTGGGGCGTCGTGTTCTCCGATCAGACGCTCGGCAATCTGCGCGCCGCCGACGCCCCGAGCGCCGAGGCGATTCTCGACGCGTTCAATCACTGGGACGACATCGAGATCCACTTCCGCGGCCGCAGCGTGCGCTCGTCGGGCCACGGCTTTTGCGGCATCGGTCGCAAACGCCTGCTGAATATCCTGCAGGCGCGTTGCGAAGAACTCGGCGTGAAGCTCGTGTTCGAAACCCAGGTCGTGGACGACAGCGCATACGACGCGGACCTGATCATCGCGAGCGACGGCCTGAACAGCGCCGTGCGCCAGAAATACGCGCACACCTACCAGCCGGACATCGACCTGCGCGACTGCCGCTTCGTGTGGCTCGGCACGAAGAAGCTGTTCGACGCGTTCACGTTCGCGTTCGAGAAAACCGAATTCGGCTGGTTTCAGGCGCATGCCTACCGCTTCGACGATCAAACCTCGACGTTCATCGTCGAAACACCGGAACGCGTGTGGCGCGCCGCCGGTCTCGACGAAATGAGCAAGGAAGACAGCATCGCGTTCTGCGAGAAGCTCTTCGCGAAATACCTCGACGGCAATGCGCTGATGTCGAACGCCGCGCATCTGCGCGGCTCGTCGCAATGGATCCGTTTTCCGCGCGTCGTCAACAAGGAGTGGGTGCATTGGCGCCGCAATGCGAACGGCACACGAACGCCGATCGTGCTGATGGGAGACGCCGCGCATACCGCGCACTTCTCGATCGGCTCGGGCACCAAGCTCGCGCTCGAAGACGCGATCGAACTCGCGAACAGCATCAGCGCGCATCCGGGTTCGCATCCCGACGATCTGGCCGCAGCGTTGAAGCACTACACCGAAGTACGCAGCGTCGACGTGCTGCGCATCCAGAACGCCGCGCGCAATTCGACCGAATGGTTCGAGCACGTCGATCGCTATACGTCGTTCGAGCCGGAACAGTTCGCCTATTCGCTGCTCACGCGCTCGCAGCGCATCTCGCACGAAAACCTGCGCGAGCGCGATTCGCAATATCTGTCCGGCTTCGAAGACTGGCTCGCGAAGCGCGCGGGCGTCGAGCGCGCGGCGGACAAACATTCGATTCCGCCGATGTTCACGCCCTTCAAGGTGCGCGGCGTCACGCTGAAAAATCGCGTGATGGTGTCGCCGATGGCACAGTACTCGGCGGTAGACGGCGTGGCCGGCGACTATCACCTGATGCATCTCGGTGCGCGCGCAATGGGCGGCGCCGCGCTCGTGATGACCGAGATGACCTGCGTGTCGCCCGAAGCCCGCATCACGCCGGGATGCCCCGGCATGTATGCGCCCGAGCATCTGGCCGCGTGGAAGCGCATCGTCGATCTGGTGCATCTGCAGTCGGATGCGAAGATCGGCATCCAGCTCGGCCATTCGGGCGCGAAAGGTTCGACGCGCGTCGCGTGGGAGGGCATCGACCAGCCACTCGACGAAGGCAACTGGCCCCTAGTCTCGGCGTCGCCGCAGCAGTATCTGCGCGGTATCAGCCAGCATTCGCGCGAAGCCACGCATGACGAATTGCACGAAATCGAGCAGCAGTTCGTGAAAGCGACCCGCATGTCGATCGAAGCGGGTTTCGACTGGCTCGAATTGCACTGCGCGCACGGCTATTTCCTGTCGAGCTTCCTGTCGCCGCTGACGAATCACCGTACCGACGAATACGGCGGCTCGCTCGAAAACCGTCTGCGCTATCCGCTGCAGGTGTTCAGCGCGATCCGCGCGGTGTGGCCACAGGACAAGCCGATCTCGGTACGGATTTCCGCGCACGACTGGGTCGAAGGCGGCAACACGCCCGACGACGCCGTGAAGATCGCGCAAGCTTTCAAGGCGGCCGGCGCGGACATGATCGACGTGTCGTCGGGCCAGGTCAGCAAGGAAGAAAAGCCCGTGTTCGGCCGCATGTTCCAGACGCCGTTCGCCGATCGCGTGCGCAACGAAGCCGGCATCGCAACGATCGCGGTCGGCGCGATTTCCGAAGCGGATCACGTCAACAGCATCATCGCCGCTGGCCGCGCGGACCTGTGCGCGATCGCACGTCCGCATCTCGCGAATCCGTCGTGGACGTTGAACGAAGCGGCGAAGATCGGCTATCTCGACATCGCGTGGCCGAAGCCCTACACCGCCGCGAAAATGCAGCTCGAGCGCAACCTCGAACGCGAGCGCGCGCAGGCCATCGCCAACGCCGGCCTGACGGCACAACAACGCGCGCAACGCGCCGAAGGAACCGTGTGAACACGTTTGACACCTCTCTCGCCGGACAACACGCGGTCGTCACCGGCGGCGGCAGCGGCATCGGCGCGGCCATCGCGCAGGCGCTGCTGCGCGCCGGCGCGCGCGTCACGCTGATGGGCCGCAATGCACAACGCCTCGAAGCGCAGCGCGAACAATGCGCGGCGCTCGGCGACGTCGCGTGCATCAGCGTGGACGTCACGCAGGAAGAGTCGGTGGCGCGCGCATTCGGCGAGGCGGGCGCCGTCGATATCCTCGTCAACAACGCAGGCCAGGCGCAGGCCGCGCCGTTCACGCACACCGATATCGCGCTGTGGCAGCGCATGCTCGACGTGAATCTGACCGGCGTGTTTCTCGGCACCCGCGCTGTACTGCCGGGCATGCTCGAGCGTGGCTATGGCCGTATCGTCAACGTCGCGAGCACCGCGGGGCAGATCGGCTATGCGTACGTCGCCGCGTATTGCGCCGCCAAGCACGGCGTGATCGGTCTCACGCGCTCGCTCGCGCTCGAAACCGCGACGCGCGGCATCACCGTCAACGCAGTGTGCCCCGGCTACACCGAAACCGAGCTGCTGCATGCATCGCTCGAACAGATCACGAGCAAGACCTCGCGCACTGAAGCACAGGCGCGCGAAACGCTGCTGCGTTCGAATCCGCAGCGCCGCTTCGTGAGCCCGGAGCAGGTCGCGAACGCAGTGTTGTGGCTGTGCCGCCCCGGCTCGGATGCGATCACGGGGCAATCCATTTCCATTTCGGGTGGGGAAGTAACGTGAGCAAATCAACGCAAGCAAAAAAGTCTGTATCGGATGCGAAACCGTCGCGCAAAGGCGTCGCCCAACCCGCGGAGAACGTCGTGGACCTCGAAATGAGCACCGGTGCGGACAGCCACATGGGTCTGCGTCTGTGGTTGCGCATGCTGACCACCACCAATCTCGTGCAAGCCGAATTGCGCAAACGTCTGCGCACCGAATTCGACACCACGTTGCCGCGTTTCGATCTGATGGCGCAACTCGAACGACATCCCGAAGGCCTGAAGATGACCGAGTTGTCGCGCCGTTTGATGGTGACGGGGGGCAACGTCACCGGCATCACCGATCAGCTCGAAAAAGAGGGGCTCGTCACGCGCGACACCGATCCGAACGACCGCCGCTCGATCAGCGTGTGCCTGACGCCCGCTGGCCGCAAGGCGTTCGACAAAATGGCCGTCGCGCACGAGCAATGGGTCGTCGAAATGTTCGGCGGCCTGAGCCTCGACGAAAAGATGAAGACCCATCAGGACCTCGGCAAACTCAAGCGGCATCTGCTCGACAGCCTGAAAGGCTGACTTCGCACTGGAGGCATACATGACACGATCCACCGCCGACGCACTGTTGGCCGGCAACCGCCTGAGCCTGGCTGGCTACGAGGCGAAGCACTTTGGCTGGTCGGTGACCAGCAAGGTCGCGACGATCACGCTGAACCGCCCCGAGCGCAAGAACCCGCTGACCTTCGAATCGTATGCGGAGTTGCGCGACCTGTTCCGCGACCTCGCGTATGCGACAGACGTGAAGGCCGTCGTGTTGCACGGCGCGGGCGAAAACTTCTGCTCGGGCGGCGACGTGCACGACATCATCGCGCCGCTGATCGATCTGCCGATGCCCGAGCTGTTGCTGTTCACGCGCATGACCGGCGACCTCGTCAAGGCCATGCGCCATTGCCCGCAGCCGATCATCGCGGCCGTCGACGGTGTCTGCGCGGGCGCCGGCGCAATCCTCGCGATGGCTTCCGATCTGCGCCTCGGCACCGCGCGCAGCAAGCTCGCGTTCCTGTTCACGCGCGTCGGCCTCGCCGGTTGCGACATGGGCGCATGCGCGATGCTGCCGCGCATCATCGGCCAGGGACGCGCGGCCGAGCTGCTGTTCACCGGTCGCTCGGCAAGCGGCGACGAAGCTCACGCATGGGGCTTTTACAACGGCTTGTGCGACCCGGCCGCGCTCATCGAAGAAGCGCACAAGCTCGCCGCCGATCTCGCGTCCGGCCCGACCTTCGCGCACGGAATGACGAAGAAGATGCTGCACCAGGAATGGAGCATGAGCATCGACGAAGCGATCGAATCCGAAGCGCAGGCGCAGGCGATCTGCATGAGCACGCGCGATTTCGAGCGCGCGTACGATGCATTCGCAGCGAAGTCGCGTCCGGTGTTCGAAGGAGACTGAGTTGAGCGCCGATCATCAGAACACGCCGGTCGATTTGCATAGCCCGCTCGCGTGGCCGTTTTTCGAGCCGCGTCATCGCGAACTCGCGGCCGGCATCGACGCGTGGTGCCGCGCGAATCTCAAGCATCAAGACCATCGCGACACCGACGCGACCTGCCGCCTGCTGGTGCGTGAACTCGGTGAGGCCGGCTGGCTGAAATACGGCGTCGGTGGCGTCGCTTATGGCGGCCACGGCGACACGATCGATACGCGCGCCGTGTGTCTGCTACGCGAAACGCTCGCGCGCTATTCGGGCCTCGCCGACTTCGCACTGGCAATGCAAGGCCTCGGCTCGGGCGCGATCTCGCTCGCCGGCACGCATGAACAGAAATCGCGCTATCTGCCGCGTGTCGCGAGCGGCACGGCGATCGCCGCGTTCGCGCTGTCGGAGCCGCAAGCGGG
This sequence comes from Paraburkholderia sp. BR14320, assembly GCF_040948665.1. Taxonomy (NCBI): domain Bacteria; kingdom Pseudomonadati; phylum Pseudomonadota; class Betaproteobacteria; order Burkholderiales; family Burkholderiaceae; genus Paraburkholderia; species Paraburkholderia sp. BR14320. The sequence continues at coordinate 242,537 of NZ_JBFPKG010000007.1, forward strand.
CTCGGACGTCGCGGCGATGGCGCTGGCCGCGCGCGAACAGGGCGACCACTACGTGCTCGACGGCGAGAAGACGTGGATTTCGAACGGCGGCATCGCGGACTTCTACGTGGTGTTCGCGCGCACCGGCGAAGCACCAGGCGCGCGCGGCATCAGCGCGTTCATCGTGGATGCAGAAACGCCGGGCCTCGACATCGCCGAGCGCATCGACGTGATCGCGCCGCATCCGCTCGCGCGTCTGCGCTTTGCGAACGCGCGGGTGCCGAAGAGCCAGATGCTTGGCGCGCCCGGCGAAGGCTTCAAGATCGCGATGCGCACGCTCGATATTTTCCGCACGTCGGTGGCGGCCGCATCGCTCGGCTTTGCGCGTTGTGCGATGGCCGAAGGTCTCGCGCGCGCGGCGTCGCGCAAGATGTTCGGCCAGACGCTCGGCGACTTCCAGTTGACGCAGGCGAAGCTCGCGCAGATGGCGCTGACGATCGACAGCAGCGCGCTGCTCGTCTATCGCGCCGCGTGGCTGCGCGACCATGGCGAAAGCGTCACGCGCGAAGCCGCGATGGCGAAGTGGCACGCGAGCGAAGGCGCGCAGCAGGTGATCGACGCAGCCGTACAGCTATACGGCGGCATGGGCGTGCAAAGCGGCAGCGCAGTCGAGATGCTGTACCGCGAGATCCGCGCGCTGCGCATCTACGAAGGCGCGACCGAGGTGCAGCAGTTGATCGTCGGCCGCGATCTGTTGAAGGCGTATGCCGCGGCGAACGGGAGCGCGCAATGAGCACATCGTTCGAGCGGCCCGTGCGCATCCGCTTCTCGCACTGCGATCCCGCGGGCATCGTGTATTTTCCGCAGTACCTCGTGATGACCAACGCGCTCGTCGAAGACTGGTTCAACGAGGGCCTGCGCATCGACTATGCGCACATGATCGCGCGGCGCCGCATCGGCCTGCCAATCGTCAAGCTCGACTGCGAGTTCTCGCGGCCGAGCCAGATGGGCGAAACGATCCTGCTCGCGCTCGAAGTCCACACCATCGGCCGCAGTTCTCTCCGCATCGAAATTCACGGGCATTGCAACGGCGAAACGCGCTTTCGTTCGAAACAGGTGCTCGTGTTCATGTCGTTCGAAAGCGGCAAATCGATCGACATTCCCGGCGACATCGCGAGCGCGCTCGCGGCGTACGCTCCATCGCCCTCCTCCATCGAGGCTCAGCGCTGATGAAAAAAGCTCTCCTTCCGGCCGGCTGGGCCAAACCGCGCGGCTATGCGAACGGCGTCGCGGCGAGCGGCACGCAGGTGTTCATCGCCGGCCAGATCGGCTGGGACGAACAGGCGCAGTTCCAATCAGACGACTTCGCGCAGCAGTCCGAGCAGGCGCTGAAGAATCTGCTCGCCGTGCTGCGCGAAGCGGGCGGCAAGCCCGAACATCTGGTGCGCCTCACGTGGTACGTGACCGACAAGCGCGAGTACCTCGCATCGCTGAAGGACATCGGCCGTGTGTTTCGCGAGCTGATCGGCGACTACGACATCGCGATGAGCGCGGTACAGGTCGTCGCGCTGATGGAAGACCGCGCGAAGGTCGAGATCGAGGCCACCGCGGTGATTCCGCACTGAACGTCCCACAGGTACCGAACGCACAGGCAAGCCCCTCACACCGAACGAAGCGCATTTTCCGGCTCAACGCCCCGGGAGACCATGATGGAACCGTCAGCACACGTCGATACTTTCGCGCGCGACAATCTTCCGCCGCAGGATCAATGGCCCGTCTTTCTGCTCGACAATCCGGACGTCGCCTATCCGTCGCGGTTGAACTGCGCGACCGAACTGCTGGAGCGGACCATCGAGGCGGGGCATCGCGACCGGCCGGCGATCTGGTCCGACGTGGCCGGCAAGCCACAAGCGACCACGTACGGCGAACTGCTCGCGCTGGTCAACCGCAGCGCGCATGTGCTCGTCGATGAAATGGGCTTGCGGCCCGGCAACCGCGTGCTGCTGCGTGGGCCGAACACCTTGCAGATGGCCGTCGCCACGCTCGCGGCGCTGAAGGCCGGGCTCGTCGTCGTGCCGACCATGCCGCTGCTGCGCGCGAAGGAGCTCAAGCAGATCATCGACAAAGCGCAAGTCAGCGCCGCGCTTTGCGATGCGCGCCTGACCGCCGAACTCGAGCGCTGCACGAATCCGCGCGACGAGTTCTACTGCGCGGTGCTGAAGCAGACGCGCCGCTTTCACGACGATTCCGCCGATTCGCTCGAGACGCTCGCCGCCAACAAGCCCGAGCACTTCACCGCCTGCGACACCGCCGCCGACGACGTCTGCCTGATCGCGTTCACGAGCGGCACGACCGGCGCGCCGAAAGGCTGCATGCATTTCCATCGCGACATGATCGCGATGTGCGATCTGTTCCCGCGTCATGTGCTGAAGCCTTCCGCGAGCGACATCTTCTGCGGCACGCCGCCGCTCGCGTTCACGTTCGGCCTCGGCGGGCTGCTGTGCTTTCCGCTGCGCGTCGGGGCGTCGACGGTGCTCGTCGAAAAGCTCACACCGCAGACCTTGCTCGACGTGGTCGAACGTTTTCATGCAACCGTGATGTTCACCGCACCGACGTTCTATCGGCAGATGGCGCCGCTCGTCGCGCAACATGACGTGTCATCGCTGAAGAAGACCGTGTCGGCGGGCGAGGCGTTGCCCGATTCGACGCGGAGTCTGTGGCGCGACGCGACTGGCATCGACATGATCGACGGCATCGGCGGCACTGAGCTGATCCACATCTTCGTTTCGTCGCAAGGCGCGGAGATCCGGCCGCACGCGATTGGCCGCGCGGTGCCGGGCTACGTCGTGCAAGCCGTCGACGACGACATGCAACCCGTGCCGCCCGGCACGATCGGCAAACTGGCGGTGCGCGGCCCGACCGGCTGTCGTTATCTGGCGGACGAACGGCAACTGCGCTTCGTGCGCGACGGCTGGAACCTGCCGGGCGATTCGGTCTATCTCGACGCGGACGGCTACGTGTTCTACCAGGCGCGCGCCGACGACATGATCGTGTCGGCCGGCTACAACATCTCCGGTCCTGAGGTGGAAAGCGTGCTGATGCAGCACGAGGCGGTGGCCGAATGCGGCGTGATCGGCGTGCCCGACGAAACGCGCGGGCAGATCGTGCGGGCCTTCGTCGTGGTGAACCCCGGCTATACGGCCGACGACAAACTGGTCGCGCAACTGCAGGATTTCGTTAAGAATAACGTGGCGCCGTATAAATATCCGCGCGTCATCACGTTCATCGGCGCGCTGCCGCGCACCGAAACCGGCAAGCTCAAACGTTTCGAGTTGCGCATGATGACGTAACCCGTATCTATCATAAGACTGGAGATAGACCGCATGGCCGGCTCTTTCATCGAAGTCGTCGCCCACGATGGCGGCCGTTTCAACGCTTACGTCGCGCGCCCCGCGCAGGGCTCGGGCCCGGGGCTCGTGCTGCTGCAGGAAATCTTCGGCGTCAATGACACGATGAAGGCGACCGCCGATCGCTACGCCGAAGAAGGCTACGTCGTGCTCGTGCCCGATCTGTTCTGGCGCATCAAGCCGGGCATTTCGCTTGGCTACGGCGACGCCGATATGAAACAGGCGCTCGGCTATCTGGGCCAGTTCGATGCGGATGTCGCCGTGAAGGACATCGCCGCCACGATCGCCACGTTGCGCGAACTGCCCGAGCAGGCCGGCAAGGTGGGCGTGGTCGGCTACTGCCTCGGCGGCAAGCTCGCGTTTCTGAGCGCGGCGCGCACCGACGTCGATTGCGCGGTCAGCTATTACGGCGTGGGGCTTGACGCGCATCTCGACGAAGTATCGGCAATCAACTGCCCGATGGTGTTCCACTTCCCAGAAAACGACGCGCACTGCCCGCCCGAAACGCGCGAGCGCATCAGCGCCGCACTGCGTACGCGGCCGCAGATCGAGCAATACGTGTATCCCGGCTGCGATCACGCGTTCGCCGCGCCGCAGCGCAAGCAGTACGACAAGCCGGCCGCGATGATGGCGTACTCGCGCACGCTGGCGCTGCTGCGCAAGGTGCTCGGTCCGGTCTACGATCTGAACGCGCTGTGGGAAGCGCATTGCTATCACGAGTTCGCGACACGCGACGTCGATGCGGTGATGCCGACGATGGTCGCCGAGCCCTACGTCAATCACGTGCCGACGATGACAGGCGGTGTCGGGCATGACAATCTGAAGCGCTTTTACACGCATCATTTCGTCAACTCGAATCCACCCGATACGAAGCTGATTCCGATTTCGCGCACGATCGGCTCGGATCGCGTCGTCGATGAATTCATTTTCAGCTGCACGCATAGCTGCGAGATCGACTGGCTGCTGCCGGGCGTGGCGCCGACCGGCAAGTACTTCGAGGTGCCGATGCTCGCCGTGGTGTGCTTCCGCGGTGACAAGCTTTATAGCGAGCACATCTATTGGGATCAGGCTTCGGTGCTCGTGCAGGTGGGACTGCTCGATCCGAAGGGCTTGCCGGTGGCGGGGATTGAGAGTGCGAGGAAGTTGCTGGATGAGACGTTGCCGTCGAATGGGTTGATGGGGGGTAAGTCGAAGGTTTGAGAATGTGGTGCTGCCGTCGCTGTGTATCACCCGATGCAGGCGAACTTCGTCGATCCGCAATTGAAGCTGCATTTCGGCTATATCGACAACGAACTCGGCGCGACTGGCTGGTTCGCCGGCAACGACTTCACCGCCGCCAACGTGCAAATGCGCTTCCCGCTCGAAGCCGCCACCGCGCGCGGCATCACTGCGCGATTGCCCGCGATAGGCGCGTTTTTGCAGCGCATTCGCGCCCGGCCCGCATATCAGCGCGCGCTCGAACGCGGCGGCAAATACGAAATCCTCACCGGCGATTGATGCGCAACCGCGCGACGCTTAGCGCGCCGGCGCCGCCCTGGATTTCGTAGTTGGAGCCGAAATGCACGGGTGTTAGACTCGAAAACCCATCGTCGGCGATCGACCGAATCCGCGTAAAGGGGCACCCGCATGACCCATTCCCTCCACGGCAAGCAACGTTGGCTCGCACTGATCGTGCTCTGCCTCGGCGTGCTGATGATCGTGCTCGACACCACCATCGTGAACGTCGCGCTGCCGTCCATCGCCGCCGATCTCGGCTTTAGCGAAACCTCGCTCGTGTGGGTCGTCAACGCCTACATGCTGACGTTCGGCGGCTGTCTGCTGCTCGGGGGACGGCTTGGCGATCTGTACGGACACCGCAAGCTGTTCCTGTGCGGCATTACGCTCTTCACGCTCGCTTCGCTCGCCTGCGGCCTCGCGAATTCGCAAGTGCTGCTGGTCGCCGCGCGCGCCGTGCAGGGGCTGGGTGGTGCAATCGTCTCGGCGGTCTCGTTGTCGCTGATCATGAATCTGTTCACCGAACCCGGCGAGCGTGCGAAAGCGATGGGCGTGTATGGCTTCGTCTGTGCGGGCGGCGGCAGCATCGGCGTGCTGCTCGGCGGACTGCTCACCAATCTGCTGAGCTGGCATTGGATCTTTCTGGTCAACCTGCCGATCGGCATTGCGGTGTACGCGCTGTGCCTCGCGCTATTGCCGGCCGCGCGCGGACACGCGCACGGCGAGCGGCTCGACGTGGCCGGCGCGCTCAGCGTGACCGCATCGCTGATGCTGGCGGTCTATGCAATCGTCAACGGCAACGAAGCAGGCTGGACTTCGGCGCAGACGCTCGGCCTGCTGTGCGTCGCGCTCGCGCTGCTTGGCGTGTTCCTCGCAATCGAGGCGAGAGTCGAACATCCGTTGATGCCGCTCGGTCTGCTGCGTTTGCGCAATGTCGCGACCGCGAACGTGGTCGGCGTGTTGTGGGCAGCCGCGATGTTCGCGTGGTTCTTTATTTCGGCGCTTTATTTGCAGCGCGTGCTCGGGTATCGGCCGTTGCAGGTGGGGCTCGCGTTTCTGCCCGCGAACCTGATTATGGGACTCTTTTCGCTGGGATTGTCGGCGCGTGTGGTGATGCGCTTCGGGCTGCGCCGGCCGCTCGCGGCGGGCCTGCTGATCGCCGCATGCGGGCTCGCGTTGTTCGCGCGTGCGCCCGTCGACGGCAGCTTCGTGCCCGACGTGTTGCCCGGCATGTTGCTGCTCGGCTTCGGCGCCGGCATCGCATTCAACCCGTTGCTGCTCGCCGCGATGAGCGACGTCGATCCCGCCGATTCGGGCCTCGCGTCGGGCATCGTCAATACGTCGTTCATGATGGGCGGGGCGCTCGGGCTCGCGGTGCTCGCGAGTCTTGCCGCGGCGCGTAGCGAGGCAATGCAGGCGTCGTCGAGCGCGGCGGCCGCGCTGAACAGCGGGTATCACATCGCGTTTCTGTTTGGGGCGGTTTTTGCGGCGGCGGCCGGCGTGCTCGGTGGGCTGTTGCTGAGGCCGGGGCAAGCGGGTGGCGCTGCGGGCGCGCACAGTGACGTGGCGGAGTCGGCCCCGCCTTCCGTCGCGACTGCAAAACCGCAAGCGCGATCAAATGCCTGAGTTCGCCGCTGACTATGCTGGCTTCATGCTGACATGAGAGCTGAGATGAACCCGGTTGGAAAAGCGCTCTGGTATATCGAAAGCCACTTCGCGGGCGAATTGACGCTCGACGACATCGCCCGCGGTGGCTGCGTATCGCGCTTTCATCTCGCCCGCGCGTTCGAAGCGGCCACCGGGATGCCGGTGATGCGCTACGTTCGCGCACGGCGTTTGAGCGAGGCCGCACGACGTCTCGCCGATGGTGCGCCTGACATTCTCGCGGTCGCCCTCGACGCCGGTTACGGCTCTCACGAAGCATTCACGCGCGCGTTTCGCGACCAGTTCGGGCTTACGCCCGATGCGTTGCGCGCACGGGGTCATCTCGACAACCTGAGCATCGTGGAGCCGATCAAAATGGACGAAACCCTTCTGACTCATCTGGAACCGCCGCGCTTCGAAGACGGCAAGCCGCTTCTCATCGCTGGACTGAGCGAGCGCTATACGTGCGAGACCAGCAAGTCGATTCCCTCTCAATGGCAGCGCTTTGGCGCCTGGTACGGCAGGGTGCCGGGACAGATCGGCAAGGTGGCTTATGGCGTTGGCTATAACGCCGATGAACTGGGCAACTTCGACTATATGTGCGGCGTCGAAGTGAGCGATTTTTCCGCACTGCCGCCGGAGTTGAGTCGCGTACGCATCGCCGCGCAACGCTATGCGGTGTTCAGTCATCGCGAGCCCATCTCGGGCATTCGTCGCACGATGAATACGATCTGGAATCAGTGGTTGCCCGCATCAGGGCACGTGCCTGCCGATGCACCGCATTTCGAACGGTATGGCGAGCAGTTCGATCCGGCGACGGGAATGGGTGGAGTCGAAGTCTGGTTGCCGCTGAAAAGCTGAGGCCTGATTCGGCGGACGGCCGCGGATGGCCGCTGCGACCGGCCATCCGCCTGATCGATCACGGAGTGGCGTGTCCCTGGTCATGCAATGCATGCACGTCGTCGTATTCCCGCGAAATGTCCTTATTCGTGTAATCGCCGAGTCGCATAGCGGCGGCCACGCTAATCACCGCGCACGCGAACACATACCACGCCACCGCGAATCCCGAATGGAAATAGGCATAAAGCGCGGTCGCAATCAACGGTGCAGGACCGCCAGCGATGACGGAAGCCAACTGGTAGCCCATCGACGCGCCGCTGTAGCGCAAGCGCCCCGTGAACGATTCGGCGATCAACGCGGCTTGGGGACCATACATCATCGCGTGCGGCACCAGCGAAAGCACGATTGCCGCGAAGATCCATCCGGGGTTATGAGTTCCGACCATGAAGAAGTACAGGAAGCCGAATAGCCCGACCGCAGCGGCGCCGATCACGTACATGCGTCGGCGTCCGATCAGATCGGACACGTGACCGAAGAGCGGAATCGTGAAGAATTCCAGCACCGAAGCGGCCAGCACCGCGGTGAGCAACAGATCGCGCGTAACGCCCAGACTCATCACGCCATAGGTGAAGATAAAAGCCGTGAAAATATAGAAGGGCGCCTGTTCGGCCATACGCGCAAGAGCCGATAGAACAATGTCTTTCGGCTGCCGGCGCAATACTTCACGCATCGGCGCCTTTTCGATCCTGCGCTCAGCGAGAAGCTTCGCGAAGATCGGCGTCTCGAGGATACTCAAGCGGATATAAAGGCCGATCGCGACCAGCGCAATACTGAGAAAAAACGGCACCCGCCAGCCCCACGTGAGAAATGCGCTGCCAGAGATCTGACTGGTGGCGAGCACCACCAGATTCGCGACGAACAATCCCGCCGGTACGCCGAACTGCGGCCACGACGCGATGAAACCACGATGCTTGTTGGTGCGTGCCCATTCCATCGACATCAGCACCGAACCGCCCCACTCGCCTCCCACGCCCACCCCCTGAATGAAGCGCAGCGCCGTGAGCGCAATGGCCCCCCAGATGCCGATCGACGCGTAGGTCGGAACGAAGCCGACGGCGAATGTCGCGAGTCCCATCAGCAATAGCGTCACGATCAACGTTGCTTTACGTCCGATGCGATCGCCATAGTGGCCGAAAATCGCCGCGCCCACCGGCCGCGCGATAAAGCCGACGGCGTAAATCAGAAAAGCCTGGAGTGTGCCGACGAGCGGGTCCGATTCAGGAAAAAACAGCTTCGCGAATACCAGACCAGTGACCGTGCTGTACAGGAAGAAGTCATACCATTCGATCGTGGTACCGATCGTGCTGGCGATGACAGCGCGGCGCAACTGGCGCCGTGCCTCCTCATCGGAGAGGGGCATAGCCCCAGATTGCGTGGCAGCCATTTGATATCTCCCCAAAATGGACGGGTGACATCCTTAGTTGACACTTAGGGTATTGGGTGGTTCCGGTGATTACGCGAGAAGCAGAAAGTGAAACGGCCTTTTCGGCTTCTGTCATGGGCGAGAGCCTGGAATCGATAAAAACCCCTATCTGAACCACTATTCGCAGAGATAGGGGCTTTGTTTCAAGGACACATTCCGCAATTGCATTTTTTGCCGCATCTGCAATCGGCAATCATCGCTTCGTTGCAATTGATACCGACGCGAAAATTGATCGGAGCCCGAATGAAGCGCAACTTCCGATATTTCGCGCAGAATTGATCAGGCATTTTATATGTTCATCTCCCCCGTTCCCTAATCACACCAACGGAATGTAGATATCCGTCTGCCACTGATCCAGCGGCGTCTCAGGATAGACGCTCAGGTACTGGAAAAACAGCGGAAGATCTCGCAACTCTTCTCCACTCGAAGGCAGCCAGTCGCGATAGATCGGGTAGATCGTCTCGCCGATGTGATCGGTCGATCCCGTGTGCCGCACCACCGCGCACCGTGCACCCGGCATGACGAGTTCGCGCACGCCATAGTGATTCGGTGCGACCGGCTCGTCGATCTCTCCGCAGATATCGAAGCGGAATTCCTCCGCTGGCACCGTGTCCGGATTGCCGTGCGGAATGCCGAAGGTCCTGCTCGACGCCACCGGCGATTGTCCGCTTTGAATACGCCAATCGATGAACTTGCGCGCACTCTCGTTGACGAGTCCAGGCGAACCACAATGCTCGAGCGCGGCAACCCGGGTTTCCGCAAAGTCGACGATTTTCACTTGCATGGTCAATTTCCTCGAAAGATAGGGAACAATAAAACTCGCACTCCAGAATTGCCATGCTGGATGCCGTCGAAACGCGCTCGGCGCCATGCCGAATGCACGCTTGAACGCGCGGCTGAAGGCTTCGGGACTGTCGAAGCCGGCGTCGAGCGCCGCATCGAGAACCGAGCACGACGCCTGCGACGCGAGGCGGTGAGCCGCGCGACGCAAGCGCATCAACTGCACGTAGCGTGCGACCGGCACGCCGACATACGCGACAAACTGTCGATGGAAATGGAACATCGAGAAGTTTGCGATACGGCTTAGCGCGTCGACCGACAGATCGCCCTCGAGGTTTGCGTCGATATAGGCGAGAACGGCTTCGAAGCGTTTAGCGTAAGCGGCGGTGGCGTCTGTGTGAGTTAGCATGGTCTGGATCGTGCGAGTTCCGATATGGTCGCCGAGGTTGGACACATCTTACCTAGCCGGACTTGCTCGATCTTCGATCGGCTCGCTGCCGAGCCTTGAGAATTTGCGTAAACTTATTCACTTGCCCTCGCCTCCTGAGATTTTCCGCCGATGCCCTCTTCGATCAGCAATTCGCTCCTCTGGATCTTCGACGCGTTCGAACGCGATCCGACTTATGTGCGCCGGCGGATGTTTGGCAGCGATGCCGCGTATATCGACGGCCTGTTGTGTCTGGTTGCCGCCGATCGCGATAAGCCGTGGAATGGGCTGCTCGTCTGTACATCGCAGGAACGCCATGCTGCTCTGATTACCGATCTGCCTGCATTGCGGCCTCACCCGGTACTCGGAAAGTGGCTTTATGTGCCACAGGAGGACCCTGCGTTTGAAGACACTGTCGAGCAGTTGACGGCGCTCGTTCTGGAGCGGGACCCGCGAGTGGGGGTGGAACCGAAGCCGAAAAAGCGCCGCGGCAAGTCGGTATTGCCGGACGCTTGAAGCGGGTCAGACTCTTGCCGGCGAACCGGGCAAGCCTCCTTTGCCCTTCAGATATCCCACTCCCTCCGCGAGACCAAACTCCCGCTGTGCCCCATCCCTCGACCAACGCACACTAATCCTCCTGTCTGCCGCCTCCCTCTTCCCTACGGCAACGAGAAACGGCACCCGCTTCTCCCTCGCATCGACAATCTTCTTCTCCAGTCTCTCGGGCCGTCCATCGACCACCGCCCGGACCCCGGCATCTTCGAGCGCCTGCAAGACTTCTTGCGCGTAACCCAGACTCGCATCGCTGATCGAAGCAACGACGGCCTGCTCGGGCGCGAGCCAGGCCGGCATCCATCCTTCGTCATGTTCGAGCAGCATCGCGATGAACCGCTCCATGCTGCCGAGCACCGCGTGATGAATCATTACCGGACGCTCGCGTTCATCACGCTGATTGACGAACTCGGCATCGAGCCGCTCTGGCAACACAAAGTCGAGCTGGATCGTGCCGCACTGCCAACTCCGTGCGCGACTATCCGTCAATTGAAATTCGAGTTTGGGCCCGTAAAAAGCGCCCTCTCCAGCGAGTACAGCGAATTCGAGCCCCGCTGCGTCGGCGGCATGGGCCAACGCCTCCTCGGCCCGATCCCACGTCCCCTCGCTGCCAGCACGCAATGCGGGCCGCGACGCCAAAGCAACGCTGAACTCCGGAAATCCTAGGTCCGCGTACACGTCGCGCAGCAGCGCACAGAAGCGCCCCACCTCCGACCCGATATCCGCCGCCGCGCAGAACACATGCGCGTCGTCCTGAACGAACGCGCGCGTACGCTTCAATCCTTCGAGAGATCCCGACGGCTCATCTCGATGACATGCTCCAAACTCGCTATAGCGCAACGGCAGCTCGCGATACGAACGCACACGATGATTGAACACCTGCACGTGGCAAGGACAGCTCATCGGCTTCAGACAAAGCGCGCGTCCTTGTTCCGCATCGGCGAGCGAATACATCGCGGCGCCGAACTTTTCCCAATGCCCGCTCTTTTCCCACAGCGAGCGCGCCAGCAATTGCGGCGTGCGAATCTCGCGAAAGCCCGCGCGACGCATGCGCGACCGCACGTAATCTTCGAGCACGCGATAAAGCGTCCAGCCGCGCGGGTGCCAGAAAACCATGCCGGCACCCTCTTCCTGCTGGTGGAAAAGATCGAGCTTATTGCCTAGTACACGATGGTCGATGTCGTTCACGGTCATGCTCCGTCGGTTCGAAATTCGCGATTACCACGATGGATGCCGCAAACGGAGAGACCAGAAACGCCAAAGGCCCCATCCGTTTCCGGCGGGGCCTTTGGGGATTTGACACTGCTGCTCGTACTTTCCGTACTTCCTGCTAGCGCGCGCAATCTCCAGACGACCCGCCTATGAAGGTGGTCGTCGCGGTGGTGGCGGCAAAGAGTGAAAGAGAGTCGAAGTGCATGCAGCGACAGTAAACCATTTCGATCGGAAGCGTCAATCGCTGGGAGTGCGTCGCGATTGGCGTACCTGCCTTTCATAAATCATCGAATGCCGCAATGAGCGAACTCATTTGATTCAAATAGCATAGATACTCGAAATAACTTCGCAATGTATAAATCAGAATTTGATTCGGTGTGCCTGACATGAAGCACTTGGTGCGATTCCGCACATTGCGCCAATGCGCGCTGATTAGACGTTCACTATATTTCGATTGCCCCACCTCACCGCAATAAAACTGTTTGCCTAGCAGCCTGCGGAAGTACCGCTGAAACGCGTCATCGCGCTGCGTTCGTGAAGCGTTGATAGAAGGAGCCCAACAACCCGATGGAGATTATGCGCGGCGCCGACACATTCACCGAGAGTCTGTTTTCCAT
>NZ_JBFPKG010000080.1:0-20710 GCF_040948665.1 Paraburkholderia sp. BR14320
CGATGACGCCTATACGGCCGGGGGCGCGGAGATCGTCGACGCCGCCACCGCGTTCGGCGCAGCTCTCGTCCTCACAGGCCACTCCCCCACCGACTCCGAACTGCCGCTGCTCAAACGCGGCGCGACGCTCGTCGGCATGCTCGACCCGTTCAACGCCGAGAATGCGGGCAAACTCGCCGCGGCGGGCGTCACCGCATTCGCGCTCGAAGCCGCGCCGCGCACCACGCGCGCGCAGAGCCTCGACGTGCTGTCATCGCAGGCGAATATCGCCGGCTACAAGGCGGTGCTGCTCGCGGCGACGCTGTATCCGCGCTTCATGCCGATGCTGATGACCGCGGCCGGCACCGTGAAGGCCGCGCGCGTGCTGATTCTCGGCGCGGGCGTGGCCGGTCTGCAGGCGATCGCCACCGCGAAGCGCCTCGGCGCGGTGCTGGAGGCGTCCGACGTGCGCCCGGCCGTCAAGGAGCAGATCGAATCGCTCGGCGCAAAATTTCTCGACGTGCCCTACGAAACCGACGAGGAGCGCGACGCTGCGCAAGGCGTCGGCGGCTATGCGCGGCCGATGCCGCCGTCGTGGCTCGCGCGCCAGTCGGCGCTCGTGCCCGAGCGCGCGAAGCAGGCGGACGTGATCATCTCCCCCGCGCGGATTCCGGGCCGCCCCGCGCCGACGCTGCTGTCGGTCGAAACCGTGCAGGCGATGAAACCGGGCTCGGTGCTCGTCGACCTCGCGGCCGGCCGCGGCCCCGAAGTCGACGGCCGGCGCGGCGGCAATTGTCCGCTGACCGAAACGGACCAGGTGGTGGTGCGCTATGGCGTGCAGATCGTCGGCTATACGAATCTCGCCGCGATGGTGCCCGCCGACGCATCGTCGCTATACGCGCGCAACCTGCTCGACTTCCTGAAGCTGATCGTCACGAAGGAAGGGCTGCTTAACATCGATCTCGCGGACGATATCGTCGCGGCCACGCTGCTTGCCCGCGATGGCCAGGTCACACGCAAAGCATAGGGAGACCGAAGATGGAAGTCCTCAATCACACGGTGATCAACCTGATCATCTTCGTGCTGGCGATCTACGTCGGCTATCACGTGGTCTGGAACGTCACGCCCGCGCTGCATACGCCGCTGATGGCGGTGACCAATGCAATTTCGGCGATCGTGATCGTCGGCGCGATGCTCGCGGCCGGTCTCACGGTGGGCAGTGCGGGCAAGTTCTTCGGCACGATCGCGGTGGCGCTCGCGGCCGTCAACGTGTTCGGCGGCTTTCTCGTCACGCGGCGAATGCTGGAGATGTTCAAGAAAAAAGAGCCGAAGAAGCTTCCGGCTGGCGGCAAGGAGGGTGCGTAAATGAGCCTGAACGTCGTCACATTGCTGTATCTGGTCGCGTCGGTCTGCTTCATCCAGGCGCTCAAGGGGCTGTCGAATCCGAAGAGCGCGCGGGCTGGCAATACTTTCGGCATGGTCGGCATGGCGATCGCGATTCTGACCACCATCGCGCTGATCTCGCGGCAGGCCGAGGTACTCGGCTCCAATCTCGGTCTCGGGCTCGGCCTGCTGCTGTTCGGGCTCGTGATCGGCGGCGCGATCGGCGCGTTCGTCGCCGCGCGCGTCGAGATGACCAAGATGCCCGAGCTGGTCGCGGCGATGCACTCGCTGATCGGTCTCGCGGCCGTGTGCATTGCGTACGGGGTCGTGTCGGAGCCGGCCGCGTTCGGGCTCGTCGATCCCGAGGTGCCGATCGAGGGCTTCCTGCCGTACGGCAACCGCATCGAGCTGTTCATCGGCACCTTCGTCGGCGCGATCACTTTTAGCGGCTCGGTGATCGCGTTCGGCAAGCTGTCGGGCAAGTACAAGTTCCGGCTGTTTCAGGGCGCGCCGGTCGTCTACGGCGGCCAGCATCTGATCAACCTGATGCTGGCGCTCGCGATGCTCGGCTTCGGCGTGCTGTTCTTCCTCACGCAGTCGTGGCTGCCGTTCATCATCATGACGATCATCGCGTTCGTGCTCGGCGTGTTGATCATCATTCCGATCGGCGGCGCGGACATGCCGGTGGTCGTGTCGATGCTGAACTCGTACTCGGGCTGGGCGGCGGCGGGCATCGGCTTCTCGCTGAACAATCCGATGCTGATCATCGCCGGCTCGCTGGTCGGATCGTCGGGTGCGATCCTGTCGTACATCATGTGCCGCGCGATGAACCGCTCGTTCTTCAACGTGATCCTCGGCGGCTTCGGCAACGAGCCGGGCGCGGCCGCGGGCGGCGCGGCGGAGCAGCGTCCGGTGAAATCGGGTTCAGCCGATGACGCGTCGTTCATGATGGGCAACGCCGAAACCGTCGTGATCGTGCCGGGCTATGGGCTGGCCGTGGCGCGCGCGCAGCATGCGTTAAAAGAGTTGACCGACAAGCTGGTCGAGAAGGGCATCGAGGTGAAGTACGCGATCCACCCGGTGGCCGGCCGCATGCCGGGGCACATGAACGTGCTGCTCGCCGAGGCCGAAGTGCCGTACGACATGGTCTACGAGATGGAGGACATCAACGGCGAGTTCGGCCAGGTCGACGTGGTGCTGGTGCTCGGCGCGAACGACGTGGTGAATCCGGCCGCGAAGAACGATCCGAAGTCGCCGATCGCGGGCATGCCGATCATCGAGGCGTACAAGGCGCGCACCGTGATCGTCAACAAGCGCTCGATGGCCGCCGGTTATGCGGGCCTCGACAACGAGCTCTTCTACATGGACAAGACGATGATGGTGTTCGGCGACGCGAAGAAGGTGATCGAGGACATGGTGAAGGCGGTCGACTGATGCGGTCGCTGTGAACCGGTGTTGGGATCGCGGTGCATCACCGCGATCCCTTTTATCTTTTCGGCCTCGCGTTCAGATACCGCAGTAAATCCGCGAGCCGCCTGCCTTCCTGATCCGGATACGTCTCGAGCACCGTGAGATCGCGCATCTTCTCGAGCCCGAAGTTGCGGAAATCGCTGCGCAGCTCGCACCATGCGCCGAGCGTCCAGCGCGCGCCCCAGTACGCGAGCGCGAGCGGCCAGACGCGGCGCTCGGTGTCGGCGCCGTTCGCGTCCGTGTACGCGAAGCGCACCACCTGGCGCGTATCGATCGCGCGATGCAGCGTGTCGAGCTGTGTAGAAAAATCACTCTTGATGTGAAACGACGGCGCGAAGATCGCGAGCCGTTCGAGCGCCGCACGCTTGTCGGCGGGCATCGCCGATGCGATTTTGGCTAGCGCGCCGCGCGCGCCGCTCGCGAAGCCCGCGCCGCCCCACGATTCGAGCATGCGCGCGCCGGCGGCGAGCGCGGCGAGTTCGTCGGCGGTGAAGGTCAGCGGCGGCAGACTCGCCGAGCGCGACAGCCGATAGCCGATGCCCGCTTCGCCTTCGATCGGCACCCCCGACAACTGCAGATCGCGCACGTCGCGATAGACCGTGCGCAGCGAGATGTTCAGCCAGTCGGCCAGTTGCTTCGCGGTGATCAAGCGGCGGCCGCGCAGCAGCTCGGCGATCTGGAACAGGCGGTCGGCGCGGCGCGTCATCGTGGGCGTCGGGTAGAGGAGGAGGGGGACGGTCCCGCGATGATAGCGCCGCATGGCGGCCTTCGGTGGGGGCGCGGTGGCTGCGGATGCGCCTAGCCGTTGGTGCGCGAATGCAGCCCGACGCGGTTGCCTTCTGTGTCGGTGAAGAACGCGATATAGCCGATGTCCTGCGGCAGCTTGATCACCGGGCCGTCGGTCTTGCCGCCTGCCCGTTCGATGCGCTCGAGCGCGGCGTCGACGGTGGGCTGCGCGTTCAGGTAGACGGTGACGCCGTCGGCGGCGGGCGTCATCGACGGACTATGGACGATCGCGCCGCCGGTCGCGGGCTCCTCGTAGCTGAACACGGCGATCGGCTGGCCGCCGATCTCCTGGCGATTCAGCGGGGCGTCGAGCGCGGCTTCGTAGAAGCGCACCGCGCGATCGAAATCGACGGAGGGGATTTCGAACCAGGCAACCACTTTGGGCAATGCGGACATGACACTCTCCTTCGGTTGGCAGTAGGCCGTTCAAGCGCCGGGTGGCGTGAGGAGGAGTGTGCGGGGGTGCTGCTGACAGCGTGGTGGCAGTAGGGTGGGGAACGGGTAGCCGGCTCTTCGAGCGCGCTTTCGAAGGAAGGGAAACAGCGCGACGTGGCGCAATAAAAAACCGCGGCACGAGGTCCGCGGTTTTGATGTCGACTTGCCCGACCGGCGTAGCGTCAACCGGCCTGCGTATCGCCCTGCGGACGCTGCCGCACGCTGCCCGCGATCAGATCGAAGCGGAACAGCCGGCATTCGAGCGCGCCGTTGAAGAGCGGCGTCTTCGTCGATTCGCGCAGCCGCAGCTGCCCCGGCAGCTTGCGATCCGACGTCAGGATGAACGCGTGCCATCCGGCAAAGCGCTGCTTCAACGCATTGCCGAGCAACTGGAAAAACTCGCTGTCCGGCGCTTCTTCCTGAATGCGGCGGAAGCCGTCGTCGTCGCGATTGCCGCGGCCTTCGCGAAGCTCGCCGCGCGCATTGCGGCCGCGCACTTCGATCCGCTCGCCATACGGCGGATTCGCGACGAGGATGCCCGGCGCCGAGGTGGGCGGCGTCATGTCGCGCGCGTCGAGCTGCTTGAGCGCAATGGCCGGCAGCCCCGCGCGCTCGAAGTTCGCGCGTGCTTTTTCGAGCATGTCGCCGGAGATGTCGCTGCCGAAGATCTGCAGATCGGCGCCGCGCGAGCCGCGCGCCGCGTTCTTCGCTTCGAGCGCGGCGCCCCGCAGCGTTTGCCAGGTCCGCGTATCGAACTGGATGAACTTTTCGAAGCCGAAGCGTCGCTGCACGCCCGGCGCGATGTCCAGCGCGACCTGCGCCGCTTCCGCGAGAAACGTGCCGCTGCCGCACATCGGATCGTAGAGCGGCGTGCCCGCCTGCCAACCGGACAGACGCAGAATGCCCGCCGCAAGGTTCTCGCGCAGCGGCGCAGCGCCCTTGTCGAGACGCCAGCCGCGCTTGAACAGCGGATCGCCGGACGTGTCGAGGTACAGCGTGCAGTCGGTCGCGGTCAGGAACGCGAACACGCGCACGTCGGGCATCGCGGTATCGATGCTCGGCCGCGCGCCGCTTTTTTCGCGCAGACGATCGCAGATCGCGTCCTTCACGCGCAGCGTCGTGAACTCGAGACTGCGCAGCGGCGACTTGATCGCGGTGACGTCGACGCGCAGCGTCTCGTGCGCGGAGAACCACTGCTCCCAGCGCTGCTCGAGCGCGAGCGCGTAGATGTCCTGCTCGCTGCGATAGGGCCGCTGCGCGATTTTCAGCAGCACGCGGCTCGCCAGACGCGAGTGCAGATTGGCCGCCATGCCGGCGGCCCAGCCGCCGCGGAAATGCACGCCGCCCGGCACCTGCGCACCGGCCGTGAACGGGGCGCCGTTCAGATGTTTGGCGGCAATTTCGGCGAGTTCGGCCGCGAGCGGAGCTTCGAGCCCGCGCGGGCAAGGAAGGAAGAAATCGAAGGACATTGAGGTTGCCGCAAGGCGTTGGATAAGGCGCTATTGTACGCGGTCGGGGTCGGCGGGCCGGCGCGATTGGCGCGCCGGGACGTCGTTTGCGTCGTTTGTCGTTGCTTGATCGCGCCTCGTGTACCGCCGGGGCCGGCGACGCCAGCAGGCATGCGGACGCCGTTAAGCTCGCCGCGCCGCTGGGCCTATCAGGCGCCGGCTCCCGCGGCGGTTCCCGCCGAAGGGCAGGGCGGCACGGCCGGCGCCGCAGCCGGCCTGGACGAAGCCGAACTCCGGCCGGTCGTGTTCGTGGTAGCGACGGCTGCTGCCGCCATCGCGCGCACGCCCGTCGCGATCTGCGTCGACACTTCCGCGAGCGCACGCCGATGTCCGTCGACGAGCGAGTCGTAGCCGCCTCCGACCGTCTCGCTGACCACGCTGCGACACGTCATCACCGCATTGCTGCGCACGGCCCGCACGCTCCACACCGCATCGATCAACGCATGCGAGCCGGGCCACGACTCGAAGCGCTGCACGTTCATCGCGATCCGGTAGACGGCCGCGTCGTCGGGGTGCGCGGTGCCGTACGTATCGATGGTGCCGAGCTGCTGCGTCAGGTTGGTCGACAGCGCGCGGCGGATTTCATCACCGGGCAGCGACGCCCAGCGCTCCTGTTCGAGCAGTTGCACCTGAGTCGGCCCGGTCTGCACGACCAGCTGGTTTCTCGCCACCTGCGGCGGCACGTTGACCGGCGCGACTTCGATCAGCCACGCGGGCGCGGCGGCCGTGCGCGCGGCGGCGGCTGCGCTGTCCGCGCCACCCAGCGTATAGAAACGGCTCGACGGCGACGAGCACGCCGCGATCGCGAGCGCCGCGGCCAGTGCGGCGCCATACACGACGCCGCGCACGGCACCGCGCACGAGCGCGCGCCGCGGACGAGGGAGCCGGGCAAACATCATGGTTTATCTCCTGATTTACCGCGCAACAACGATTCGGGATGACGCTCGAGGTAATCCGACAGCGCATTCAGCGACTGCAACGTGCGCGTCAGTTCCTGCAACGCCTGATGAACGTCGGACTGCATCGGCGAATCCTGCTGCAAGGTTGCCTGGGCCGAATTGAAGGTCTGCTTCGCGGCGCTCAGCGTGTCGCGCGCCTGCGGCACGACTTCCTTGTCCAGACGCGAGAACAGCTGATCGGCGTTCTTCAGCGCGGTGTTCAGGTTCGCGCCGATCTGATCGAACGGCACCTTGTCGAGCTTCTTCGCGATGTCGGCGACCTGCAGCTGCAATTCGTCGAGCGTGTTCGGAATGGTCGGCAGCTCGAGCGGATCCTTCGTGACGTCGACCTTCGCCGGCGCCGCTTTCGGGAAGATATCGAGCGCCACGTACAACTGGCTCGTGATCAGGTTGCCGGTGCGCAACTGGCCGCGCAGACCATGCTTGACGAGCTCCTGCAGCAGGTTCTCGCCGGCGAGCGAGCCCGGCTGCGGCGCGCTCTCGCGGAAGCGCTTGCCGAGGCGATCGGGGTACACGTTCAGCGTGACCGGCATCGTGAAGCTCCGCGTCGTCGGATCGTAGTCGATACCGATATTGGTCACCTGGCCGAGCACGATGCCGCGGAAGTCGACCGGCGCGCCGATCGACAGCCCGCGCAGCGACTGGTTGAAGTTCATCACTACACGCAACGGGACGCCGTCCGGTTCCCGCATCGCGTCCGCTTCGTCCGAAGCGAGGCGGAACGTCTGGTTGTTCGGCGCCTGCGGGCCCATGTTCTGGCCGGGCGGCGACTGGAAAGACAGACCGCCGACGATCACCGTCGCGAGCGACTGCGTGTTCAGCTTGAAGCCGCTCGAATCGAGCCGCAGATCGACGCCGCTCGCATGCCACCAGCGCGTGTTGGTGCCGACGTACTGGTCGAACGGCGCCGACACGAACACCTGCATCGTCACGCCGGTGCCGCTCTTGTCGAGCGAGAAGCCGACCACCTGGCCGACCTGCACGCGCCGGTAGAAGATCGGCGAGCCGATGTCGATCGAGCCGAGCGACTCGCCGTGCAGCGTGTACTGGCGGCCTTTCTGGTCGCCGGTGACGGGCGGCGGCGTTTCGAGGCCGACGAAGTTGCTCTCGCTGTCGCTCGAGCGGCCCGCGTCGGCGCCGATGTACGCGCCCGACAGCAGCGTGGTCAGGCCCGATACGCCGCTCGCGCCGACGCGCGGACGCACCACCCAGAAACGCGAGTCCTTGACCGCGAACTTGCCGCCTTCCTTGGTGAGCTGCACCTGCACGAGCACGTGCGACAGATCCGGTGACAGCGTGATGGTCTTCACTGAACCGATGGCGACGTCTTTGTACTTGACCTGGGTCTTGCCCGGCTCGAGCCCTTCCGCGCTGATGAAGCTGATCGTGATCACGGGCCCGCGCTCGGTCACCGACCTGACCACGAGCGCGATGCCGATCAGCGCGGCGATCAGCGGAATCACCCAGACGAGCGACGGCAGCCAGCGGCTGCGTGGTTCGATGTCGGGGTCGGGCAGTTGGGGCGGCAGTTTTGGTCCGTTCGAATCGTTGCGCGGCGCGTCACCTGAAGCGGGCGTCGGTCCTTGCGGGCTAGTCATGGTCGAGATCCTGAGGTGTTGGGGTACTGCTTTCCACGGGGTCCCAGATGAGGCGTGGATCGAATTGCATGGAGGCCAGCATCGTCAGGATCACAACCGAGCCGAACGCGATCGCGCCGGGCCCGGCCGTGATCACGGCCAGCGATTTGAAACGCACGAGCGCCACGGTGAGCGTGACGACGAACACGTCGAGCATCGACCAGCGGCCGATGCGCTCGACCATCCGGTACAGCGTCGTGCGCTGTTGCGGACGCCAGCGCGAGCGGCGCTGCGCGGTGATGGTCAGCAGCACGAGCACCGAGAGCTTCAGCATCGGCACCATGATGCTGGCGATGAACACGATCACCGCGAGCGGCCAGTCGCCCGAGGTCCAGAAATAGACGACGCCGCTCATGATGGTGTCGTCCTCGGAGCCGAGCAGCGATGACGTATGCATCACCGGCAGCAGATTCGCCGGAATATACAGCAGCGCCGCGGCGATCAGCAGCGCCCACGTGCGCATCAGGCTGTCGGGGTTGCGCGAGTGCAGATGCGCGCCGCAGCGGCTGCAGTGCTGCGGCGCGATCGAGCGGATGCGCGGTTCGACGCGCCCGCACGCGTGACAGGACACGAGGCCCGCGCGTTTCGCGGTGACGTATTTCATCGCGGGCTCATCCTTCGCGCGGCGCGGGCGGCAAGCCGGGCGGAGGAGCGCTGCCGGCGGCACCGTCAGCGCTGCCACCCGTCGAGCCCGCGACGTGCGCGGACGGCGCCGGCGGACCGGCGAGCGAGCCGAGCGCGAGCGCCGCGCTGTCGGCCGACGTGCGCGGCAACGGCCGATCGCCGCTCGCGTCGATCTCGTCGGCGACATCCCACAGCACCCGCGGATCGAACGTCACGACGACCGCGAACATCAGCGTCAGCGCGCCGAACGCGAACAGCGCCGCCTCGGGGATCACGCGCGCGAGACTCACCATCTTCACGATCGTGATCAGCACGCCGAGCATGAACACTTCGATCATGCCCCACGGCCGCACGAACTGGATCGCGCGCAGCACGCGATGGAAATGCGGAGGCACATAGCCGGAGCGCAGCGGCACCAGCACGTACAGCAGGGCGACGAGTTCGGTGAGCGGAAAGAGGATCGTCGAGCAGAACACCATCACGGCGACGATCTCCATGTCCTCGCCCCACAGCGCGACGAGCGCGCCGAACAGCGTGGTCTGTGAGGTGATGCCGTTGGTTTCCAGTTCGACGATCGGAAAGCCCTGCGCGATCACGAACGTGATCAGCGCGGCGAGCGTCAGTGCGCAGATCGCGTCGAGCTTGCGCGATACGCCGCGAAAGAGCGTCGCGCGGCAGCGCGGACAACGCGCGGCGACGCGCCCGACAAGCCGTGGCTTGCGGAACAGCGTATCGCATTCATGGCATGCGATCAGGTTGTCATGTTCCATGCGGCAGATGGGCTAACGGCGTAGTGGCGGCGTGCAAGGCCTGCTCTTTACGAGGGAAGGGGCGGCAGCGAGCAGCAATAGTACCAAACGCGGCCTTGCGACCGACGCGAAGCGCGCGCGGCGCGCTCCGGCGTGCTGCGCTGCAAAATTCGGGCCCGTTTCGCCGACGCGCTGCAGCCAGCTTTGCGCGCTTGGGGTAGCATGGCGCCCGTGGTACCCCCCGGCCGCCTTTTCTGGTGATGATGCCGGCCGCATCGGCCGAATCGGCCGCCGCGGGCGCGCGCGCCGTGCTGGTCCGCAGCAGTGATCGCGGAATAGCCGGCCGCGGCGCGCCGTTAACTTCTAACAGCCTGCGCTGATCTGTCATGACACTCAATCCATCGTTCGGTACCCGGGAGTCGTACACGAGGACCGCCATCGCGTTTCACTGGCTGATCGCATTGCTGATCGTCTGCGGCTTTGCACTCGGCTGGGTGATGACCGACATTCCCGGTTTCACGCCCACCAAGCTGCGCTATTTCTCGTGGCACAAATGGATCGGCGTGACCGTGTTCGCGCTCGCGATCGTGCGCATCCTGTGGCGAGCGACCCATGCCGGACCGCCGATGCCGCGCCGCATGCCGACCTGGCAGCGCGCCGCCGCGCATCTGACGCATCTGTTGCTGTACGCGCTGATGATCGTGATTCCCGTGTCCGGCTATCTGTATAGCTCGGCCGCGAACGTGCCGGTCGTCTATCTCGGGCTGATTCCGCTGCCGCGCATCATCGCGCCCGACCCGCACCTGAAAGAACTGCTGAAGACCCTGCATATCGCGTTGAATTACACGCTGCTCGTGCTGGTCGCGCTGCACGTCGCGGCGGCGCTCAAGCATCAATGGCTCGATCGCGACGGCCTGCTGTCGCGCATGATCCCCTTCCTCAAATAAGGACAACCATGAAGGTTTCGTTTTATCGCTACATGCTCGCCGCATTCGCGGCGGCGTCGCTGAGCGCCGCGGGCGCGGCGCTCGCGCAGGTCGACGTCGCGAAGAGCTCGGTAACGGCCACCTCGAAGCAGATGAACGTGCCGGTCGAAGGCAAGTTCAACAAGTTCACCGCGCAGGTCAGCTTCGATCCGGCCAAGCCGACGGCCGGCAGCGCGCAGATCGATATCGACGTCGCCAGTTACGATCTCGGCGACGAGAGCTACAACGAGCAGGTGCGCGGCAAGGAATGGTTCGACGCGAAGACTTTTCCGCGCGCGACGTTCGTGTCGAGCGCGATCGCGCCGGCCGGCGGCAATCAGTTCAAGGTGACCGGCAAGCTGACCATCAAGGGCAAGTCTGAGACGGTCGTCGTGCCGGTCACGGTGAGCCAGCAGGGCGCGACGCAGACCTTCGACGGCGCGCTGCCGATCAAGCGTTCGCAGTTCGACGTCGGCACCGGCGAATGGAAGGACACGTCGGTCGTCGCCGACGAGGTCGTGATCAAGTTTCATATCGTCGCCGCGCACAAGTAACGCGCGCGGCGTTCGCGATGTGCGCCGCGCCACGTGGGGCGCGGCCGTTTTCCCACCGCAGGTTGCACCGCGATTTTCAACGCAAAACAGGAGCACGAATTGAAAACGTCCATGTTGATCGCTGTTGGCGCGCTGGCTTCGTCGCTGTCGCTCGGCGCCTTCGCCGCCGATACCTATATGCTTGATCCGATGCATACGTTTCCGAGCTTCGAGGCCGACCACTTCGGCGGTCTGTCGATCTGGCGCGGCAAATTCACGAAGACCACGGGCACGGTCACGCTCGATCGCGCGGCGAAGACCGGCACTCTCGAGGTCAGCGTCGATCCCGCTTCGGTGCAGACCGGCAATCCCAAGCTCGACGATCATCTGAAATCTGGCGAGTTCTTCGACGTCGCGAAGTATCCGACCGTGACCTACAAGGGCACCGAGATCAAGTTCGACGGCGACAAGCCGGTCGAGGTGATCGGCAATCTGACGATTCGCGGCATCACGAAGCCGGTGAATCTGAAGGTCGATTCATTCAAGTGCATGCAGCATCCGGTGCTCAAGCGCGAAGTGTGCGGCGTCGAGGCGAGCACCGAATTCAATCGCGCCGATTACGGCATGGACTTCGGCGCGAAGTACGGCTTCAGCATGCAGACGCGCTTGCATATCCAGTCGGAAGGCATCAAGCAGCAGTAAGCGCGAGCCGCTGTCGCGATTCGATTCGCGCTGCATCGCAACACGAAAACCGCTTCGGTCGTTCTCCGACGAAGCGGTTTTTTATCGCCGGTAGCGAACCGCACGGCCATGCATGGCGCGCATTGACCCGCATCGGGCATTTGTCGCTCGCTTCACTTTTATTTTTTCAGTTAAATAGAGCGCACGAGTCATGCCGGGGGTGCGCGTTGCCGGGATGGCCAACGCGGACGTCACGCGTTGTTTCGAATAAATATTTCGCGCAGCACAGGAGATCTGGATGAATGCAACGACAGCAGCAAGCGTCGCGGGAAGCCGGCAGAATTCGTGGCGCGCGGTGGCGGCCGCCTCGATCGGCAACGCGCTCGAATGGTTCGACCTCGTGGTCTACGGCTTTTTCGCCGTGACCATCTCCAAACTGTTTTTTCCGGCCGGCAACGACACCGTGTCGCTGCTGCTGACGCTCGGCACCTTCGGCGTGTCGTTTTTCATGCGGCCGCTCGGCGCAATCGTGATCGGCGCGTACTTGGACCGCGCCGGGCGCAAGGCGGCGCTCACGCTTTCGATTCTGCTGATGATGAGCGGCACGCTGATCATCGCGATTCTGCCGACCTATCAGAGCATCGGTCTCGCCGCGCCGCTGATCCTCGTGCTCGCGCGGCTGATGCAAGGTTTCTCGGCCGGCGGCGAGTTCGGCAGCGCAACCGCGTTTCTCGCCGAGCACGTGCCGGGGCGGCGCGGCTTCTATGCGAGTTGGCAGATGGCGAGCCAGGGCCTGACGACGCTGCTCGCGGCCGGTTTCGGCGCGTTGCTGACCGGCGGGTTGTCGCCCGAGCAGATGACGTCGTGGGGCTGGCGCGTGCCGTTCTTTTTCGGTCTGCTGATCGGACCGGTCGCGTTCTACATCCGCGCGAGGCTCGACGAGACGCCCGAATTCCTCGCCGCCGAAACGACGCAGACGCCGCTGCGCGACACGTTCGCAACGCAGAAACTGCGACTCGTGATCGCGATGGGCGTGGTGATCCTCGGAACGGTGTCCTCCTATCTGATGCTGTTCATGCCGACTTATGGCGTGCGGCAACTGGGGCTCGCGCCGTCGGTCGCGTTCGCGGCGATCGCGGTGACGGGTCTGATCCAGATGGTGTTCTCGCCGGTGGCCGGGCATTGGTCGGATCTGCATGGACGCACGCGCATCATGCTGGGCGCGGCCGTGCTGCTGTTCGTGCTCGTCTATCCGGCGTTCGCGTTCCTGATCGCGCATCCGAGCTTCGGCACGCTGATCGTGTGGCAGATCGTGTTCGGCCTTCTCGTCAGCTGCTACTTCGGCGCGACGCCGGGCCTGCTGTCGGAGATCTTCCCGGTGCAGACGCGCACGACCGGCATGTCGCTCGCGTATAACATCGCGGTGACGATTTTCGGCGGCTTCGGGCCGTTCATCATCGCGTGGCTGATCAGCGTGACCGGATCGAAGGCAGCGCCGAGCTACTACATGATGTTCGCCGCGCTGCTGAGCATCGCGGCGCTGATTGGCGCGCGACGCAAGCTGGGGTTCCGCTAGGTTCGAGTCGGTAGCGGCCGCGCACGGCGTAAACGCAAAAGGCCGGTTCGACAGAACCGGCCTTTTTTATTCGCGCAATCCTCAGCGACTACGCACACATCAAACCTGCGCGCCCGCGTTCGGATCCTCCGGATTGTGGCTTTCTTTCTTTTCCTTGATCAGGTCTTCGCGCTTGACGCCGAACCACATCGCGAGCGCCGCGGCGACGAACACCGACGAGTAGATACCGAACAGAATACCGACCGTCAGCGCGAGCGCGAAGTAGTGCAGCGTCGGCCCGCCGAACAGGAACATCGACAGCACCATCATCTGCGTACAGCCGTGCGTGATGATGGTACGCGACATCGTGCTGGTGATTGCGTGGTTGATCACTTCCATCACGCTCATCTTGCGTTCGCGGCGGAAGGTTTCGCGAATCCGGTCGAAGATGACCACCGACTCGTTGACCGAATAGCCGAGCACCGCGAGCACCGCTGCCAGCACCGACAGCGAGAACTCCCACTGGAAGAACGCGAAGAAGCCGAGAATGATCACGACGTCGTGCAAGTTCGCGATCACGCCGGCGACCGCGTACTTCCATTCGAAGCGGAACGACAGATAGATGACGATACCGATCACCACACACGCGAGCGCGAGCAGACCGTCGGTGGCGAGTTCCTTGCCGACCTGCGGACCGACGAACTCGACGCGCTGCAACTGCACCTCGGGCGTATCGGCCTTCAGCGCGCTCATCACCTGCTCGCTCTGCTGTGCGGACGTGAGGCCCGGCTTCAGCGGCAGACGGATCAGCACGTCGCGCGCGGTGCCGAAGTTCTGCACCTGCGCGTCGGCATAGCCGAGCTTGCCGAGCGTGGCACGCACCGGGTCGAGCGGCACCGCGCCCGGATACTGAACCTCGATCACCGTACCGCCGGTGAATTCCACCGACAGATGCAGCCCGCGATGCACGAGGAAGAACACGGCGGCGAGAAAAGTGATCAGCGAGACCGCGTTGAAAATCAACGCGCGCTGCATGAACGGAATGTCTTTGCGGAAACGGAAAAATTCCATGGTCTTGTTCTCCGGGACTCAGCGGGATGAACCCGGCTTCTGCGGCGTCGAGCTATTCGACGTCGGCGTGCCCGGCGCATTGCGGCGGCGCACGGTCGGCTTCGTGCGACCCTGCGCGCCGGCTGCAGCCGGTGCCTTCGAGCTTGCCTTCGCGCTCGCCTTCGCCGTAGCGATGGCCTGCGCGGTGTCGGTCGCGGCGTCGCTGCTGTCGAGGCCGCCGGCATAAGCAGCCGAGCCGGCGGCTGCCGCTTGCGGACGCCACACCTGGCCGATCGACAGCGACTTCAGCTTCTTCTTGCCGCCGTACCAGAAGTTGACGAGGCCGCGCGAGAAGAACACCGCCGAGAACATCGACGTCAGAATGCCGATACAGTGGACGATCGCGAAACCGCGCACCGGACCCGAGCCGAACGCGAGCAGCGCGAGGCCGGCGATCAGCGTGGTCACGTTCGAGTCGAGAATCGTCGCCCATGCGTGCGCGTAGCCGTTCTGGATCGCCAGTTGCGGCGGCGCGCCGTGGCGCAGCTCTTCGCGTACGCGCTCGTTGATCAGCACGTTCGCGTCGATCGCCATACCGAGCGCGAGCGCGATAGCGGCGATACCCGGCAGCGTGAGCGTGGCCTGCAGCATCGACAGCACCGCGACCAGCAGCAGCAGGTTCACGGACAGGCCGATCATCGAGATCACGCCGAACAGCATGTAGTACGCGATCATGAACACGGCGATCGCCGCGAAGCCCCATACGACCGAGTGGAAGCCCTTCTTGATGTTGTCGGCGCCGAGGCTCGGGCCGATCGTGCGTTCCTCGATGATTTCCATCGGCGCGGCGAGCGAACCGGCGCGCAGCAGCAGCGCGAGGTCGGCGGCCGCTTGCGGGGTCGGCTGGCCGGTAATCTGGAAGCGGTCGCCCAGTTCCGACTGGATGGTTGCGACCGTCAGCACTTCGCCCTTGCCGCGCTCGAACAGCACCATCGCCATCGGCTTGCCGATGTTGTCGCGCGACACCGCGCGCACCGCGCGGCCGCCGGCCGAGTCGAGACGGATGTTGACCGACGGACGCTGATGTTCGTCGAAGCCCGCCGATGCGTCGATGATGCGGTCACCGGTGAAGATCACCTGCTTGCGCAGCAGCACCGGCGCCTGGTTGCCTTGCGTGAAGAGTTCGTCGCCCGGCGGCACCGGGTCGTTCGGGTTCGGATGCGTGTTGACCGGGTCGGCGAGGCGCGCTTCGAGCGTCGCCGTGCGGCCGATGATGTCCTTCGCCTTCGCGGTGTCCTGCACGCCCGGCAGCTCGACCACGATGCGGTCCGCGCCCTGTTGCTGGATCACCGGCTCGGCCACGCCGAGTTCGTTCACGCGGTTATGCAGCGTCGTGATGTTCTGCTTGAGCGCGGCGTCCTGCACCGCGCGCTGCACGGCCGGCGTGAAAGTGCCGACCAGCTGCACACCGCCGTCCGCGCCGGTGTTCGGCTGCGAGGTCCACTGGAGTTCGCTGACGCCGCGGCCCAGCAGCTTGAGGGCCGCGTCCGCCGTGGCCTGATCGGCCAGATTCACCACCACCGACTGGTTCACGCGATTCACGCCGCCGTCGCGGACGTTGTTGTCGCGCAGCAGCGTGCGCACGTCCGAGGCGTCCGAATCGAGCTTCTTGTTCAGTGCGCCGGCCATGTCGACCTGCAGCAGGAAGTGCACGCCGCCGCGCAGGTCCAGGCCGAGGTACATCGGCAGTGCGCGCAGCGCGGTCATCCAGGTCGGCGACGCGCTTTGCAGGTTCAGTGCGACGATGTATTGCGGATCGTTCGGATCGCTATTGAGCGTCTTTTGCAGCAGGTCTTTCACGCGCAGCTGCGTGTCCGTGTCCGTCAGGCGCACGCGGATGTTCGCGTTGTTCTGCGAGTTGTCGAACGTGACCGCGGTCGGCTTGATCTGATTGCCCGCGAGCGCGGCTTCGACCGACGCCAGCGTGGTGGCGTCGAGCCTGACCGTGGCCTTGCCGCTCGACACCTGCACCGCCGGCGCTTCGCCGTACAGATTGGGCAGCGTGTACACGAGGCCGATGACCAGAGCCACCAGCATCACGGCGTATTTCCAGAGGGGGTAGCGATTCATGAGTGGTCCAACGGGAAGGTTGGCTTGGATGCGATGCGTCCGGCGATTAGCGCGGGCCGTTCAGCGAAGTGCCTGAACCGCCGGCGAGGCCGCGCCGGACGCGAGGAGTGCAGGCCTTACAGCGACTTGATCGTGCCCTTCGGGAGAATTGTCGTGACCGACGCCTTCTGCACGGTAATTTCCGTGCCTTCCGAGATTTCGATGCCGACGTAGGCTTCGCCCACCTTCGTCACCTTGCCGACGATACCGCCGTTCGTCACGACTTCATCGCCCTTGGCCATCGCTGCGAGCATGTTGCGATGTTCCTTCTGACGCTTCATTTGCGGGCGAATCATGATGAAGTACAGCACGCCGAACATCAGGATCAGCGGCAGGAAGCTCATCAGGTTCGATTCGACACCACCTGCTGCAGCGCCTTGGGCGAAGGCATTGGAAATGAACGACACGTTGGTCTCTCCGTTATTGGTCAAACAAACGAACAAAAAATCAGCCGATTATTCTACCACCGGCCACACGCACGCCGGCACGGCGAATCGGCTTTGCGATCAACCGTTTAAAGGTCCGATGCGGGGCAAATTCAGCGGCCTGCGAAAGCAAATTGTAAGTTGTCCGCGTGCGGCATGGGCACTCTTCGGCGGCATTCGCGTACCGGGCCGTCAGGACGACGGTTCGACGCCGCGCGACCGGTCTTCGTGAAAGCGCTTGCGGAACGCGTCGAACAGCTTCGCCTCGATCGCATCGCGCATTTCCTGCATCAGTTCGAGGTAGTAGTGCAGGTTGTGGATCGTGTTCAGCTGCGCGCCGAGGATTTCGCCAACGCGATGCAGGTGGTGCAGATAGCCGCGCGTGAAGTTGCGGCAGGTGTAGCAGCCGCATTGCTCGTCGAGCGGGCGCAGCGAGTTCTTGTGCGTCGCGTTGCGGATCTTGATGTCGCCGAAGCGCGTGAACAGCCAGCCGTTGCGTGCGTTGCGCGTCGGCATCACGCAGTCGAACATGTCGACGCCGGCCGCGACGCCGGCCACCAGGTCTTCCGGCGTGCCGACGCCCATCAGGTAGTGCGGCTTGTTGGCCGGCAGCTTCGGGCCGATGTGGTTGAGGATCCGCATCATGTCTTCCTTCGGCTCGCCGACCGACAGACCGCCGATCGCGAGGCCGTGGAAGTTCTTCTCGGCGAGGCCGGCGAGTGACTCGTCGCGCAAGTCTTCGAACATGCCGCCCTGCACGATGCCGAAGAGGGCATTCGGATTGCCGAGGCGCTGGAATTCGTCGATCGAGCGCTGGGCCCAGCGCATCGACATGCGCATCGATTCGGCCGCGTCCTTGTGCGAGGTCGGGATGTTGTTGGTCGCGTACGGCGTGCATTCGTCGAACTGCATCACGATGTCGGAGTTCAGCACCTTCTGGATCTGCATCGACACTTCCGGCGACAGGAACAGCCGGTCGCCGTTGATCGGCGACGCGAACGTGACGCCGTCCTCGGTGATCTTGCGCAGATCGCCAAGCGAGAACACCTGGAAACCGCCCGAGTCGGTCAGGATCGGCTTCTTCCAGCCCATGAAGCCGTGCAGGCCGCCGTGCGCTTCGATCGTTTCGAGGCCGGGCCGCAGCCACAGGTGAAACGTATTGCCGAGGATGATCTGCGCGTGCATTTCGTCGAGCTCGCGCGGCTGGACCGCCTTCACGGTGCCATAGGTGCCGACCGGCATGAAGATCGGCGTCTCCACCACGCCGTGATTGAGCGTGACGCGGCCGCGGCGCGCGAGGCCGTCGGTGCCGAGCAGTTCGAATTTGAGGCCATTCTCCGGGCGCTCGTGGGCAGGATGCTGCGAGAGATGACCAAGGGTCATGGGGATTACTCCTGTGCTACCGGAAAACAGTCCGGCGCAATCAATGAAAACCGCCACGAGGGATCGCGGCGGTTGGGAAAACAGCCAATACGCTGATGCAGTGCTCGAACCGGCTTAGGCATCTCGCCGCGTCAGCAGCATCGCGTCACCGTAGCTGAAAAAGCGATAACGCTCGTCGATCGCGTGACGATACGCGGCGCGAATCGTCTCGACACCGGCGAACGCCGACACCAGCATCAGCAGCGTCGACTTCGGCAAATGGAAGTTCGTGACCAGCCGGTCGACCACGCGGAAGCGGTAGCCCGGCGTGATGAAGATGTCGGTTTCGGCGCTCGCCGCGGCGAGCGGATGGCCGGCCGCTTCGGCGTCGCGCGCGGCGGCTTCGAGCGCGCGCATCGAGGTCGTGCCGACCGCGATCACGCGGTTGCCGCGCGCTTTGGTCGCAGCAATCTTGTCCGCGAGCGCTTGCGGCAGGTGATACCACTCGCTGTGCATCTTGTGCTCGGCGATGTTCTCGACCCGCACCGGCTGGAACGTGCCCGCGCCAACGTGCAGCGTCAGCGTCGCGCGTTCGATGCCGAGGGCGTCGAGCCTCGCGAGCAGCGCGTCGTCGAAGTGCAGGCCGGCGGTCGGCGCGGCGACCGCGCCCGGGTTCTGCGCGTACACCGTTTGATAGCGGGTTTCGTCGGTCGCGTCGGGATCGTGCTCGATGTACGGCGGCAGCGGCAGACGGCCGTATTGCTCGATCAGCGTCAGGCAGTCGTCGGGGAAGTGCAGCGTGTAGAACTGGTCGACGCGCTCGCCGACGGTGACGTCGAAAGCATCCGCGAGACGGATCGTCGTGCCCGCCTGCGGGCTCTTGCTCGCGCGGATCTGCGCAAGCGCGCTGCGCTCGCCGGTCAGCCGCTCGACCAGCACTTCGACCTTGCCGCCGCTCGCTTTCTGGCCGAAGAAGCGCGCCTTCAGCACTTTGGTGTCATTGAAGACCAGCAGATCGCCCGGCGCGAGGCACTCGGGCAAGTCGGTAAAGCGGCGGTCGATCAGGCGCGCGGCGCCGTCGGCGGCGCCCGCGGCGTCCACGTCGAGCAGACGGCTTGCGCTGCGCTCGGGCAGCGCGACTTGCGCGATCAGCTCGGGCGGCAGATCGAAATCGAAATCGGAAAGCGTAAACATGCGAACGACTGGAAGCGGATTGGTACTGATTTGGGACTGAATTGAGCCGAAGCCGGAGCCGGGCGGCTATGATGGCGGGACGCCGAAGCGGCCCGCGTGCGCGTTGAGCCGCATCTTGCCCACGCTGGATGCGCGCAGAGCGGCACGTTTTTTTTCGACAGCAGCCGATATTGTACTTGCGAAGCAGCTCATGCCTTTGTCCGAACGCCGATCGTCCGTTGCCACCCTCGAAGCGGGCGCCGAACCGCGGCGCCGTGGTGCGCGAGCGGAGGCGGGCGACCGAGGCGCAGAAGGCGGCGCGCAAGGCGGCATGATCGCCGCGGGCCAGGATGCCGGGCGCGACGGCGACCCCGCGAGCGACGACAAACCCGCCGCCAAAACCAAAGCCGCGGCGAAGGCCGCCGCCAAACCCGCAGCCAAAGCCCCCGTCAAAACCGCCGACAAGCTCGCCAAACTCGGCCTCACACGAGACATCGACCTCGTGCTGCATCTGCCGATGCGCTACGAAGACGAAACGTCGCTGACGCCGATCGGTCATCTGCTGCCCGGCGGTATCGCGCAAACCGAAGGCGTGGTGTTCGACAACGAGATCGCCTATCGCCCGCGCCGGCAGCTGCTCGTGAAGCTGCGCGACGCCGACGGCGACGAACTGGTGCTCCGTTTTCTGAATTTCTACGGCTCGCAGGTCAAGCAGATGGCGGTCGGCGCGCGCCTGCGCGTGCGCGGCGACGTGCGCGGCGGCTTTTTCGGCATGGAGATGGTGCATCCGGCCGTGCGCGTCGTCGATGAAGACACGCCGCTGCCGCAGGCGCTGACACCGGTCTATCCGAGCACCGCAGGCGTGTCGCAGGCGTATCTGCGCAAGGCGATCGACAACGCGCTCGCGCGCACGTCGCTGCCGGAGCTGCTGCCCGCGCCGGTCGCACGCGCGTTTCTCGAACCGCTCGGCGTGCCGGCGCTGATGGACGCGGTACGCACGCTGCATCATCCGGGCGTGCAGTCTGACGAAACGGCGTTGATCGACGGCACGCATCCGGCCTGGGTGCGCATCAAGTTCGAGGAGCTGCTCGCGCAGCAGATGTCGCTGAAGCGCGCGCACGACGAGCGGCGCAACCGCGCCGCGCAACTTGCGCGCGTGCTGCTCGGCGAGGATTTCGGTCGGCGCCATCAGCGCGGCCTGGTAGCCGGCATCGATCGCCTGCGCGGCCGCGAGCGCCGCGACGATCGTCTTGCCGCTGCCGACGTC
>NZ_JBFPKG010000081.1:0-20631 GCF_040948665.1 Paraburkholderia sp. BR14320
TCGAGCGGCGCGAGCGCTTCGCCGAGGTTCCAGCCGAGCGCGTCGCGCCCGCTCGGCGCACCGTAGCCGAACACGAGGTCGGCGTCGGCGAGGCTTGCCGGCAGTTGCGCTTTCATCACGCCGAGCTTCATCGTGTTCGAGCGCGGTTCGAGCACCGCGAGAATTCGCGTGTTGTCGCGGCCGACCCGCGCACGCAGCCCGGCCACCGTCGTCTCGATCGCGGTGGGGTGATGCGCGAAGTCGTCATATACGGTCACGCCGTCGACGCTGCCGCGCACTTCCATGCGGCGCTTCACGTTGCGGAAGCTCGACAGCGATTTCGCGGCCTGCGCGGGCGGCACGCCGACGTGGCGCGCGGCGGCGATCGCGGCGAGCGCGTTCATGCGGTTATGTTCGCCCTGCACCTGCCAGTCGACCACGCCGACGCGCTCGCCGCTGTGATAGACGGCAAAGCGTTCGTCGACGGGCACGCCCTGCTCCGCCGGCTGGATCTCCCAGCCACCCTGCACCCCGAAGCGCTCGACCTCGCTCCAGCAGCCGCGCATCAGCACGCGCTCGAGCGCGTCCTCGCGGCCGTTCGTGACGACGCGGCCAAGGCGCGGCACTGTACGGATCAGATGGTGGAACTGCGTTTCGATCGCGGCGAGATCAGGGAAGATGTCGGCGTGATCGAATTCGAGATTGTTCAGTACCGCCGTTTTCGGGCGGTAATGGACGAACTTCGAGCGTTTATCGAAGAATGCGGTGTCGTATTCGTCGGCTTCGATCACGAAGAAGCTCGAATCGGTGAGCCGCGCCGACACGCCGAAGTTCAGCGGCACACCGCCGATCAGAAAGCCCGGATTCAGGCCCGCGTCTTCGAGCAGCCAGGTCAGCATCGAGCTCGTGGTGGTCTTGCCGTGCGTGCCGGCCACGGCCAGCACCCATTTGCCGTTCAGCACGTGCTCGCCGAGCCACTGCGGACCGGACACGTACGGCAGGCCGCGATCCAGAATCGCTTCCATCAGCGGATTCCCGCGCGTGACCACGTTGCCGATCACGAACAGATCCGCGTTCAGGCCGTTCAGCTGTTCCGCGTCGTAGCCCTCGATCAGACGGATGCCTTGGGCCTCGAGCTGCGTGCTCATCGGCGGATAGACGCCGGCGTCGC
Organism: Paraburkholderia sp. BR14320; assembly: GCF_040948665.1. Classification (NCBI taxonomy): domain Bacteria; kingdom Pseudomonadati; phylum Pseudomonadota; class Betaproteobacteria; order Burkholderiales; family Burkholderiaceae; genus Paraburkholderia; species Paraburkholderia sp. BR14320. The sequence goes on from NZ_JBFPKG010000081.1 coordinate 1,151, forward strand.
AGCCGGTCACCGTGTGGCCCGCATTGCGCGCGAGCACCGCGAGTCCGCCCATGAAGGTGCCGCAGATGCCGAGGATGTGGATATGCATAAGCCTGTCGTGCCGTGGGGGCGTTTTTTGCGAGGGATGGGAGGCCGCAGGACGGCCGGAACGACCGTCTGCAAAGGACGCCTATTGTAACCGACACGGCGCGCGCCGCCCCTGCGGGCCACGCCCGGCGCCGCCCCGTCCGGGCCGCCCAGCCGCGTCGCCAGGCCCGATCTAGTATGATGCAGGGATGGTCCGCAAATCACATTTCGATCCGCAACGCGTGCGCGAGGAAATCGCGATCGCGGCTGCGCGCATGATTGCCGAAGACGGTCTGGACTACGCCAGCGCGAAGCGCAAGGCGGCCCGGCAGGTCGTCGGCGAAACCCGTATTGCCGGCGAATGGCTGCCGGACAACGACCAGATCGAAGAAGAAATCCGCGAATATCAATCGCTGTTCCAGGGCGACAGCCAGCCGGCGCTCTTGCGGCGGCTGCGTGTGATCGCGGTCGACTGGATGGAGCGGCTCACGCCGTTCAATCCGTATCTGACGGGCGCGGTACTCGGCGGCACGGCCGGCGAGCATTCGGACGTGCATCTGCAGGTGTTTTGCGACAATCCGAAGGAAGTCGCGATCTACATGCTTAACGCGAATATCCAGTACGACGTGTCGGAAACGCGCCATTTCGCGGGACGTGGCTATGTGGAGACGCTGAGCTTTCTGTGGCGTCCCGCGGACGACCGCAACGCCGAGCCGGTCGGCATCCATGTCGCGCTGTACGAAACGGACGACCTGCGCGGCGCGGTGCGCGCCGACGCACGCGGCCGCACGGCGCGGGCGAACCTGCAGGCGGTACAGGCGCTGCTCGACGGCGACCAGGTGCCATCCTTCACCAATTGATCAGACAGAGCGGAGCACGATGAACACAAGACGTATGCTGGCGGGCGTGGCCGTCGCGCTGCTCGCCGCGGGCGGCGGTGTGCTGGCCAATCACTGGCTCAATCGCGGCGCCGACGTCGCGTACGCGGCGCAGGGTGGGTCACAGCCTGATACCCAGGCGAGTCCCGTCCAGCAGCTGTGGAGTGCGCCGGTCACGAATGTCGACGGCAAGCCGCAGTCGCTGAGCATGCTCAAGGGCCACCCTATCGTCGTCAACTTCTGGGCGTCGTGGTGTGGCCCGTGCGTCGAGGAAATGCCTGAGCTGTCGCAGATCCAGCGCGAATACGCGAAGAAAGGCATCCAGTTCGTCGGTCTCGGCGTCGACTCGGAAAAGAACATCCAGACCTTCCTGCAGAAGGTCAAGGTCGCGTACCCGATCTACGTGACCGGTTTCGGCGGCGCCGACCTCGCGCGCGCGTTCGGCAACAATGCGGGCGGCTTGCCGTTTACCGTCGTGATCGACGCAAAAGGCAACATCCGCTCGACAAAATTGGGCCAGATCGACCCCGCGGCCCTGCGTCAGACGCTCGACACGCTATAAATTTCCCGATTTCTGACGCTGCGCTTTTTGGCGCCCGCTTGCGTGCAGAACGAGCGAAAATGCGCGGATAATCCCCGATTTTGAGTGAAGTTCGGCTCACGGCTGTGCGGCGGCCCGCCCCGGCCGTCGCCGCGTACGCGCGCGAAACTAGACAAGTTTCTCTAATCAGCGCTAAAGTGCGCGCAATTCCACGGAAAAAGAAGCGACCATGACGCGCCTGCTGGTACTGCACGGACCCAACCTCAACCTTCTCGGCACCCGGGAACCCGAGGTCTACGGTCGCGTGACCCTGCCGCAGATCGATCAGGCGCTGGCGGACCGTGCAGCCGATGCGGGCGTCGAATTCGCATCATTCCAGAGCAATCACGAAGGCGCGCTGGTCGACCGCATTCAGGCGGCCCGCACCGAGCAAACCGATTTCATCCTGATCAATCCCGCCGCGTACACGCACACGAGCGTGGCCATTCGGGACGCACTAGCGGGGGTCGGCATCCCGTTCGTCGAGGTTCATCTTTCGAACGTGCATCGCCGGGAACCGTTCAGGCATCACTCGTATTTCTCCGACCAGGCAGAGGGCGTGATTTGCGGCCTCGGCTGGAAGGGGTATCTGTACGCGCTCGAATTCGCGCTCGACCGGCTCGCCGCTGGTTCGTCGCGCGGCTGAATCCAAACACGTCCAATTTGAGCCGGCTACTGCACCTTTGCATACGCCGGCACACTACGCATTGAAAGGGGCACCCTGATGGATCTACGTAAACTCAAAACTCTGATCGACCTGGTCTCGGAGTCCGGTATTTCCGAACTCGAAGTGACCGAGGGCGAAGGCAAGGTCCGCATCGTCAAGAATGCGCCGCCGGTTTACGTCCAACCGTCCGCCTCGTACGCCGCACCGCAATTCCCGCAAGCCGCGCCGGCAGCAGTCGAAGCGCCGGCCGCCGCGAACGCTCCGGCCACGCCGGCCGCCGCCGCGCCGCAAGGTCACGTCGTCACCTCGCCGATGGTCGGCACGTTCTACCGCGCGCCGTCGCCGGGTGCCGATCCGTTCGTGCAGGTTGGCGACACGGTCAAGGAAGGCCAGACCATCTGCATCATCGAAGCGATGAAGCTGCTCAACGAGATCGAAGCGGACAAGTCGGGCGTGGTCAAGGAGATCCTCGTCGAAAACGGCCAGGCGGTCGAGTACGGCCAACCGCTGTTCGTGGTCGGCTAACGCGGCACGCACCATTCGCCGCCCGCGCGCCGCTCGTCCCGAGGCGCGCGACCGATCCTCTGCGGCAGCCGGCGTCGTGACCGACCCGGCGCCCATTGATGAGTCGAAAACCCGCTATGTTTGAAAAAATCCTCATTGCCAATCGTGGCGAGATCGCGCTTCGTATCCAGCGCGCCTGCCGCGAGCTCGGCGTCAAGACGGTCGTCGTCTACTCGGAAGCCGACAAGGAAGCCAAGTACGTGAAGCTCGCCGACGAGGCGGTCTGCATCGGCCCGGCCCCGTCGAATCTGAGCTATCTGAACATGCCCGCGCTGATCAGCGCGGCCGAAGTGACCGACGCCGAAGCGATCCACCCCGGCTACGGCTTCCTGTCGGAGAACGCCGACTTCGCCGAGCGCGTCGAGCAGTCCGGCTTCACCTTCATCGGCCCGCGTCCGGAAACGATCCGCATGATGGGCGACAAGGTCACGGCCAAGCAGACCATGATCAAGACCGGCGTGCCTTGCGTGCCCGGTTCGGAAGGCGCACTGCCGGACGATCCGAAGGAGATCGTGAAGATCGCCCGACAGATCGGCTATCCGGTCATCATCAAGGCAGCGGGCGGCGGCGGCGGCCGCGGCATGCGCGTGGTCCATACGGAAGCGGCGCTCGTCAACGCGGTCAACATGACCCGCGAGGAAGCCGGCCGCGCGTTCGGCAACCCGCAGGTCTACATGGAGAAATTCCTCGAGAACCCGCGGCACATCGAAATCCAGGTGCTCGCCGACTCGTTCAAGAATGCCGTGTGGCTCGGCGAGCGCGACTGCTCGATGCAACGCCGTCACCAGAAAGTGATCGAGGAAGCGCCGGCGCCGGGCATCGCGCGCCGTCTGATCGACCGGATCGGCGATCGTTGCGCGGATGCGTGCAAGAAGATGGGCTATCTCGGCGCGGGCACCTTCGAGTTCCTGTACGAAAACGGCGAGTTCTACTTCATCGAGATGAACACGCGCGTGCAGGTCGAGCATCCGGTGACCGAACTGATCACCGGTGTCGACATCGTGCAGGAACAGATCCGCATCGCGGCCGGCGAGAAGCTCGCGTTCCGTCAGCGCGACATCCAGTTCCGCGGCCATGCGATCGAATGCCGGATCAACGCCGAAGATCCGTTCAAGTTCACGCCGTCGCCGGGACGCCTGACGTCGTGGCATATGCCGGGCGGCCCCGGCATCCGCGTCGATTCGCACGCCTACAATGGTTATTTCGTGCCGCCGAACTATGATTCGATGATCGGCAAGCTGATTGCTTACGGCGCCACGCGCGAACAGGCGATCAGCCGGATGCGTATCGCGTTGTCGGAAATGGTGGTCGAAGGCATTCAGACCAACATCCCGCTGCACCGCGAGCTGATGCTCGACGCGAAGTTCGTCGAAGGCGGCACCAGCATCCATTACCTCGAAAACCGGCTGGCCGCGCGTCAGCAGGTCGCGGAAGAAGCGTAAGTCATGAGTTATCGGGAACTGGTCGCCGAACTGGCGCGCGAGCACGCGGAGGAGTTCTCCGACGCGCTGCTCGAGCTGGGCGCGCTGTCCGTGTCGGTTGAAGATGCCGACGCCGACACGCCCGACGAGCAGCCGCTGTTCGGCGAGCCCGGTCTCACGCCGGATCGCACGGCATGGCAGCATTCGCGCGTGATCGCCCTGCTCGCGCCGGAGCACGATCCGGCCGTGCTGCTGACCGCCGCGGCCAACGAAATCGGACTCGATGCCGCGCCGGCCTATACCGTGCGCGAGGTCGAGGAGCAGGACTGGGTGCGGCTCACGCAGTCGCAGTTCGATCCGATTCAGATCGGCGAGCGCATCTGGGTGGTGCCGTCGTGGCACGATGCGCCGGACCCTGACGCGCTCGTGCTCGAACTCGATCCGGGCCTCGCGTTCGGCACCGGCAGCCACCCCACCACGCGCCTATGCATGGAGTGGATCGAACATGCGATCAAGCCCGGCCAGTCCGTGCTCGACTACGGCTGCGGCTCGGGCATCCTCGCGATTCTCGCGAAGAAGTGCGGCGCCGATCCGGTGATCGGCATCGACATCGATCCGCAGGCGGTCGAATCGGCGCGTCACAATAGCGAGCGCAACCACGCCGACGTCACCTATGGCCTGCCCGATGCCTGCCCGGCCGGCGAATTCGACGTGGTGGTCGCGAACATTCTGTCGAATCCGCTGAAGCTGATGGCGTCGATGTTGTCGTCGAAGGTGAAGCCGGGCGGCCGCATCGCACTGTCGGGGATTCTCGCGCGCCAGGCCGACGAAGTCGCGCAGGTCTACGCCCGCTGGATCGACATCAGCGTGTGGCGCGAACATGAAGGTTGGGTGTGCCTCGCCGGAACGCGCCGCGAAAGCAATTAGAATAAGGCATATTGTCAACCTAACGGCCTCTGGCTCAACGGCTCGATATGCACCTGGCGACGCGTTGCCCCTTCTGCGAAACTGTTTTCCGTCTGCAACCGGCGCAGCTTGCACAGCGCCGCGGCCTCGTGCGGTGCGGGCATTGTCAGGAAGTCTTCGACGCATCGAGCAGTCTGTTCGACGTCTCCGAAGGCGGCGATTTTTCGAACGCCAAACCGGTTGCCGCCGCGGCGGCGATCGAAGCGCTGTCGGGAGTGCGGCAACCAGGCTCGGATTTCAGCAGCGACGCATGGGCCCCGAGCGCGCTGGCTCCGGAACAGGACTCCACCAGCATTTCCCGCAGCACGCTCGACTCCCGTTTGCGCGACCACGCGAGCAGCGTGCCGCTCGCGCCGCTGTCGCTCGGCGGCACCGAGCACGCAACCGTCACGTCGGGCACGCCGCGTCAGGCGACCGAACCTGAACTGCGCGCTGGCGCTTCCCCGGCGCCGCTCTCCCCGGACGATGAGCCGACGCTGGCCGACGCGCCGCTCGAACCGTTCGCCTATCCCGCCGACGACGCGGTCGATGAACCGCCTGTCGCCCCGCCCTCCGCGCCTGCTGCCCCACCGCGAGTCGACAACGAAGCGCCACGCGTCTGGCACAAGGTCGAACGCCCCGAGCCGTCCATGCTCGACGAACCCGCGCGGCGTGAGCCGGCAAACCTTCATGGCATGCGCGACAACGAACCGCACTTCGGCGCGGCCGGCGTAGGCGCGGCCGGCTTAGGTGCGGCCGGCGTAGGTGCGGCCGGCGTAGGTGCGGCCGGCTTCGGCGCCGCCGCAGGCGCTGCCGGCGCCGGTGGTCCCGGCGGCCCGCGCCCGCCGGGAGGCCCGGCGCCCGCCCCATCGAGCGGCGAGCCGTTCTCGGTCAATCCTCCGATCAGCGCTGGCGACGATCCGTTTCCGGTTATGCGCGAAACCCGCCCGGTGGACGCCGGCCGCGTCGGCTGGATCGTCGCCGGCGTGGTGCTCGCCGCGCTGCTCGTCAGTGCGCTGCTCGCGCAACTCGCGTGGTGGCAACGCGAGACCATCATGGTCAACGTGCCGCGCTCGCAGATCCTGTATGCGCAAGCCTGCGCGCACCTCGGCTGTCAGCTGACGCCGCCGCACGACATCGAAGGCTTGCTGGTCGAGCCCTCCGATCTGCGGCAGATCGACGGCCCGCACAAGCTCGAACTGAAGATGCCGCTGCACAACCGCCTGAACATCGCGCTCGCCTACCCGGCGATCGAACTCACGCTGCTCGACGATCAGAACAACGTCGCGGTGCGGCGCGTGCTATGGCCGCAGGATTACGTGCCACCGGGCACCGTGATCGCGGCCGGCCTGCCCGCGCACGCGACACAGACGATGATCGTGCACCTCGACACCGGCACCGCGATCGCCTCCAATTTCCGTGTACAGATCTTTTATCCGTAACGCACCCTCGCGCGCCCGCTCCCGAGCGGGCGCATCATTGTCGTCACTGACGCCCTTTTCGGAGCACAACACATGAGTCAAGTCACGCTGGGTGGCAACCCGATCGAAGTAAGCGGCACTTTCCCGTCGGTCGGCCAGCAGGCCGCCGCGTTCTCGCTGGTCGGCCGCGACCTGAAGCCGCTGACGCTCGCCGACTTCGCCGGCAAGCGCAAGGTGCTCAACATCGTCCCGAGTCTCGACACGCCGACCTGCGCAACGTCGACGCGCAAGTTCAACGAAGCCGCCGCGAAGCTCAGCAACACGGCAGTGATTGTGGTGTCGGGCGACCTGCCGTTCGCGGCGTCGCGCTTCTGCACGACCGAGGGCATCGAGAACGTGGTGACCGCGTCGACGTTCCGCGGCCACGAGTTCGCGCAAGCGTACGGCGTCGATGTGACGAGCGGTCCGCTGACCGGCCTGACCGCGCGCGCGGTCGTCGTGCTGGACGAGAACGACAAGGTCTTGCACGCCGAGCTGGTCGGCGAGATCAAGAACGAACCGAACTACGACGCAGCGCTCGCCGCGCTGAAGTAAGCCCTCTCGCTCGCGAACGACGGCGCCGCGCCTCGCGTGGCGCCGTCGGCGCGGCGCGTCTGTCTTCCTATCCCACCGTTTTCATACAGGAACGCTCGCCTTGGCTACGCTCATCTGCGGCTCGCTCGCGTACGACAACATCATGACCTTCGAAGGCCGCTTTCGGGAGCACATCCTGCCGGAGCAGGTCCACATCCTGAACGTAAGCTTTCTCGTGCCGACCATGCGTCGCGAGTTCGGCGGTTGCGCGGGCAACATCGCGTATGCGCTGAATCTGCTCGGCGGCGACGCGCGCATCATGGGCGCGATCGGCGCCGTCGACGCGCAGCTTTATCTGGACCGGCTCGCGGAGCTCGGCCTGTCGACGGAAAACGTGCTCGTCGTGCCCGACACCTACTCGGCGCAGGCGATGATCACGACCGACCTCGAGAACAACCAGATCACCGCGTTCCATCCGGGCGCGATGATGCAGTCGCATCAGAACCGCGCCGACGAAGTGAAGGGCTTGACGCTCGGCATCGTCGCGCCGGACGGCTATGACGGCATGGTTCAACACTCCGAGCAGCTGGCCGCCGCAGGCGTGCCGTTCATCTTCGATCCGGGCCAGGGCTTGCCGCTGTTCGACGGCGAGACGCTGCGGCGCGTCATTGAACTTGCTACCTATGTAGCGGTCAACGATTACGAAGCCGCGCTGGTGAGCAATAAGACCGGCTGGTCGATCGAGCAGATCGCCAGCAAGGTCGATGCGCTGATCATCACGCTCGGCGAGAAGGGTGCTCAGATCCATCACGGCGGCGCTATCGAAGAAATCCCGGCGGTCAAGGCCAGGCGGGTGCTCGATCCCACCGGTTGCGGCGACGCATTTCGCGGCGGCTTGCTCTACGGTATCGAGAAGGGCCTCGGTTGGGCAACCACCGGCCGTCTCGCCAGCCTGATGGGCGCACTGAAGATCGAGCATCAGGGCCCGCAAAACTACGCGCCCAGCCGGGCGGAAATCAACGAGCGGTTCAAGCAGGCCTTCGGATACGACCTGCACTGATATCGCGTGCTATGGGAGTTTGGGAATGAGAACCTCGAGTCGCCTGATCGTCGCCACCTTGATCGCCGGTTCGCTGGCCATGTCGGGGTGTGCGGTCAACAGCAGCTCTCCCGACGTTTTCACCGCTTCGCAGGCGCAGCGTGAACAGACGGTGCGCATGGCCACGGTGGAAAGCGTGCGCGCGGTCCGAATCAGCACGAACGAAGGTCAGCCGATCGGCATCGGCGCACTCGGCGGCGCGGCGCTCGGCGCGCTCGCTGGCACTGCGTTCGGCGGCGGACGTGGCCAGGTCGCGACGGGTATCGTCGGCGGCATCGGCGGTGCGGTCGCCGGCAATGCGATCGAAAACCGTGTGGCGATGCGCGACGGCATCGAAATCACCGTGCGGCTCGACAACGGCGACATGCGCGCCATCACCCAAACTGCCACCGGCGAAATCTTCCGCGCCGGCGATCGCGTGAGGCTGCTGTCGAGTGGCGGCGTCACGCGCGTCACGCACTAAGCGCAGTTCCCCCTCCCGCGCGGCCGCGCGTAGTTCAGCGCCGCGACGACGACATCACACGCATGCGCCCTCCCGGGTCCATGCGTGTTTTTCTTTCCGGGCGACAGGCAAAAAAAAACCCGCCACCGGCACACCGGTAACGGGACATTGACCGGGTGGCGCTCGCAACAGCTCGAGCACGACCCGGTCATCCGACACATCGTTCGATGTGTCGACGTACTGCTACAGCTACTGCTTACGGACGGCTGCCCGTCGGGAACGGCCATGCCGCTGCCGGGTTCAGCGCGGTCTTCACCGTCGCCGCCGGTGCGCTCGAGACAGCAGGCGCAGCGGGAGCAGGCGCGGCCTTCTTGGCGACAGCCTTCTTCGCAGGGGCAGCCTTCTTCGCAGGTGCAGCGGCCTTCTTCGCGGCAGCCTTCTTGGCAGGTGCAGCTTTCTTGGCTGCAGCCTTTTTCGCAGGCGCGGCCTTCTTGGCAGCGGTCTTCTTCGCCGCGGTCTTCTTCGCCGGTGCTGCTTTCTTCGCTGCGGTCTTCTTCGCCGGTGCCGCCTTCTTCGCTGCGACCTTCTTCGCTGCGACCTTCTTCACCGCGGCTTTCTTCGCCGGTGCTGCCTTCTTCGCCGCGACCTTCTTGGCTGCAACCTTCTTCGCCGCGACCTTCTTCACTGCGGCTTTCTTCGCCGGTGCTGCCTTCTTCGCCGCGACCTTCTTCGCTGCGACCTTCTTCACTGCGACCTTCTTCGCGGCGACCTTCTTGGCCGGAGCAGCCTTCTTAGCCGGAGCAGCCTTCTTTGCTGCGGTCTTCTTTGCTGCGGTCTTCTTGGCCGCGGCTTTCTTTGCAGTTGCCATCATTTTCTCCTTCAGGTTTTCAGATGAGGTCAGTTCAAACTACACCCTTCGTCAAAACCCGCTTCCCGCGGACGCTTCTCAGGGCGCGCGCTACGAAGCGGGCTATTCATCGGCGTACGCAGGTGCAACGCGCTTACGCTAATGAATGCGGTAAGGCGCGCCGTGCCCCAAGGCACCGCGCGCCAAATCTGGTCGGCGTCGCGAGGCGACGCCGGCAATTGCTTGATCGGGCCGCCGGCAACGACGCCAGCGGCTTTTTCCGGGGGGAAGTTTGCCCATCCCACTGAAGGGTCCGCAAAGTGCCTGTCATGTTTGTGGGCCGTCAAGGCACCGGGCACGCTTTGCATCAGGCCGTTCTGCTCCTAACCCGGGGCGCCGCGGCCACAGGCGGCGGCATCCCCATCAATGAAACCATCCGCGACGCGAATCCCGGCTTACTCCCAGGACAGCGCACCGCCAGTCTGATATTCGATCACTCGCGTCTCGAAGAAATTGCGTTCCTTCTTCAGGTCGATCATCTCGCTCATCCACGGGAACGGGTTTTCCTCGTTCGGGTACAGCGGATCGAGACCGATCTGCTGGCAACGGCGGTTGCAGATGAAGCGCAGATAGCTCTTGAACATCGACGCGTTCAGGCCGAGCACACCGCGCGGCATCGTGTCTTCGGCGTAGCGGTATTCGAGCTCGACCGCCTGCTGGAAGATCGCGCGAATTTCGGCGCGGAACTCAGCCGTCCACAGGTGCGGGTTTTCGAGTTTGATCTGGTTGATCAGGTCGATGCCGAAGTTGCAGTGCATCGACTCGTCGCGCAGGATGTACTGGTACTGCTCCGCCGCGCCGGTCATCTTGTTCTGGCGTCCGAGCGCCAGGATTTGCGTAAAGCCGACGTAGAAGAACAGGCCTTCCATCACACAGGCGAACACGATCAGCGAGCGCAGCAGCGTCTGGTCTGCTTCGAGCGTACCGGTCTTGAAGGCCGGGTCGGTCAGCACGTGGATGTACGGAATCAGGAATTCGTCTTTCGCGCGGATCGACGGGACCTCGTGATACGCGTTGAAGATTTCGCCCTCGTCGAGACCGAGCGACTCGACGATGTACTGGTAAGCGTGCGTGTGGATCGCCTCTTCGAACGCCTGACGCAGCAGGAACTGGCGGCATTCGGGCGCCGTGATGTGGCGGTAGGTGCCCAGCACGATGTTGTTGGCGGCGAGCGAGTCGGCCGTCACGAAGAAGCCCAGGTTGCGCTTGACGATGCGACGCTCGTCTTCGGTCAGCCCGTTCGGGTCTTTCCACAGGGCGATGTCGCGCGACATGTTCACTTCCTGCGGCATCCAGTGGTTGGCGCAACCCGCCAGATACTTTTCCCAGGCCCACTTGTACTTGAACGGCACCAGCTGGTTGACGTCAGTCTGGCCGTTGATGATGCGCTTGTCGGCGACATTGACGCGCGCTTCGGAAGCGGCCGCCGCGTTGGCAGCATGAGCGACGGGAGCAACAGCGATGTCGTTCGCGAAGACTTCTTGAGCGGAGGGAGCATGAGGAGCGGAACGCGTTCCGATTTGCGAACCCACAACCGACCCCGCAGCGTTGCGCAACACGTTCGGTTGCGTCGCGCTCGAGGGAGTTACGGCAGTGATCTCGTCATCCCAGTTGAGCATAAATGTCACCATCAATTTAGAACGGTTTGTACCATCTTTTCACGAGCGATAAAAGAGCTCACTCGCGAAAATTCCTGTTTTCGATTCGCGTTGCTACGTTCATACAACACTTTGTTCGACATGCTGCGTGTGACTCATGCAGTCACGCATCGAGTGACGCGTGATGATCGCGTGTTGAACATGTGTTGCCGAGGTCCTTCGCGAGCTCGAAGAGCAACGTTTCGACACGACGTTTCGTTGCTCTATCTATGTGTATTGCGCAGTGCGTTCGCGGCATCCGCCGACCGGTCGATGGACCGGTCGATGCCGCGCGAATCGCTCATCGCGAGAGTCGGCGGTGAGCCGTGTTGAGCATGTTGCGTCAGCGTTGGCGGTTGAGGTGCGATGCCATGTCGAGCGATCGTCTGGTGTTGCCAACTGCTGTGTTGCTTCGCTGCATCGACGAGCGGTGAGACATCGATTCTGCTCACCGCTCATCGCCCTGCTTCTACTTCATCGACCGGGCGCGTCGCTCGCCGCCTGCGGGTCATCACCTACGACCCTCGTGTGCAGTTAGCAAGCATCGCTCCCGCTGCTTGCCTCTCGTTACTGGCAAGCCTCGCACTCGTCAAAGCCAGGATCGCCCGGACGCATCATGCAGACCGGACCATCCGCTTCGGGTGCCGCTTCGACTCCGACCGCGGCAGTCGCTGCCGCTGCCTGGAAGCCGCCGCTCACGCCACCCGCCACACCACCCGTCGAGCCGCCCACACCGAAGCCGCCTGCGCCGCCCGAGCCGTCATGCCCCGAGCTCACCGCGTTCAGCGCGCCGTGCGCGACCGTCGACTTCTCGACGTGCGTCGCCGCCATCGTGCGCAGATAGTAGGTGGTCTTCAGACCGCGCAGCCATGCGAGCTTGTAGATCTCGTCGAGCTTCTTGCCCGATGCGCCCGCCATGTAGATGTTCAGCGACTGCGCCTGGTCGATCCACTTCTGACGACGCGAGGCCGACTCGACGAGCCACACCGGATCGACTTCGAACGCGGTCGCATAGATCGCGCGCAGGTCGGCCGGGATGCGGTCGATGCGCGACAGCGTGCCGTCGAAGTACTTCAGGTCGGCGACCATCACTTCGTCCCAAAGGCCGCGCGCCTTCAGGTCGCGCACCAGGTAGTCGTTGACCACCGTAAACTCGCCCGACAGGTTCGACTTCACGTACAGGTTCTGATAGGTCGGCTCGATGCACGCCGACACGCCGATGATGTTCGAGATCGTCGCGGTCGGCGCGATCGCGACACAGTTCGAGTTGCGCATGCCGTAGGTCGCGATGCGCGAGCGCAGCGCCGGCCAGTCCATCGACTCGCTCGAATCGACCTCGACATAACCGCCGCGCGCTTCGGCGAGCAGCGCCACCGAGTCTTGCGGGAGGATGCCGCGATCCCACAGCGAGCCGCGGTAGCTCGAGTAGCGGCCGCGCTCTTCGGCGAGCTCGGTCGATGCGTAGTACGCGTAGTAGCAGACCGCTTCCATCGAGCGATCGGCGAACTCGACCGCTTCGGGCGACGCGTACGGCGTGCGCAGCACGTGCAGGCAGTCCTGGAAGCCCATGATGCCGAGGCCGACCGGACGGTGCTTCAGGTTCGAGTTGCGCGCCTTGGCGACCGCGTAGTAGTTGATGTCGATCACGTTGTCGAGCATGCGCATCGCGACGCTGATCGTGCGCTTGAGCTTGTCGTGGTCGAGCGCCACCGTGCCGTCGGCCTGTTCCTTCAGGTGCGCGACGAGGTTCACCGAGCCGAGGTTACAGACGGCGATTTCGGCGTCGCTCGTGTTCAGCGTGATTTCCGTGCACAGGTTCGACGAGTGGACGACGCCCACGTGCTGCTGCGGCGAGCGCACGTTGCACGGGTCCTTGAACGTGATCCACGGATGGCCGGTTTCGAACAGCATGCCCAGCATCTTGCGCCACAGCTGCGCCGCCGGAAGCTTCTTGAACAGCTTGATCTCGCCGCGCGCGACCTTGTCTTCGTAAGCCGTGTAAGCCGCTTCGAATTCGGCGCCGAACTTGTCGTGCAGATCCGGGCAGGTGGACGGCGAGAACAGGGTCCAGTCGCCGCCTTCCATCACGCGCTTCATGAACAGGTCGGGAATCCAGTTCGCGGTGTTCATATCGTGCGTGCGACGACGGTCGTCGCCGGTGTTCTTGCGCAGCTCCAGGAATTCCTCGATGTCGAGGTGCCACGATTCGAGGTACGCGCACACCGCGCCCTTGCGCTTGCCGCCCTGGTTCACCGCGACCGCCGTGTCGTTGACGACCTTCAGGAACGGCACCACGCCCTGCGACTTGCCGTTGGTACCCTTGATGTGCGAGCCGAGCGCGCGCACACGCGTCCAGTCGTTGCCGAGACCGCCGGCGAACTTCGACAGCAGCGCGTTTTCCTTCAGCGCTTCGTAGATGCCGTCGAGGTCGTCGTCGACCGTGGTCAGGTAGCACGACGACAGCTGCGAGCGGCGCGTACCCGAGTTGAACAGCGTCGGCGTCGAGCTCATGAAGTCGAAGCTCGACAGCACGTTGTAGAACTCGATCGCGCGCGCTTCGCGGTCGATCTCGTTCAGCGACAGACCCATCGCGACACGCATAAAGAATGCCTGCGGCATTTCGATACGCACGTTGTCGTGATGCAGGAAGTAGCGGTCGTACAGCGTCTGCAGACCGAGGTAGCCGAACTGCAGGTCACGGTTCGCGTCGAGCGCGGCGCCCAGACGCTTCAGGTCGAACTGGAGCAGCTTGTCGTCGAGCAGCTCGGCTTGCACGCCGCGCTTGATGAACTGCGGGAAGTACTCGGCGTAGCGCTCGCCCATCTCGGCTTGCGTGACTTCTTCTTCGAGGATCTCGCGGCGGATCGTGTGCAGCAGGATGCGCGCGGTGACCTGGCTATAGGCCGGGTCCTTCTCGATCATCGTGCGGGCAGCGAGGATGGCCGAGTCGTAGACCTGGCTCATCGGTACGCCGTCGTACAGGTTCTTCACCGTTTCCGCGACGATCGGCTCGGCGCTCACCGCGTCGCCGAGGTTCGCGCAGGCGGACTCGATGATGCCGCGCAGCGCGGCCATGTCGAGCGGACGCGTGATGCCGTTGTCGGTCACGTTCAGGCCCGGGGTGCTCGCGGCATCTGCATGGTCGTCATGCGCGCGCGCCTGGTTGCGCTTCTCGCGATACAGCACGTAAGCACGCGCGACGTTGTGCTCGCCGCCGCGCATCAGCGCGAGTTCGACCTGATCCTGAATGTCTTCGATATGGAACGTGCCGCCGTTCGGACGGCTGCGCACCAGCGCGCGCACCACGTTCTGCGTGAGTTGCTCGACCAGTTCGCGCACTCGCGCCGACGCCGCGCCCTGACCACCGTTGACGGCGAGGAACGCCTTCGTCACGGCGATCGCGATTTTCGACGGCTCGAACGACACCACGGTGCCGTTGCGGCGGATCACCTTGTAGTCGGCGTAGCTCGCTTGCGGCGCGAGCGACTGTGCGCCTTGAGTCTGGCCGAAAGCCTGGCCAGTCGGTGAGCCCTCGTACCGGGTGGTCACGTTGTCGGTGGTTTGCATGTGCAAAGCTCCTGGTCTTGGAAATGGCGGCGAGTGCCGCGGATTAAAACGAACGCCGCGCCGCCGCGTGCGCGAGCGATGAGGTGCAGGAAAGCCGGCTCTGCCGGTTGGCGGGATGCAACTGCGAGGAAGCCTGGTTCGATTTGATGACGGTCTTCATCGGGTCGGTCGCGATCACTGGCTGGTCCTTTCCTGAATGCTTCTGGATGCGGCCGGAGATCCCCCACCGGCTGCGCCCCCAGGAATTTTTCTTCGCTGTCTGGAATGCTTGCGGCGCCGTGCTCGGGGAGCGGGGCGCCGCTTACTTATCCACTCTTATTCACTCGGTTATGCACATGGTTATTCACAGCACAACACAAGATATAGTGCGAAACTCAGTTGTCGGCACCAAGTATAGTGGAGATTCGAGACAGGTCAAACCGTTTTATTTGCGTTCGAAGTCTTGACTTTTGCGTTGCGCGACGCGCATTAGCTCCCCGGAGAAGCAGGCTGCGCCTCGTTCTCTGCGGATCACGCAAGATCGTGCGAAGGGGGATTACCGCGTTTCGGAAAACTTGAGATAGGGGAAATACCGACCGTCCAGCGACGTGTCGTGTTGCAGCCGCGGCCACTCGAAATGTGGACCGGGATCGGTCTTGCGACCGGGTGCGATGTCGGAGTGTCCGGCAAGCGCGTCGATCGGATAGCGCGCCTTCAGTGCGCTCACCAGCGCGGCGAGCGTGCAATATTGCGCCGCTTCGAAGGCGGTGGTGTCGCTGCCTTCGAGCTCGATGCCGATCGAGAAATCATTGCAGCGCTCGCGGCCGAAAAAATTCGACGGCCCCGCGTGCCACGCGCGTTCATTGCACGACACGAACTGCTCGAGCGCGCCGTCGCGATGAATCACGAAATGCGCGGACACACGCACGCCGCGCAGATGCGTGTCGTAGTACGGGTGGGCGTCGCAGTCGAGCGTGTTCTGGAACAGCTCGGCAATCGCGGTGCCGCCGAACTCGTTCGGCGGCAGACTGATGTTGTGAACGACGATCAGCGTCGGAACCGCGCCTTGCGGCCGCGCTTCGAAGTTCGGCGAGGGGAGCTTGCGTGCGGCGGGGACCCAACCGTCGGCATCGACGGTGAAGACGTTGCTCATCGGGCGTCGCGGCCGCTCGGACGCGCGCTGTGACGCTGCGCGTGCGCGGCGCAGCAGAACGCCTGCCCCGCGACGTTGACCGAGTCGCTCTTCGGTGCATGCACGCCGCACTCGACGCAGCGAATCATCGGTTCGGCGAGCTGCGGCTGTTGTCCATTCGAAGAACGCGCGCCGCCATTCGCGGCGCCGTCGCCGTTGGCACCGCGCGCGCCGGTGCGTTGCGCGGATTGCGCGTCGTGGCGGCGCACCGCCTTCACGAGCCACTGACCGACGATGAACAGCAGAATCAGCAAAAAGATTTGTCGCATGGGGACGCTCACACTACAGGCCGGTGCAACAGCACCTCTAAAACGAAACGGCTGCCGACGTACGCGAGCAACAGCGCGACGAACGAGGCCAGCACCCAGCGCAATGCCGCACGACCGCGCCAGCCGGACACCTTGCGCGCGGTCAGCAGCGCGCCGAACATCACCCACGAAAGAATCGCGAACACAGTTTTGTGATCGAGCCGCAACGCGCGGTCGAGCAGCTGCTCGCTGAACAGGATGCCCGACAGCAGCGTCAGCGTGAGCAGCACGAAGCCGGCGCCGATCAGACGAAACAGGAGCTTCTCGAGCGTGAGCAGCGGCGGCAGCGTGTCGAGCCAGCTCGACCACCAGCCGTTGCCCGACGCCGCATGTCGCTGCGCAAGAGCGCCGCGCATCGAATGCAAACGCCGCTCGATCGCCAGCATCAGCACCGCGTGCAGCGCCGCGATCGCGAACAGACCGTACGCGATGTTCGCGATCAGGAAGTGCAGCTTGAACATCGGCGCGGCCGCATACGGCAGCACGCGCACGCCGCCGAACGCAAGCGGCAGCAGCGATGCGACGCACGCGAGCGGCAACACCAGCAGGCGCAGTCCGTCGAGCGGGAAGAAGAAGCTTTCGATCCAGTAGATGCCGGCGCCGAGCCAGAACATTGCCGACAGCGCGAACGCGAAGCCGAACACCATCGCGTTCTGCGGGAAGATCGTGGTATGCAGCAGTACGCCGTGAGCGAGCAGCGCGACGAATAACAGCGCGCGCCCGGGCGCGCTCATGCCGGAGGCCAACAGAGCGCCCGCGTGGGCGGCTTGATCGGGCAGCGGCGGCACGCTCTCGAGCAACGGACGCACTGCGGCGTGCCGGTGCGAACGCCAGCCGGCCACGGCAAGACCGCCGTAGAGAAGCGCGGTGAGGGCATACAGTACAATATCCATATTCGAAGTTTACACTAGGGCCCTTCCCCGCGACGCCTTCCGCTTCGCGCGCTGCGCGGGCCCCACCGTTCATCGCTCCCCATGCTCGACAATCTGACTCAACGGATGGCGCGCGTCGTCAAGACGCTGCGCGGCGAAGCCCGGCTCACCGAGGCGAACACCCAGGAAATGCTGCGCGAGGTGCGTCTCGCACTGCTCGAGGCCGACGTGGCGCTGCCCGTCGTGCGTGAGTTCATCGCGAAGGTCAAGGAGAAGGCGCTCGGCGAGGAGGTGATCGCCAGCCTGTCGCCGGGTCAGGCGCTCGTCGGCGTGGTGCAGCGCGAGCTGACCGCGGTGATCGGTGGTGATTACGAAGGCAAGGCCTCCGAGCTCAATCTCGCCGTTACGCCGCCCGCGATCATCCTGATGGCGGGTCTGCAGGGCGCCGGTAAAACGACCACGGTCGGCAAGCTCGCGAAGCTGCTGCGCGAGAAGTACAAGAAGAAGGTGCTGACGGTCTCGTGCGACGTCTATCGTCCCGCCGCTATCGCGCAGCTGAAAACGGTGACCGAGCAGGTCGGTGCGGACTTCTTCCCGTCGGAGCCGAACCAGAAGCCGGTCGACATCGCGCGCGCCGCGGTCGACTGGGCCAAGCGCCACTATCACGACGTGCTGCTCGTCGACACGGCCGGCCGTCTTGGTATCGACGAAGCGATGATGCAGGAAATCGCCGCGCTGCACGCCGAGCTGAAGCCGGCTGAAACGCTGTTCGTCGTCGACGCGATGCTCGGTCAGGACGCGGTCAACACCGCGAAGGCGTTCAGCGACGCGCTGCCGCTCACCGGCGTCGTGCTGACCAAGCTCGACGGTGATTCGCGCGGCGGCGCGGCGCTGTCGGTGCGTCACGTGACGGGCAAGCCGGTCAAGTTCGTGGGCGTCGCCGAAAAGCTCGACGGCCTCGAAGTGTTCCACCCGGACCGCATGGCGAGCCGGATTCTCGGCATGGGCGACATTCTTGCGCTCGTCGAGGAAGCGCAGCGCGGCGTCGACGTGCAAGCCGCGCAGAAGCTCGCCGACAAGGTCAAGAAAGGCGGCGACTTCGATCTCAACGATTTCCGCGCGCAGCTCTCGCAAATGAAGGGCATGGGCGGCTTGTCGTCGCTGATGGACAAGCTGCCCGCGCAGTTCCAGCAGGCCGCCGCCGGCGCCGACATGAGCCAGGCCGAGAAGCAGATGCGCCGCATGGAAGGCATCATCAACTCGATGACGCCAGCCGAGCGCGCCAAACCCGAGCTGATCAAGGCGACCCGCAAGCGCCGCATCGCCGCCGGCGCGGGCGTGCAGGTACAGGAAGTAAACCGCATGCTGAACCAGTACGAACAGATGCGCACGATGATGAAGAAGCTCAAGGGCGGCAACCTGCAGAAGATGATGCGCGGCATGAAAGGCATGATGCCCGGCATGCGCTAAGCTTGATGGGACCGGCGCGCGCTCGCGCCGATGCGCAGCGTGGCTGACTTCGGCATCGTGCGGGTTTATTCTGTAGCGCATCGCGTCGTCCCTCGCGTGAACGTCCCTCGGGATGTTGCCACTCACACTATGTATACAGTTATCGGCCGTCAGACGTCATGAACCGCGAAGAAGCCCTACAGATTTTTCAACATTCCGAAGAGATCGTTTCGGCCTCGGACGTCACCGCGTCGATCGCCCGCATGGCGGCCGCCATCCGCGACGAGATGAGCGAGGACTTCCCGCTCGTGCTGTCGGTGATGGGCGGCGCCGCGGTGTTCACCGGCATGCTGCTGCCGCACCTCGATTTCCCGCTCGAGTTCGACTACATCCACCTGACGCGCTACCGCAACACGACCAAGGGCAGCAACGAGATGCAATGGCGCGTCGCGCCGGCCGAGTCGGTCAAGGATCGCGTGGTGCTCGTGCTCGACGACATCCTCGACGAAGGCGAGACGATGGCCGCGATCCGCGACCGCATCCTCGCGATGGGTGCGAAGCGCTTCCTGTCCGCGGTGCTGTGCGAGAAGATCATTCCGAAGGCGAAGCCGCTGCGCCCCGATTACTGCGGCTTCGAAGTGCCGGACCGGTACGTGTTCGGCTGCGGGATGGACGCGAAGGGTTACTGGCGCAACCTGCCGACCATTCGGGCGTTGACCGAGGGGGCGTGAGCGGCGCGTCCGCGTACCGGCGAAAAAAAAAGCAGCCCGCCAGGCTGCTTTTTTTAGGTTCATCGAGGATTTCCGGGGAACGCGGCGCGGATTTTGAGGAAGAAGTACTCCTCGTCGCGGTACCCGTAAGCTCTGCGCTTGATGACCTTGATCGTGTTGTTGATCCCTTCAACGATGCTGGTG
>NZ_JBFPKG010000082.1:0-19734 GCF_040948665.1 Paraburkholderia sp. BR14320
ATCGTCATCGCCAGCACGCGCTGACGGCCGATGCGGTCACCGAGCGGCCCGAACACCATGCCGCCGATCGGCCGCACGAGAAACGCCGCGGCAAACGTGCCGAAGGTCGCGATGAGCTGCGCCGACGCCCACGGTACGACGAACGCGAGTCCGATACCGGTCAGGTAAATGACGACGGAGACCTTACCCTTGAAGTCGCTGCCGAGCGCTTTGGCCAGTGCCGAATCGCGTCCATGCTGAGAAATCAGCGCGCGCGTCAGGATGAAATACGCAATCGCCGACATGAACAGCACGATGCCGTACATCGCGGTCGGCCACGCGGCCAGATGGTTTCGGCCGACCCAGTGCGTGACGACCGGCAGCAGCGACAGCCAGAACAGCAGATGCAGGTTCGCCCACAGCACCTTGCCGTTGACCGTCTGCACCGCATGGAACACATGATGGTGATTGTTCCAGTAGATGCCGACGTAGATGAAGCTCAGCACGTAAGCGCAGAACACCGGTACGACCGGGCGCAGCGCCGCGAGATCGTAGCCCTCGGGCACCTTCAGCTCGAGCACCATGATCGTGATGATGATGGCGATTACGCCATCGCTGAAGGCTTCGACGCGTCCCTTGCCCATGCTGCAATGTCCCGAAGATGAATGCGTTGGGGCGCACAGCCCGCCCGCGCATTGCGCGCGGGCCGCGCCGCTGCCGATTATCCGTGATGGTGTGAGGATTTGTCGATGCGCGGAGCCGGCCGCGCGGATGGCTCCGTCCGCCGCGGCTCAAGGGTAGTAGACGGCGAGCCACACGCTTGGCTCGGTGTCGCTCGTATATGCGACGCGGTGCCGGCAATGCGCTTCGATCAGCACGTGATCGCCGGGCTTCATCGGATGCGGCTTGGGGTCGCCGTCGAATTCGAGCGCCGCCGCGCCGCTGAGCAGCACGACCCATTCGGCGCGCGGGCTGTCGTACCAGAAGCCGGGCGGACTCGCCTGCCCGGTCGAGACGATCCGCTCGATCGTCACGCCGCCCTGCTCGACGAGCGGGTCGACCTGCTCATCGGCCGTCGTCCCCGACCGCGCGACGGCGTCGAACAGGTTGCCGCTGCTACGCGCGGGTTTGAGCGAGTTCGTCATGGGCGTGTTGCGCCGGCGTCAACGCGGTTCATTGCATCGGTTTGAGTCCATCGAGCAGCGTCGGCACGAGTTCGCTGATGGTCGGATGCACGTGCATCGCGTATTGCAAGGTCGGATATGGCGCGCCCGCCGTCATGATGTCGACGAACGTATGGATCGCCTCGTCGCCCTCGACGCCGTGAATCGCCGCGCCGAGTATCTGTTTGCTGTTCGCATCGACGAGCGCCTTCATGAAGCCGTCGGTTTCGCCACGCTCGCGCGCACGGCCCACGCGCGACATCGGCATCGTCGCGATCAGCGCCTGGCGGCCGCTCTTGCGCACCTCCTCCTCCGACATGCCGACACGCGCGAGCGGCGGATCGACGAACACCGCGTACGTCATGATCCGCGTGTCGACGCTGCGCGCGCCGCCGTCGAGCAGGTTCGCCGCGACGATCTGGTAGTCGTCGTAGGAGGTATGCGTGAACGCGCCGCGGCCGTTGACGTCGCCGATCGCCCACACACCCGGCGCGCTGGTGCGCAGTTGGCCGTCGACGATGATCGTGCCGTGCCGGTCGGTCTCGATGCCCGCGGCGTCGAGACCGAGGTCGTCGGTATTCGGCGTGCGGCCGGTCGCGAGCAGCAGGTGCGATGCCTCCATCGCCGGGATGTTCTGCTCGAAGCCGATGCACACGTCATTCGCGCGATGCGGATGCGGCTCGACGCGCGTCGGCTGCACGCCGAAATGAAACTCGACGCCCTCGCGCGCGAGCACCTTCTGCACCGATTCCGCGAAGTCCGCATCCTCGCGGTTGAGCACGCGCTCGCCGCGCACCAGCACGCTGACGCGGCTGCCGAAGCGGCGAAACACCTGCGCGAATTCGAGCGCGATATAACTGCCGCCGACGATCACCAGATGATTCGGCAAAGTGGTCAGTTCGAGCAGCGTCGAGTTGGTGTAGTACGGAATCCGCTGGATGCCTTCGAGCGGCGGCACGACCGCGCGCGTGCCGGTGTTGATGAAGATTTCGAACGCGCTGAGTTCGTCCTGCGGTTGGCCGTCGCGCCCGATGATCGACAGCGTGCGCGCGCCGGTGAAGCGCGCGTGGCCATTGAACACCGTGATGTTTTCCGTGCCGCGCAGCCATTTTTCGACGCCGCTGCGCGACTGTCCGATGATCCGGTCCTTGCGCGCCTTGACGGCCGCCATATCGACGCTGACCGAGCCCACCTGCACGCCCAGGTCCGCCGCATGGCGCGCCACGTGCGCCGCGCGGGCGCTCGCCACATAAGACTTGGTCGGCGTACAGCCGACGTTCACGCAGGTGCCGCCGAAGTCCGCGCGTTCGATCACCGCGGTACGGCGTCCGCTTTGAGCGAGGCGCACGGCGAGCGGTGAGCCGCCTTGTCCCGTACCGATCACGACTGCGTCGAAGTGCTGTGGCATGGCAACTCTCCCGGGTCTGGGTGCAGGTCGTAGCATCTTACGCTTAGTGCCACCGGCTGCCATGCGATGTCGGATCGTGCGGGCGCTTTGGCGACGACCCGTTTTGCCATGCGCCGCGCGAGGTGGCGCCAATCCGTTGGGATTACTGTGAATACGCTGCGGGACTTCTCAGGCGTGGCAATGAACCGCGCAAATCAACTCGCGCGAACGCTGCAAGGCGGCCTGCGCGCCGCGCGCCGCAAACACCCAGCCGACCTGGCCGAGATTGAAGTCTTGCGACACCATCACCTGCATCAAAGCGACCATCGGCAACACGACCGATGGCCGGTAAAGCTGGTTTCTAATCAACTCTGACATCACGACCCCCATTGCGGAGCGCCGCTTCGGCACCGCGCACCAATAACGTTTCGATGGGGGAATTCTAGGGAGCGCGTCGCCGCCGATAAATAGCGGCAACGCGAAGTCACTTGTTCGGCAATCTGAACAATCGCGTCAGGACGCCTTCGCCATGCCGATCAATTGCGCGTCGTACAGCGTGCGCGCATAGGCGCTGGCCCCGACCGGCCGGCTGTACAGGTAGCCCTGCTGCTTGTCGCAATCGATCGCGCGCAGAAACGCCGCCTGCTCGGCGGTCTCGACGCCCTCGGCCGTCACGTTCATGCCGAGCGAGTGCGCCATCGCGACGACCGCCTGCGTGATCGCGATCGAATCGCGATGATCCGGCAGCCCCGCGACGAACGACCGGTCGATCTTCAGGTTATGCAGCGGAAAACGCTTCAGGTACGACAGCGACGAATAACCGGTGCCGAAATCGTCGACCGACACGCGCACGCCCATTGCGCTCAGCGCGCTCAGCATCGGCAGCACGGTGTCGCTATCGCTCATCAGCAGCCGCTCGGTGATTTCCAGTTCGAGCGCGGCCGGTTCGAGCGCGGACTGCGCGAGACAGCGCTCGATGCGCTCGAGCAGCCCGTCGTTGAACTGCCGCGGCGACAGATTCACCGCGACGATCAGATGCGGCGCCAACGTGCGCCGCCACTGCGCGACCTGCTGGCAGGCGTGTTCGAGCACCCAGTCGCCGATCTCGACGATCAGCCCGGCGTCCTCGGCGACCGGAATGAATTCGCCCGGCGACACGTTGCCCAGTTCGCTGTTGTACCAGCGCAGCAGCGCTTCCGCGCCGATCGTGCGACCGCTCTGGCTATCGACGATCGGCTGATACACAAGGCTCAGCTCGTTGGCCGCGAGCGCGCGCCGCAGCGACTGCTCGATCGTGAAACGCCGCTGCAGATGCTGGTTCAGCTCGGCGGTGAAGAACTGGAAGTTGTTGCGGCCGCGCTGCTTCGCGTGATACATCGCCGAGTCGGCGTTGCGCATCAGCGTCGCGACGTCCTGGCCGTCTTCGGGAAAGAGGCTGATGCCGATCGACGCGCCCAGGTAGTACTCGTTGCCCGCCACCGCGAACGGCACCGCGATCATGTCGAGAACACGATGCGCGAGGCCGATCAGCTCGCCGGTATTGCCGCACGCACTGGAGACGATCACGAACTCGTCGCCGCCCACCCGGGCCAGCGTGTCGCTGCGCCCGACGCAGGCCGACAGCCGCTCGGCGACGCTGCACAGCAAGGCGTCGCCGGCTTCGTGACCGGCCGTGTCGTTGACCTTCTTGAAACCGTCGAGATCGACGAACAGCACGGCGACGCTGGCGGGTTCGCCGCCATGCTCGCCGCTGGCGCGCGGCGCGAACAGGTCGCGCATCCGCTCGGTCAGGTAAGCGCGGTTGTAGAGGCCCGTCAGCGAATCGCGCGTGGCCAGGTATTTCAGCTGGCGCTGCGCCTCGCGCACCGGCCCGATGTCGGAAAACGAAATCAGCACGGAATCCGGCTCGCTCTCGCCCGGGCGCAGGATCGGCACGACGTTTTCCGTGATCCACACGACTTCGCCGCTCATCAGCTCGAGGCCGATCGTCACGCCGAGCATCGGCTTGCCGGTCGCGAAGACCTGGGTGACCGGACGGTTGCCGTCGCCGATCACCGAGCCGTCCTCGCCGAACGCGCGTGTCATCACGGTCTGCATGCTGCGGCCGACGACCTGCGGCGTCACGTGCAGCATGCGCTGCGCGCTCGGATTGCAGGCGAGCACGATGCCGGTGCGCGACTGCACGACGATGCCTTCGCTCAGATGATCGACGACCAGCCGGTGACGCTCCTCGCTGTGCGCGAGGCGCTGCGCCATCGCGTCCTGATGGACCGCGAGCCCGACGCTGCTGCCGATGTCGCGCAGCATCGCCTCTTCCTCTGGGGTCGGACGGCGCGAGGTGCGGTAGTAGACGGCGAACGCGCCGAGCACGATGCCGGCGTCGTTTTCGAAGGGCACGGACCAGCAGGCGCGCAAGCCGTGCGGCAATGCGAAAGCGCGGAAGTTTTCCCACAGCGGATCGGATTCGATGTCGTCGACGATCACCAGACGGCGCTCGAACATCGCCGTGCCGCACGAACCGGCGCGCGGACCGATCGCGGCGCCCTCGATCGCGGCGCTGAACGGGGGCGGCAGCGACGGCGCGCCGCCTACGCGCACATGCAAGCCGTCTGGGTCGAGCAGCAGGATCGAGCAGCACGCGCCGTCGCCGAGCAGCGCCTCGGCGCGACGGCAGACTTCGTCGAGCAGCTCGGGCAGCGGCGTGTTGCGCGTGATCAGCCGCAACACGCTGCGCTCGGATGCGAGCACTTCCTCGGCCCGTTCCGGGCGATAGCGGGCGCCCTCCGGCGCGGCTGTCGTCGTGCCACGTGATGTCGCTTCGCAAATCATAGTTGCGCCCCCCAACCCAACATCGGCAAGTTAGTGTACGCGGCACACCGGGGTTTACGCTAAGCACGGCGTGAAAATCCGCCACGCATCGGTGCGGACGGCTGCAGGTGTGGCGTGCAAGCATCGGTTGACGCGGGTACGACGGGCGACGGCGGTTCTCGCGCCGTGGGTTCGTAGCCCGCGGGCGCCGCGGCGGCTCGACGCCGGGCCGCTGCAGCAGGTTGCGGCGGCCCGTTTGGCACCATTGTCTTCAGTGCAGTGGCGGCGTCAATGATTGTCAATTGTTGCCGCCGCCTCCTGGAGGCCGTGTTCCGCCACCACCGCCTTGAGGACCTCCTTGGGGTCCGCCTTGATGACCACCTGGGGGCCGATTGCCGCCGCCTTGCTGAGCGCCGCCCGGCGGGTGTCCGCCTCCGCCGCCTTGCGGTCCGCCGCCCGGCGGCCGGCCAGCCCCACCGCCCTGCTGCGCGCCGGGAGGACGGCCGCCGGCGCTGCCCGGAGGCGGGCCACCCAGTGGGCGTCCACCCGCGTTGCCCGGTGGTCGGCCACCCTCGTTACTTGGAGGCCGTCCGCCTGTATGGCCCGGCGGCGGCCCACCCGGCGGACGCCCGCCCGCGTGACCCGGCGGCGAGCCACCCGGCGGACGCCCGCCGACATGCCCCGGCAGCGGCCGCCAGTTCGGCGGCGGATGCCCGGCGCCGGGTCGCGGCGGCGGGGGCGGCGCATGACGAGCCCAGCGCGAGCGCTGGCCGTACCACGGCTGGCCGCGGTAGTAGTTGCCCCAGTAATCGTTGATCGAGAACGCGAGGATCGGCAGGCCGAGCGCGGCGCCGTAGTTCAGCGGCATGTTGTAGCCCTGGTACGGCGAACTGAGCCGTGACGCATACACCCACCCGCGCAGATTCGGTGTGGCGACGTCGCACCACTGGTAGTTGCTCAGGCACCCCATCACCGTCACAGGAGCGCCGCCCGGTAGCTGCGCGACGATCGGATAATCGGACGCCGGGCCCGCGCGCACGTTGGTCCCGCTGTTCGTATAGGCCTGCGCCTGCGCGCTGGCCACGCCGGGCAAAGTCAGCAGGCCCGCTGCCATGTAAAGACCGATCAAGAGTTGTCGTTGCATTCGCTCTCCCGATTTCGATGGCCACCTTTTGACCACGCCGGCCTATGTGCCCCCACTTCCAATAAATAGACGTTGCGCCTGCTTCATGACACGCGAACGTGCGCCCGCAGCAATCACGCACGGCATATGCCAGCCGGCAAGCCCGAGCGGCAAGATCTTGTAACGACCCGCCCGAACTCCGACGTTGTTCGAGCGTCCGGGAAGCGCGCGACCGGTCGATCATCGGCGGCATGATCAATCGATGCACCGCCGGGACTCTGATGACCCTCTTCCGCCCCCTCCTGCTCGCCGGACTGCTGCTCGCGCATCCGTATACCAACGCCGCCAGCTTCGACTGCCAGCGCGGCCGCTCGCCGGCCGAGCGCATGATTTGCGGCGACTCCGCGCTGTCGGCGCTCGACGACACGTTGGGCCAACTCTACTGGAAAGCGCGCCGGCGGGTCGCCCAGCGCCGCGCGTTCATCGACGACAGCGACAGCAAGTGGGCCTGGCGCGAAGCGAACTGCCGTGACGTCGCGTGTCTGCGGACGTGGTACGCGACGCGCATCGACGAATTGCAGCGGCTGCTGGCGAGCTTGCCGAAGGCCGCGCGGCACCCGGCGTCCGCGGGCGGGGATGTGAAAGCGCACCCGGACCCGTCGACGCTGCAATGCACGGCCGCGAAGCCCGGCCTCGTCGTCAACGAGCAGTGTGCGAGCGTGATCGAACAGTCGGGCCAGCGTTGGAGGTTTCAGCCGCGCGATGACGACTGGTTTTGCGGCGTGGCCACGCTCGAGACGGCGGACATGGCGCCATCGCAAGAGCAAGCGCCGATGCAGAGGCCGATGCAACCGCAGATGCAGGCGAGCGTTGGGCAATGAGACGGCGAAACACACTGGCCACGACGGCGATGAGCCTGCGCGCCGGGTGAACTGCGCGCGGAAAGCTCAGTCAGCGGCCGACGGCTCACCGCCCTCGCCCGTGCCGAACAGCTCCGCGCAAAGCTGCGCGCCGGTTTCGCTCAGCGACGCGGCTCCGGTGCCATCGTCATGGAACACCGTATCGACGAGACCGGCGCCCGATAGCGCCGTCAATTGGCGCCGCAAGCTGCTCATCGGCACGCCGGCCTGCTTCGACAGCTTCGCGAGCGACCACGCGCGCCGGGGTATCTCGCGATGCGCGCGCCATAGCTGCGCGAGTATCGCGGCGAGTTGCGGGTCGATGTCGTCGTCGTTCATGTCGGTCTCGCTGTTGTGATGCGTCGGTTGTATCGCGGTTGCGCGATTCACGCCATCGCCGTGGCCAGCTCGCCGAGCGTCTTCAACGCCGCCTCGGCCTGCGCGGTCCACGGATAGCTGTAATTCAGCCGGATGAAGTGCTGGTAATCGTTGCGCGTCGAAAACATCATCCCCGGCCCGACCGTGATACTGCGTTCGAGCGCGGCCTGATAAAGCCGCATCGAGTCGATCGCAAGCGGCAGTTCGACCCACAGCACGTAGCCGCCGCGCGGCGTCGACACGCGCGTGCCGACCGGGAAGAATCGCAGCACCAGCGCGCTCATGATGCTCGCCTGCTGCCGGTACACGCGGCGCAGATGCCGCAGATGCCGGTCGTAGCCGTCCTGACGCAGATAATCGGCGACCGCGACCTGCGGCACCGACGGCGTCGTCAGCGTGTTCAGAAACTTGAGCTTCTCGACCTGCGCGCGATAACGCCCCGGCAGCGCCCAGCCGATCCGGTACGACGCCGTCAGGCTTTTCGAAAACGACGCACAGTGCAGCACGAGCCCTTTGGTGTCGAAAGTCTTCAGCGTCGATGGCCGCGCGTCGCCGAAGTACAGCTCCTGGTAGACGTCGTTTTCGATCGCCGGAATCTCGTGCGCGGCCAGCAGTTCGACCAGTTGCCGCTTACGCTCGTCGGACATGCAGAAACCGAGCGGATTCTGGAAGTTCGGCATCACCATGCACGCGGCGATCTTCTGACGCGCGATCACCTTCGCGAGCGCGTCGATGTCGATGCCGTCGACCGGATGCGTCGCCACTTCGATCGCGCGCATGCCGAGGCGCTCGATCGCGTGCAGCATCGCATAGAAGGTCGGCGATTCGACCGCGACGGTGTCGCCCGGCTTCGCGACCGCCTGAAGGCTCAGGTTGATCGCCTCGGTCGCGCCGAGCGTGATCACGATTTCGCCCGGATCGACCGGCAGACCGTTTTCCGCGTAGCGCCGCGCGATCTGGCGGATCAGCTCGGGGTTGCCCGGCGGCAGATCGTCGATCAGATTCCAGCTCGCGTGCCGGCGCGCGATCGCGTTCGCGTACTGGTTGATGCGCCGCCACGGGAACAACGACGGATCGGGATACGGCGAGCCGAACGGCACGGCGTCGTGCGCGCGGATGCTGCGCAGCGTCGACAGCACGAGCCGGCTCACGTCGACCGTCGCGGGCACCGGCGGCGGCGCGGACGTGCGGCCGGCGCGCGCCGCGGCGGGCGCCGGCGTGAGCGCCCGCGCGGCCGCGTCGCGCACGAAATAGCCCGACTGCGGCCGGCTTTCGATGACGCCGCGGCTCTCCAGCAGCGCATACGCATGCAGCACCGTCTTGATGCTGACGCCGTGCTGCTGACTCGCC
The DNA here is from genome assembly GCF_040948665.1 of Paraburkholderia sp. BR14320. NCBI lineage: Bacteria > Pseudomonadati > Pseudomonadota > Betaproteobacteria > Burkholderiales > Burkholderiaceae > Paraburkholderia > Paraburkholderia sp. BR14320. The sequence goes on from NZ_JBFPKG010000082.1 coordinate 9,088, forward strand.
TGGCGCACCGACGCAATCCGCTCGCCGGCCGCGAATACGCCGCGGCGCACGGCTTCGGTGATTTCGTCGGCGAGTTTTTCGTAGAGCTTCATGCGATTCGGGCGGGTTCGGGCGGTTTCAGAGATTGTCGCGCAACTGTACTCCTATTCTTTCCGATTTTCTGTATCCGACGTGGATTGTGGAACACAGTACGCTTGCGGGCATTGGGCTGCAAAGCCTGTCGAATCTGTCCATCGCCACGTCATGAAGAAGAACGAAGCACAAGCCGAACCCCGCATCGAGCCGTACAAGCACCCCGCCGCCGGCTGGGGCGCGCTGAAGTATGTCGCCATCAACCTGCTCAAGGAAAAGGTCGCGGGCGGCAACTACCGCACGCTGCTCAAGCAGAACCAGCCTGACGGCTTCGACTGCCCTGGCTGCGCGTGGCCGGATCGCGAGCACGCGTCGACGTTCGAGTTCTGCGAAAACGGCGTGAAGGCGGTGGCCGCCGAGGCCACCGGCAAGCGCGTGACGCCCGCGTTCTTCGAGCAGCACAGCGTCGCCGAGCTGATGAAGCAATCCGACTTCGAGCTCGAGCAGCACGGCCGCCTGACCGATCCGCTCGTCTACGACGCCGCGCGCGACCGTTACGTGCCGATTGGCTGGGACGACGCGTTCGAGCTGATCGCAAGCCATCTGAAGCGTCTCGACGATCCGAACCGCGCCGCGTTCTATACGTCGGGCCGCGCGAGCAACGAAGCCGCGTTCCTGTACCAGCTGTTCGTGCGCATGTATGGCACCAACAATTTTCCCGACTGCTCGAACATGTGCCACGAGGCGACGAGCCGTGGCCTGCCGCACACGGTCGGCATCGGCAAGGGCACGGTCACGCTCGACGACTTCGAACACGCGGATACGCTGCTGATCTTCGGCCAGAACCCGGCCACCAACCATCCGCGCATGCTCGGCGAGCTGCGCGAGTGCGCGAAGCGCGGTGCGACGATCGTGTCGATCAATCCGCTGAAGGAGCGCGGCCTCGAACGTTTCGCGAGCCCGCAGCACCCGGTCGAAATGCTGACGATGGGCAGCACGAAAATCAGCTCCGTGTTCATCCGTCCGAAGGTCGGCGGCGATTTCGCGCTGATCAAGGGCGTCGCCAAACGCGTGCTCGAACTCGACGACGAAGCGCTGGTGTCGGGCCTCGAGCGCGTGCTCGACGTCGACTTCATCGCCCAACACACGGTCGGCTTCGCCGCATTCGCCGACGATCTGCGCGCCGAGCGCTGGGACACGATCGTCGCCGAGGCCGGCGTGCCGCTCGACGAGGTGCTGAAGCTCGCCGATATCTATGTGAAGGGCCGCGCGGTGATTTCGACCTGGGGCATGGGTCTCACGCAGCACAAGAACTCGGTCGCGACGGTGCAGCTGCTGTCGAATCTGATGATGATGCGCGGCAATATCGGCCGGCGCGGCGCGGGGCTGTGCCCGGTGCGCGGACACTCGAACGTGCAGGGCGACCGCACGGTCGGCATCGAGGAAAAGCCTACCGACGCGTTTCTCGACAAGCTTGGCGCAGCCTACGATTTCGCGCCGCCGCGCGAGCACGGACTCGACGTCGTCAACACGATTCAGGCGATGCTCGATGGCAAGGTGAAAGTGTTCATCGGCCTCGGCGGTAATTTCTCGATCGCGACGCCGGACACGCCGCGCACGTGGGACGCGATGCGCGCATGCGAGCTGACCGTGCACGTGACGACGAAGCTCAATCGCAGCCACCTCGTGCACGGCCGCGACGCGCTGATCCTGCCGACGCTCGGGCGCACCGAAATCGATCTTCAGAACGGCGTGGCGCAAGGCGTCAGCGTCGAGGATTCGATGAGCATGGTGCACATCTCGTACGGGATGAACAAGCCGGCGTCGGACAATCTGCTATCCGAAGTGGCGATCGTCGCGCGGATGGCGCATGCGACTTTGGGCAGTGGCAAGGTGGACTGGCTCGCGCATGCGGCCGACTACGCGCTGATTCGCGATGGCATCGCGAAGGTGATCGACGGTTTCGACGACTACAACGAGCGCCTGAAGAAGCCGGGCGGCTTCCATCTCGGCGTCGCGTCGCGCGATCGCATCTGGAAAACCCCGAGCCGCAAGGCGCAGTTCATCGTCCACGCGATCGCGCTCGACACGCCGATTCATCAGGCGAAGAAGCGTCACGGCGAACGCCTGATGACGCTGATGACTACCCGCTCACACGATCAGTACAACACGACGATTTACGGTCTCGACGATCGCTATCGCGGCGTGTACGGACAGCGGCGCGTGCTGTTCGCCAACAAGGACGATCTGGCGATGCTCGGGTTCGCGGCCGGTCAGCGTGTCGATATCACGAGCGTGTGGGCCGATGGCATCGAGCGACGGGTGGACGGTTTTCTGCTCGTCGAGTACGACATTCCGCGCGGCTGCCTCGGCGCTTACTATCCGGAGACGAATCCGCTGGTACCGCTCTCCTCGGTCGCGGATGGCGCGGGTACGCCGACGTCGAAGTCGATTCCCGTTTTGTTGACGGCGTCGGTGGTGGAGGATCTCACTGCTCCGGCGGCCTGAAGTCAGTTCTATTTTCCGCGCCTTGCGCGCGGCGTCCCTCACACGGGCTTCTTCGCCAGATCGCGATGCGTCAGATACAGACGTAGATCGAATTCGATCTGGTGGTACCCCGGCTGCATGAACTCGCACAGACGATAGAACGCCTTGTTGTGATCGCTCTCTTTCAGATGAGCGAGTTCGTGCACGACGATCATCTTCAGAAACTCCGGCGCCGCGCCCTTGAATAGCGACGCGATGCGGATTTCCTTCTTCGCCTTCAGCTTGCTGCCCTGCACGCGCGAAATGCTCGTATGCAGGCCGAGCGCGTGACGCATCACGTCGAGCTTGCTGTCGTAGGTGACCTTGTCGATCTGCTCCGCGTTGCGCAGGTGTTCGCGTTTGAGCTCCGCGCAGTACTCGTAGAGCGCGCGGTCGGTTTGCACCTCGTGCGTGTTCGGGTACTTCTGCGCGAGATAGGAGCCGAGCTGATCGTCGGCGATCAGCGTTCTCACCTTGTCTTGCAGAGGTGCGGGGTAGCCGGTCAGGTATTTGAGCGAAGACATGAAGGCGGATTGAGGTTGGCGAGGTGATATTACGCACGGTCGCGCCGATCGACAAGGTTAGGCGCTTGTCCGGAGTTACGCCGAGTTCTGGAGGTTCATCGCGTTATGCGGTGTGACAGTTTCTCACTCGATTTTGTCCGCATAGGCCAACGAGTTTCACCGCTTCCGTGCGATGCGCCGCAGATTCGAGCAACGCTCTGATCACCAGGGATACACAAGAACTACTGACCGGCACTGACCGGAACCTGATTCCCAACGACGTCGTGAGCCGCACGGTTGACGGCGCTTCACCCGTACGCGCATGGAGCGAACAGCTCGGTTTCACTCAGGCGAACATCGCGGCGCGTCTTGGCATCAGCCAGCCTGCTTTTGCACAACAGGAAAATAGCGATCGCTTGCGCAAATCATCGCGCGAGAAGATCGCGGCGGCGCTCGGTATCAGCGCGAAGCAACTGGATTTCTGATCGGGAAAACTGGAGAGCGAGATCGGCACGGCGGTCATCGGCGTGCGCGCATCGTGCCTGTCATTGCAACACTGGTGCCGGGGACCGGACTTGAACCGGCAAGCCCGAAGGCGGCGGATTTTAAGTCCGCTATGTTTACCAATTTCATCACCCCGGCAGGGGTCGCAATCGCGCGTGGTCGCGAATTCTACCATCGCGTCGCCGCTGCCCCAAGAACGCCCGACACCACGTTCATCCCCAAGTCACAAACCTTGCCGATAATCCGCTCACGAAAACGATTACAGCGGGCCGCAAACCGATGACGCCGACGATCAAGGATGTCGCCGCCCACGCGGGCTTTTCCATTGCCACGGTATCGCGCGCGATCAACGCGCCGCACACCGTGAACCCCATCACGCTCGACAAGGTACGTCAGTCGATCGACGCGCTGAACTTCCGCCCGAGCCCGCTCGGCCGGCAATTGCGCGGCGAGCGTACGCGCCTGATCGGCGTCGTTCTGCCGACGCTCGCGAACCCGGTGTTCGCCGAATGCCTGCAAGGCATCGACGATCTCGCGTCGGCGCAAGGCTATCGGCTGATGCTGATGACCACGCAGTACGACGTGGACCGCGAGCGTCATGCAATCGAGACGCTGCGCGAACATCGCGTCGAAGGCCTGATCCTGACCGTCGCCGATGCCGACACCCATCCGCTGCTCGACGAACTCGACCGCGACGGCCTGCTGTACGTGCTGATGCACAACGACACGGTGCGCCGCCCGTCGGTGTCGGTCGACAATCGCCTTGCCGCCTACGACGGCGTGCGCCGACTCATTGCCAACGGCCATCGCCGCATCCTGATGCTGGCCGGCTCGTTCGCCGCGTCGGATCGCGCGCGTCAGCGGCATCTCGGCTACACGCAGGCGATGCAGCAAGCCGGCCTCATCGCCGCGCCCGCGCTCGAAGTCGATTTCAACGCCGACGAACTCGCGCCGTCCGTGCTCGCGCACCTGACGCACGGCGCAAACCGTCCGACCGCCCTCTTCTGCAGCAACGATCTGCTCGCGATGGTCGTGATGCGCGGCCTGCGCCGCGCGCGTCTGAGAATTCCGCAGGATATGTCGATTCTCGGCTTCGACGGCCTCGCGATGGGCGAACTGCTGTCGCCCGCGCTCGCCAGCATCTGCGCGCCGAATCGCGAGATCGGCCGGGCGGCGTGGCAGCGTCTGCTCGCACGGATCGGCGGCGAGCGCGACGAGCGCGCATTCCCCGCCACTTCGCTCGCATTGACCCTACCGCACAGCGTGCGCGAAGGCGCGACGATCGCGGCACTCGGGTCCCACGCAGATTTCGACAGGGCGTCACCAACGCAAGGGCTGACCGCCTAGGCAGCCTTCGCGCACCACAACCGCTTGCAACCATCACCTTTTACGGGCCCGGAGTGAGTGCGGAAGCACTTGCACCGATCGAACACAGGAGACCTGCAGTGACCCGCTCGACCTCACGCTTCGCATCCTCGCTCAAACCGCTCTGGCAGAAACTGTCGCACGCCGCCGCGACCGTAGTGCCGGCGAGCCTGCTCGTGGCCGGCGCGGCGTTCGTCACGCTCGCGCCGCAAAAAGCGCGCGCCGACGAAACCGCGATCTGCTACAACTGCCCGCCCGAATGGGCCGACTGGGCGAGCCAGATCAAGGCGATCCAGCAAAAGACCGGCATTCGCGTGCCGTTCGACAACAAGAACTCGGGCCAATCGATCGCACAGCTGATGGCCGAGCAGAAAAGCCCGGTCGCCGACGTCGTGTATCTCGGCGTGTCGTCGGCGTTCCAGGCGAAGGACAAGGGCGTGATCCAGACCTACAAGCCCGCGCACTGGGACGACATTCCGGCAAGCCTGAAAGACCCGCAAGGCTACTGGTTCACGATCCACTCGGGCACGCTCGGCTTCTTCGTCAACAAGGACGCGCTCGAAGGCAAACCGGTGCCGCGCTCGTGGGCCGATCTGCTGAAGCCTGAATACAAAGGGATGATCGGCTACCTCGATCCGTCGAGCGCGTTCGTCGGCTATGCGGGCGCGGTCGCGGTGAACCAGGCGCTCGGCGGCACGCTCGATAACTTCGAGCCGGGCCTCGACTGGTTCCGCAAGCTCAAGGCGAATGCGCCGATCGTGCCGAAGCAAACCGCGTACGCGCGTGTGCTGTCCGGCGAAATTCCGATCCTGCTCGACTACGACTTCGACGCGTATCGCGCGAAATACAAGGATCATGCGAACGTCGAGTTCGTGATTCCGCAGGAAGGCACGATCTCGGTGCCGTACGTGATGAGCCTCGTGAAGGGCGCGCCGCACGCAACGAACGGCAAGAAGGTGCTCGATTTCGTGCTGTCCGACGAAGGCCAGAAGCTGTGGGCGCAGGCGTATCTGCGGCCGGTGCGCGCGAGCGCGATGAATGCCGAAACCGCCGCGCAGTTCCTGCCCGCGAGCGAATACGCGCGCGCGAAGCCGGTCGACTTCGCGAAGATGGCCGAGAAGCAGTCGGGCTTCGGCGAGCGCTATCTGCAGGTGATGCATTGAACGACGTCACCTTCCCGCTGCGCTGGCGCATCGCGTTGCTCGCGCCCGCGCTCGCGGTGTTCATCGCGTTCTGGCTGCTGCCGATGGGCGCGCTCGCGCAGCTCTCCGGCGGCGGCCACGCTTTCGCGACCTATCGCGCGATGCTGACCAATCCGCGCTATATGTCGAGCCTCGGCGCGACCGTCGTGCTGTCGGCGGCGGTCACGGCGGCCACGCTGGTGCTGTCGGTGATCGCGGGGCTGCTGCTCGCGCGCCGCGAGTTCGCCGGCAAGCGCACGCTGCTCGCGCTGCTGACGTTTCCGCTCGCGTTTCCGGGCGTCGTCGTCGGCTTCATGGTCATCATGCTGGCCGGACGTCAGGGGCTGATCGGCGCGCTGTCGCTGAAACTCGCGGGCGATCGCTGGGTGTTCGCGTATTCGATGAGCGGCCTGTTTCTCGGCTATCTGTACTTCTCGATTCCGCGCGTGATCGTCACGGTGATGGCCTCCGCGACCAAGCTCGATGCCTCGCTCGAAGAGGCCGCGCGCTCGCTCGGCGCATCGCCGTGGCGCATCATGCGCGACATCGTGCTGCCGGCGCTGTCGCCCGGACTGATCGCGGCTGGCGCCGTGTGCTTCGCGACCGCGATGGGCGCGTTCGGCACCGCGTTCACGCTCGCCACCGACATCGACGTGCTGCCGATGACCATCTATACCGAGTTCACGCTGAACGCGAACATGGTGACCGCCGCGGGCCTGTCGATCGTGCTGGGCATCGTCACGTGGGCGGTGCTGGCGATCGCGCGCAGCGCGAGCGGTTCGGGCGTGGCGGCGAGCGCATGAACGACAACGCATCCATGAACTCAGTCACGGCCTCCTCGGCCTCCTCACCCTCCTCGCCGTCGCAACCGGCAGCGGGACCGCGCGCGCGACGCGCGTGGCCTTCCTCGCGAACCTGGCTCGCCGCGGGTCAATGGTTCGTCACCCTGCTGCTGTGCGCGTTCCTGATCGTGCCGGTCGTCATGTCGATCGTCGCGGGGCTGACGGTCAACTACTTCAAGGGCGTGTCGAGCGGACTCACGCTGCGCTGGCTCGTCGAAGTGTGGAGCCAGTATCACGGCTCGGTGTGGCTGTCGCTCGAAGTGGCCGCGGCGACGCTCGCCGTCACGCTGTTGACCGGCGTACCCGCGGGCTACGTGCTCGCGCGCAGCAAGTCGCGCTTCGCGCGCATCGTCGAGGAGTTTCTGGTGCTGCCGATCGCGCTGCCCGGCCTCGCATCGGCACTCGCGCTGCTGGTGATCTACGGCGGCTTCACGGCGTTCCGGATGAGCGCGGCGTTCATCGTCGTCGGGCATGTGGTGTTCACGCTTCCGTTCATGGTGCGCGCGGTCGCCGCGGTCTGCGCGAGCGGCGATCTGCGCACGCTCGAAGAAGGCGCGGCGAGCCTCGGCGCGGGCTTCTTCACGCGCTTCGTCACGATCGTGCTGCCGAACGCGCGGCCCGGCATCGTTGCGGGCGCGCTTGCGGTGCTGACGCTGTCGATCGGCGAATTCAATCTCACGTGGATGCTGCACACGCCCGACACGAAGACGCTGCCGGTCGGCCTCGCCGATACCTACGCGTCGATGCGCATCGAGATCGGCAGCGCGTACACGATCCTGTTCTTCATCATGACGATGCCGCTGCTCGTCGCGATGCAATGGCTCGGCGTCGATGCGACCGGCCAGCGCAGCGCGTCGAACAAACGCGGCGCCGTCTCTTGCCCGAAACCCATCGACACGCCATGAAACTGACCTCGGTTCCCATCACGCTCACGCAGTGCGCCAAGACGTTTCGCGGCACACGCGTGCTCGAGCCGCTCGACCTGGCGATCGGCGCGGGCGAAACCCTCGTGCTGCTCGGACCGTCGGGCTGCGGCAAGACGACGACGCTGCGCCTGATCGCGGGCCTCGAAACCCCGGACGCCGGCGGCAGCATCGCATTCGGCGACGACGACGTGACCGCGCTGCCGATCGAAAAACGCGCGGTCGGCATGGTGTTCCAGAGCTACGCGCTGTTTCCGAACCTGACCGTGCGCGGCAATATCGGCTACGGCCTGAAGATCAGGCGTGTGCCGGCGGCCATCGCCCGGCAGCGCGTCGACGAACTGCTCGGCATGATGCGGCTTGCCGCGCACGCGGACAAGCCGATCGATCAACTGTCGGGCGGACAGCGTCAACGTGTGGCGCTCGCGCGCGCTCTTGCGGTGCAGCCGCGCGTGCTGCTGCTCGACGAACCGCTGACCGCGCTCGACGCGCGTCTGCGCGACGCATTGCGCACGGAAATGAACGCGCTGTTGCGCGAACTCGGCATCACCACCGTCTACGTGACGCACGATCAGGCCGAAGCGATGGAGCTCGGCGATCGCATCGTCGTGATGAGCGCGGGACGCATCGAGCAAATCGGTTCGCCGCGTGACATCTACTATCGGCCGGCCAATCGCACGGTCGCGCAGTTCGTCGGCACGATCAACCGTATCGCGGGCGAGCCGCGCGACGGCATGCTGACGACGAACGGCGGCGCCGTGCCGTTACCCGCGCATGCATCGAATACGAACGGCGCGCACGAAATTTTCTTCCGCCCCGAGGACGCGCGGCTCACCGACCCCGCGCTCGCGCAACTGCGCGGCCAGATCGAAAGCACCGCGTTCCTCGGCGAACGCACGCGCCTGACGATTGGCGGCGCCGCGCCCGAGCCGCTCGTCGTCGACGTCGCGGGCCGTATCGAGCTTGCGCGCGGCACGCCGGTCGGCATTTCGATCGAGCAGGACGCATTGATTGCGCTATCGTAGGCACAAACAGCGCCGCTGCCCGGCGCTCAACACGAAGCAACCCGAAGGACCTCTGTCATGCTGCTGGCCCAAATTAGCGATCTGCATATCAAGCAACCCGGCGCACTCGCGTATCGCCGCGTCGATACCGCTCCCTACCTCGCACGCTGCATCGACGCGCTGAACGCGCTCACACCGCGCCCCGACGCGGTGCTGATGACCGGCGACCTCGTCGATCAGGGCGACCCGCAGCAGTATGCGCACCTGAAGACATTGCTCGCACCGCTCGAGATCCCCTACTTCCTGATGGTCGGCAATCACGACGAACGCGACGCGTTGCGCGACGCGTTTCCCGAGCGCGAGGAGTTGCTAAGCGGCGGCGAGTTCGTGCAGTACGCGGTCGACGTCGGCCCGCTGCGCGTGATCGCACTGGATTCGCTGGTGCCCGGCTCGAGCGCCGGCATGCTGTGCGATACGCGGCTCGCGTGGCTCGCGCAGCAGCTCGATGCGGCGCGCGGCAAGCCGGTCGTGGTCGCGCTGCATCATCCGCCGTTCGCGTGCGGCATCGGGCATATGGACGAGATCCGGCTCGACCCGGCGGCATCGGACAAGCTCGCCGCGTTGATCGCCCGCTATCCCAACGTCGAGCGCGTGCTCTGCGGGCACGTGCATCGCTCGATGTTCGTGCGCTTCGGCGGCACGATCGCGAGCGCGATTCCAGCGCCCGCACACCAGGTGGCGCTCGATTTTCGCGAGGACGGACCGTCGGCGTTCGTGATGGAGCCGCCCGCGTACGCGCTGCATTACTACGCTGCGGCGACGGGCATCGTCACGCATCACGCGTATGTCGATGCGGCCGACGGCCCGTATCCGTTCTACGACGCTGGCGCGTTGATCGACTGAAACCAGCGGTACATCTCGCTACAGACCGATAGTGGCCGCGCGGGCGAGCCTCGCGCGGCCGTCAGCACGAACCGCGCCGCTCCGGTATGATCGGCACGCTTGAGGACCGCGCATGGGCCGGTCCGTCGATCCGCCTCTGTCATGTCCACTTCCGACGCTTCCACTTCCGCTTCCACCGCCCGGTCGTTGCGCGGCGTGTTGCTGCTGCTCGCGACGATCGCCGGTGTCTCGGTCGCGAACATCTATTTCAATCAGCCGCTGCTCGACAACTTGCGCCAGTCGTTTCCGGACAGCGCGTCCTGGGTCGGCGCGGTGCCGGCCGTCACGCAGCTCGGCTACGCCGCCGGCATGCTGCTGCTCGCGCCGCTCGGCGACCGCTTCGACCGGCGTCTGCTGATCCTGCTGCAGATCGCCGGCATGTGCGTCGCGCTCATCGTCGCGGCGTCGGCGCCGACGCTCGCGGTGCTGATCGTCACGAGTCTCGCGATCGGCGTGCTCGCGACGATCGCGCAACAGGCGGTGCCGTTCGCGGCCGAACTCGCGCCGCCGTCCGAGCGCGGCCACGCGGTCGGTACCGTGATGAGCGGCCTCTTGCTCGGCATCCTGCTCGCGCGGACCGCGGCGGGCATCGTCGGTGAATACTTCGGCTGGCGCGCGGTGTTTGGCGCATCGGTCGTCGCGCTGCTCGCGCTCGCAGTCGTCATCATTTTGCGTCTGCCGAAGAGCCAGCCGACCTCGACGCTGCCGTACGGCAAGCTGCTCGTGTCGATGTGGCATCTGGTGACCGAGCATCGTGCGCTGCGCGAGGCGTCGCTGACCGGTGC
>NZ_JBFPKG010000083.1:0-18165 GCF_040948665.1 Paraburkholderia sp. BR14320
GCGTCCCGCCGTGTGAGGTCGCGACCGAGGTCGGGTTTTTCGATCAGAGTCACCTTGGCCGACATTTCCGGCGCGCGGTCGGCGTGACGCCGGGGCATTTCGTCGCTTCGCCGGAGGCGGTCAGCGCATGCCGATAAGGTCCTGGACAGAAGCTAAGGAGCGAACGCCGAGCTAGCGGAGTCGTCGATCCGCAGCAGACGGCCCGCTTTGGCGATCACGATGAACGTGCCGACGTTGTGCAGGATCGCGGCCCACACTGCGCCGAGCACGCCGGTTGCGGCGAGCGCGATCACCGCGAGCGTCCACGCGAGGCCGATCGCCGCATTGGTCGTCGCCGTGCGCCGGCATTGCCGGCCGAGGCGGATGCAGGTCGGAATCCGCCGCAGATCGTCGCCCAGCAGCACGATGTCGGCCGACGCGATCGCAACGTCGACGCCGCGCTCGCCCATCGCGATGCTCGTCGAGCCGGCCTTGATCGCCAGCACGTCGTTCAGCCCGTCGCCGACGACGAGCGGATGCAGGCCCGCGCCGATCTCGCGCATCACGTAATCGAGCTTGTCGTGCGGCAGCGCCTGCGCGACCACCGTCTCGATACCCGTCTCGGCCGCGACTTTGCCGGCGACGCGCTCGAGGTCGCCCGTCAGCAGCGTCTGCCGCGCGAGGCCCAGCGTCCGCAGCTCGGCGAGCGCTTCGCGCGCGTCGGGCCGCAACGTGTCGGCAAAACCGAACCACGCGAGCAGCCGCCCGCCGAGCACGAGTCCGACGAGCGGCCCGTCGAAACCGTCAGGCGCCGGCGGCAAGTCACCGGCATGGTCGGCCAGCAGTGTGGGCCGGCCGAGTACCGCCGTGCCGGCCGGCGTGTCGGCGACGACACCGAGCCCGCGCAATTCCCGCGTGCGTTCGAACGGCGCAACATCGGCGCTCGTGAGGCCGGACGCAACGGCATCACGGACGAGCGCGCGGCTCGCAGGATGCGCGCTGCTTTCGCCGAGCCGCGCGGCCAGCGCACGCGCCTGCGCGGCGTCGACACCGGGCTGCAGCCACACTTGCCGGACCTGCAATTCCGCGCGGGTGAGCGTGCCCGTCTTGTCGATCACGAGCGAATCGACCTCGGCGATCTTGTCGAGGAACGCGGCATTGCGAAACAGAATGCCGTGCCGCGCGCCGACCGCGATCCCGGCAATGGCCGTGGACGGCCCGGCGAGCACCAGCGCGCACGGGCACGCGGCCACGATGACCGCGAGCATCGCCGATGCATTGGCGGACGTGAACCAGACGATCGCGGCGATCAGCAGGACGAGCGCGAGATACGCGCCCATATGCCGCTCGAGCACCTGCGTGACGGGCGGTTTCGCCTGCTCCGCATGCTGCATCAGCGCGATGATCTTGCCGAGCGTCGAATCCTTGCCGGCGTGAGTGACCTGGATGCGCAGCACGCCGTCGAGATTCAGTGCGCCGCCATAAACGGCGCTGCGGTCGATTTCCTCGCGTCGTCCGTCGATCCAGATGCCTGTCATCGGCTGCAGCGACACGCCGTTGAGCCGTGCGCTCGTCACGCCCCATTGTCCTTCGACGCACAAGACGAGCTGCGTCGAAGCTGCGGTGATCCGCAGCTAGTGCGAGGCGACATTGACGCGGGCCTGGCAAGCGCCGCGCCGCGTCATCACGTTCAGTACCTCGACCGGTCGGGCGGACACGCTCGCCCAGATCAGCAGATCGCCGGAGAACTGCACGGGCTGTCCCGGGCGCGCGAACCACGCGCCATCCTGCGAATGCAGATCGAGCGCGCCGTCATCGAGCAACAGCAGCGTGCGATCGAGTCCCGGAAATTGCGAGAACCTGGCGGGACCATTCAGTGCGGCGAGGCTGACGCGCCACTCGATGCCGCCATCGTCGCTCGCGCGTTTGGCGATGGTGCGCGTGATGCCGCCGCCGTTCGCCCACGTTTCGGGCGCGAGTTGCGCGCAGTCGAAGAAATGAATCGAGTGCTGCGAGGGTGGCTTCCCGAAGCTCGCCGAGGCACGGAGCGGGGCGCCGCGTTGATCCGGATGCGTGAAGTCCGTCATGAGGTGCCCCGTGCGCCGACGTACGCTTCCAGGTCGCGCATCGTCTCGAACAAATCGCCGACGAACCCGATGTCGGCGACGGAAAAGATCGGTGCGTCGGGGTCCTTATTGACGGCGACGATGAGCTTCGATTCCTTCATGCCGGCCAGATGCTGAATCGCGCCGGAGATGCCGAAGGCCAGGTAAGCATCGGGCGCGACCGTTTTGCCGGTCTGTCCGACCTGTGCGGCGTTGGGCGCGTAACCGGCATCGACGGCGGCGCGCGAGGCGCCGAGAGCGGCGCCGATGCGCTCGGCCAGGGTGCCGAGCCGCGCCATGTTTTCTTGCGACGCCAGCCCGCGCCCCCCTGCCACGACGACGCGCGCAGTCGATAGATCGTGGCCCGCCTGCTGCGCCGCCTGTCGTTCCACGAGGCTTGTCTTTTCAAACGCAGGCACGGCATCGAGCGTCACGATCGACGCGTTCCCTCCCGCACGTTCGACCGGCGCAAACGACGACGCGCGAAACGTCGCGAACGTGAGCGCCGTTTCGCTTGCCACGGTCGCCAGCACGCTGCCCGCATACAGCCCACGCACGAAACAGCCATCGTTCGCGAGTCCGAGCGCGTCAGGCACGAACGCGCTGCCGGTCAACGCGGCCGCGCGCGGAAACGCGCCGCGCGCCAGCGGCCGATGGGCGGCGGCAATCAGCGAATAGCCGGTGCACACGCTGCGCAATTGAGCGGCGAGACTTTCCGGCGTCGCCACGCCGTCGTAGCGGCTGCTCAGCACGCGTGCTACGCCGGCGAGCCGAGCGGCTTCGTTTGCGGTTTCGGCATCGAGCGCAAGCACATCGAGCGGCGCGCTTCCCTGCGAGACAGCGCTAATCACGCGCAGCGTGGCGTCGCTGATCGAGCCGTGATCCGATTCAGCCAGTACCAGAGTTTTCATACGATGGCTCCTGCGCGGTCGAACACGCGATGCGCCGCGAGCGCATCGAGCAAAGCCGCGGTATTCGCGACCTTCACGCCCGCCTGCCGCGCGGGCGGATCGCGCAGCTCGACGATCCGGCTTTGCGGCGTGAGCGTGACGCCGAGCGTGGCCGCGTCGAGGGTCGCGAGAGGCTTCTGCCTGGCCTTCACGATGTTCGGCAAGCTCACGCGCCGAGGCTCGGCCAGGCGCAGGTCCGCGCTGACGACCGCCGCGCCGTCGAGCTGCCATGTCGCGGTGCCCGAGTCGTCGCCGCAGGTCACGCGCCAGCCGGAGCCGTGGGCGACGATGGCGCTCGCGTCGAGCGCCTGCGGCCAGTCGAGCAGGCCCGCGAGCATCGCGGCGACGCCGCCCGTATCGTCGTCGATGGCCTGCTTGCCGCAGATCACGAGGCCGAATGCATCGCCGTGCGCCGACAGATACGCGCGCAGCAGGCGCGCGACAGCCAGCGAGTCCAGCGAGTCCAGCGACGTCGCAGCCGCGCCCGTATCGAGCAGGACCGCGTTGTCCGCGCCCATCGCGAGCGCCGTGCGCAGCACGTCCTGGCTATTGGCCTGCCCGCAGGTGATGACGGTCACCTGCGAGGCGTGTCCCGCTTCCTTCAGTTGCAACGCTTTTTCCAGCGCGCACTCGTCGAAGGGATTGAGCGACATCTTCAGGCCGTTCGTGTCGATCGCGCCGCCGGCGCCGACTCGCACGCGCACGTTCGGATCGACCACGCGCTTGACGGGGACGAGAACCTTGATGGACATGATCGTCTCCATGAATCAGGACACCGCGCCCGAGCCGTATTTGCCGACCAGCAGCGCGCCCGTCGAGAAGCGCTCGAGCGCATAGGGCGCGAGCGACACATCGGTCGGCTGGCCGAGCGCATGCTGCGCGAGCAGCCTGCCGATGCCCGGCGAGAGCTTGAAGCCGTGTCCGGAGAAGCCGAACCCGACGACCAGTCCCTCGACATCGCCGACCCCGCCCAGCACCGGGTTCCAGTCGGGCGTGACGTCATAGACGCCCGTCCACGACGACGCGAGCCCCGCCGTCTCGTAGGCGGGAAACCGCTCGGCGACCTGCGCGCCGACTTCGACGACATAGTCGAGGGAGATCTCGCCCTGCTCGGTCTCCGGCGCGTTGAGCGTTTCTCCGACCACGCCTTCGGACACCAGCATCTGGCTGCCGCCGTAGCTGCGAAAATAGAGCATGCCGGGCGAACCGAGGTCCTTGAACGCCGGCATGCCGAAGGTGTACGCGCCCGTCTCGCATTCGAGGGCGAGCACGGTATGGCGCTCGGGTTTCACAGGCAGCGGCACGCCGATCCAGGCGGCCAGCTCGGGCGTCCAGATGTTCTGCGTGCTGACGAGGGTGCCGCAGCTGAAGCGGCCCGCGCTCGTCTCGACGCCGGTCACGCGGCGACCTTCGCGGATCACGCCCGTCACGCTCACGCCTTCCATGATCTTCGCGCCGCGGCGGCGCGCCGACCTGGCGAAGCTGGTCGCGACGAGATAGGCGTCGGCGAAGCCGGCCTCGGGCTCGAATCCGATCAGCGCCGCGTCGTCGAACTGCGCGATCGGCAGGCGCTCGCGCGCTTCGGCGCGGTTCATCAATTGCACTTCGATGCCCATCTCCTGCTGCGCGGCGAGCGACGCGCGCAGTGGTTCGAGCTTGTCGCCTTCGGGCGCGCAGATCAGGTAGCCGCATTTGACGAGCCCGCACGACGCTTCGTCGTCGCCGACATACTCGGCGAAGTGGTTGAACGCCGACCACGACGAGCGCGCGAGCTCGACGTTCTGGCGAACTGAATAATGCGTGCGCAGCAGGCCGGATGATTGCGAGGTCGTGCCGGCGCCGATGGTGCCGCGCTCGAGGACCAGCACGCTGTTCGCACCGGCGGCGGCGAGATGGTGCGCGACCGAGGCGCCGATCACGCCGGCGCCGATCACGACGAAGTCATAGTGGCTCATGGGAGCGTTCCGATTTTCCAGTAGGGCGATGGAGCGGATTCTAGAAAGCCGAAACGCCGGGGAATTTTGTATTAGGCAAACTTATGGCGTGGGTCCGACATTGCTCATCATGAGCGTGGGCGAATTTTGAGCAAGCAGCATTCGACATCGTCGCGCGGCATGCGCTGGGCGCCGCGGACACTGGAGTCATGATGAGACGAACTCAAACGCCAATCGATCTGCGCGCGCTGCAGGCCTTCATCGCCGTGTGCGAGACCGGCTCGATGACGGGCGCGGCCAGGCAGTTGGGCGTGAGCCAGAGTGCGATCAGCCAGGCGGTCTCGGCGCTCGAGCGCGATCAGGGCATGACGCTGTTCGACCGCGAGAGCCGGCCGCCGCGGCCCAATATTGCCGGGCGCGCCTTGCTCGAGCTCGCGGGGCCGCTGCTCGAGCATGCGCAGATGGTGAGCACGCGCATCGGCGACGCGTCGCACGCGGGCACGCTGCCTGTGCGGCTTGGTTGTGTCGATTCGTTCGCGGCCACGGTCGGGCCGGAGCTGATTCGCGCGGTGTCGAATTCGGCCCGGCAGATCGCGTTGTGGTCGGGTCTCACGCCGGGGCTGTCGAAGCAGCTGCACGAGCGGGAACTCGATCTCGCCGTCTGCACGCAGACGACGCTGAACGATGCGCGCATCGTCGAAGTGCCGCTCTTTTCGGAAGCGTTCGTCGCGGTCGTCGCGCGCAGCCATCTCGCCGGCCGTGCGCCGCTCGACTGGCGCACGCTCAAGACGGAGCTGCCGCTGATTCGCTATACGGCGCGCTCGGTGATCGGCCAGCAGGTCGAGCGCTTCGCGCGGCATCTCGGCATTGACAGTCCGCGCCGCTACGAATTCGACGCGACCGATCCGCTGCTGAGTCTGGTGGCGGCCCGGCTCGGCTTTGCGATCTCGACGCCGCTGTGCCTGTGGCAAGCACGGCACTATCTCGACGAGATCGCGGTGTTGCCGCTGCCGTCCGGGCGGCTCGGACGGCGCGATTTCTTCCTGCTGCACCGGCAGGGCGAGTGGGACGATTTCGCGAGCGAAATCGTCACCTTGACGCGCACGGTCATCGATCGCTCGATCCAGCCGGCGCTGGCGCGTGCGTTGCCGCAGCTTCCCGCCGACGCATTGCTCTAGTCGCGTCGTTTTCATGGAGAACGTCTTTGGACGATCTATATACGTTGCAAAGCGGCGAGGCGCCGCTGCTGATCTCGATTCCACATCTGGGCAGCCGGATTCCCGCCGAACTTCAGCCGCTCTATACGGAACAGGCGCTCACGGTTGCCGATACCGACTGGCATCTCGACCGTCTGTACGATTTCGCCGCGGAATTGGGAGCGACGGTGCTTGGCGCGAAGCTGTCGCGCTATGTGATCGACCTGAACCGGCCGCCGAACGACGAGAGCCTGTATCCGGGGCAAACTACGACCGGCCTGTGCCCGGCTGAGACGTTTCGCGGCGAGCCGGTCTACCGCGCTGGCTGCGAGCCTAACGCGCAGGACAAAGCGCGGCGCGTGACGGACTACTGGCAGCCTTATCACCACCGGCTGCGCGCGGAACTCGCGCGTCTGCGCGAGCGTCACGCTCACGTCGTGCTGTGGGAGGCGCATTCGATCGCGAGCGTGCTGCCGCGCCTGTTCGACGGCAAGCTGCCGGACCTGAACCTCGGCACGCAGGACGGCCGCACGGCTGCACCCGCCTTGCAGGCAGCCGCCGTTGCCGCCGCCGCAGCGAGCTCGTTCAGCTGGGTCGCGAACGGACGCTTCAAGGGCGGCTATATCACGCGTCACTTCGGCGCGCCGCACGACGGTGTGCGCGCGCTCCAGCTCGAGATGTGCCAGTCGACCTACATGAGCGAGCGCGCGCCGTTTGCCTATGACGAGGTGCGTGCGGCACGCGTGCAGCCGGTATTGCGCGCGATGATCGAGGACGTGCTGCGCGCCTTGGCGACTTTATAAGTTGTGTTGATACACCGTCGTAACCCGCCTGGCCGTTTCAGTGCAGCTTTGCACCGCATTCACGATTCGGGCGCACCGCAGGCAAGCAGAAGCAGGAGAAGCCGGGAGAGGGGGCAAGACCGCGGTGCGCCGCCAGTGTTTATTGACAGGAACTTTTGATTCTCACTGATAAACATGGCACGGACGTTGCATGACAGTGGGACAGTTGCCCGGAATGCGGCCGCGAGGTCGGAGCCGAGGTGGAGGCCGCTCACTCGGCGGCGCACTGAGCGTAGACGAAGATCGAAAGAAACTGGATCGGCGTCTTGATCAGGCGTTCTGGGCCATGCGGGATATCGCCGCGGAACGTGAGCGTATCGCCGGGATGCAGGATGTAGGTTTGCTGGCCGTGGCGGTACTCGATCACGCCCTTGAGCATGTGGATGAACTCGGTGCCCGGGTGCTCGAAGACGGGGAAGCGCTCCGACTCGTCGTCCATCGTGATGAGGAACGGTTCGAAGAGCTTGCGCGGGCCCTGATCGTACGCGAGCAGATGGTAGGTGTGGCCGCGCTGCGTGCCCTTGCGGACGACCTCCATGCCGGCGCCTTTCTTGACCAGTTGGGCGCCGCCTTGCGGGACGTCGAAGTTGCGAAACAGCGCCGACATCGACACGCCGAGCGCCATGGCGATGCGGTGGAGCACGTCGAGCCCGGCCGAGGTTTGCGCGTTCTCGATCTTCGAGAGCATTCCGCGGCTGATGCCGGCCTGCTCGGCGACCTGCGCGATGGTCAGTTCGTGAGACTGGCGCAGCTCGCGGATCGTCGTGCCGAGATGGCGTTCGAGCGGTGATTTGTTGTCGTCCGCGGTTTGCATGGATGACCTCGGAAAAAGGAAGCAAGGTTAGCAGATCGCACTGGTTTGCCGGCCTTTGAAGCGGGCCTTGAAAGCGGGAACGCGTGCGCGCAGGGAGTTTCCTGGTGGGAAATATTTTTGCATGTTAATAAATTGTTGCAAGGAGTGGCAATGAACCTGAACGATGCGAGCAAGCTGCCGGTCACCGTCAACGAGCTCGGGAGCGTGCCGCGCTTCGACACGGCACAAGACGCGCAGGCCTGGCTCACGCAACAGGGCGTGAAATACGTGCTGGCGCAGTTCGTCGATATTCACGGCGTGGCGAAGGCGAAGTCGGTGCCGGTCGCGCATCTGAAAAGCGTGCTCACCGCGGGGGCGGGTTTCGCCGGCTTTGCGATCTGGGGTGTCGGGATCGAGCCGAACGGGCCGGACTTCATGGCTGTCGGCGATCTGTCGACGCTCACGCCGGTGCCCTGGCAGCCCGGCATTGCGCGCATCGCGTGCGATGGCCATGTCGACGGCAAACCCTGGAAGTACGATTCGCGCGTGACGCTGAAGCAGCAGGTCGCGCGCATGACCGGGCGCGGCTGGACGCTTTACACGGGGCTCGAACCCGAGTTCTCGCTGCTGCGCCGCTCGGCGTCGGGCCTGCTCGAGCCATGCGATCCGAGCGATACGCTCGCGAAGCCATGCTACGACTACAAAGGCCTCTCGCGCACCCGCGTGTTCCTGGAAAAGCTCACCGAATCGATGCGCGCGGTGGGCATCGACGTCTATCAGATCGACCACGAGGATGCGAACGGCCAGTTCGAGATCAACTACACGTACACGGATTGCCTGACTTCGTGCGACCACTACGTGTTCTTCAAGATGGCCGCATCGGAGATCGCGAACGAGCTCGGCATGATCTGTTCGTTCATGGCCAAGCCGTTTGCGAATCGTCCCGGCAACGGCATGCACATGCACATGTCGATCGGCGACGGCGAGCGCAATCTGTTTGCCGACAGGAGCGATCCGCTCGGCATGGGCCTCTCGGAGCTCGGCTACCAGTTCACGGCCGGCTTGCTCGCCCATGCGCCGGCGCTGGCGGCGCTGTGCAATCCCACCGTCAACTCGTACAAGCGGCTGGTGGTGGGCCGTTCGCTGACGGGCGCGACCTGGGCGCCCGCGTATATCAGCTACGGCGACAACAATCGTTCGACGATGGTGCGCATGCCGGGCGAGCGCATCGAACTGCGCCTGCCGGACGGCTCGTGCAATCCGTATCTGGCGACCGCCGCCGTGATCGCGGCCGGGCTCGACGGCATCGAGCGCGAATTGTCGCCGGGCGCCCCCGCCAACGAAAACCTCTACGACTGGACCCCGCGGCAATTGCGCGAGCACGGCATCGGCGTGCTGCCGCAGAACCTCGAACAGGCGCTCGACGCGCTCGAAGCGGACCGCCTGATCTGCGATGCGCTCGGCCCGGTCGCCGATGAATTCCTCAAGTTGAAGCGCATGGAATGGCTCGAATACATGCGCCACGTATCGGATTGGGAGCTGAAGAGCTACCTCGAATTTTTCTAAGGAGACGCACTATGTGTGGAATCGTAGGGCTGCTGGTCAAGACGCCGGCACTACGTGAACGGCTCGGCGAACTGATGGTGCCGATGCTGATCGGCATGACCGAGCGCGGCCCCGACTCGGCCGGGCTGGCCGTGTTCGGCACGGCGGTCGACGCGCACCAGCGCAAGCTCAGCCTCTACTCGGGCTTTACCGACGAAGGCGAGCGTTTCGCCTGGCAACCGCTCGTCGACGCGTTGAACGCCGCGATGGATGTCACGCCGCGCATCGAAGCGAAGGGCAATCATGCCATGCTGACGCTGCAAGGCAGCGTCGAGAACGTGAAGCGCTGGCTCGGCGAGCATTATCCGAAGCTCTATCTGCTGTCCGCGGGCCGCTCGATCGACCTCTACAAGGACATCGGCTCGCCCGCGCAGGTTGCTCAACGCTACGGCTTCGCGAACCTGAAGGGCTCGCATCTGGTCGGGCATACGCGGATGGCGACCGAATCGGCGGTCACACCGGATCGCGCGCATCCGTTCACGGCGGGCGAGGACTTCTGCCTCGTGCACAACGGCTCGCTGTCGAATGCGCACGGCGTGCGGCGCAAGCTCGAACCCGAGGGCATTCACTTCGATACCGACAACGATACGGAAGCGGCCTGCCGCTTTCTCGAATGGCGCCTGCGCGAAGGCGACACGTTGCCGGACGCGCTGCAAAAAGGCTTCGAAGAGCTCGACGGCTTCTACACCTTTCTGATGGGCACGACGACCGAGCTCGCGCTGATCCGCGATCCGTTCGCCTGCAAGCCCGCCGTGGTCGCGGAGAACGACGAGTACGTGGCGATTGCCTCGGAGTTCCGTTCGCTCGCGCATCTGCCCGACATCAAGAATGCGAAGGTCTTCGAACCCGCACCTGAGGAGATGTATGTATGGAAAGCGTGACATTCGACCTCGCGCGCTCGCCGGTCAGGGCGCTGAACCAGTACCTGCACGGCGATGCCGCTGAGCTTACCGGTCAGCGCATCACGGTGAGTTCGCCCAACGGCGCGCACAACATCGCGGTCGGCGTCGATGCCGACGTCAGCATCACGATCGAGGGCCATGCCGGCTACTACGCGGGCGGCATGAACCAGCACGCGAAGATCGTCATCGAGGGCAGCGCGGGCACCGGGGTCGCCGAAAACATGATGAGCGGCAAGGTGCACGTGAAGGGCTTTGCGTCGAACGGCGCGGGTGCTTCGGCGCATGGCGGGCTGCTCGTCATCGACGGCGACGCGGGCCTGCGTTGCGGGATTTCGCTGAAGGGGGGCGACATCGTCGTCGGCGGATCGGTGGGCAGCTTCTCGGCGTTCATGGCGCAAGCGGGCCGCATGGTGATCTGCGGCGATGCGGGCGACGCGCTCGGCGACTCGCTCTACGAAGCGGTGCTGTATGTGAAGGGTGAAGTGAAATCGCTCGGCGCGGACGCGCAGTTCGAGCCGATGACCGATGCGGACGTCATGGCCGTCGCCGCGCTGCTCGATGCGGCCGGACTGCAGCACGATCCGCGCGCGTTCAAACGCATCGCCTCGGCTCGCACGCTCTACCACTGGAACGCCGACGCGGACCAGGAATATTGAACCCCCAAGATCATCGAGAAGGTCCCCATGGAAAAGCCCGTTCATTTCGCCCGCTTGCAGCAGGAAGAGTCGCAAGGCTACGACCGCAAGACGATCGACTACATCCACATGGCCGCGCAGCGCGGTCTCTATGAAATCCGCGGCCTTGGCGCCAAGCGGCGCGTGCCGCACTTCGACGATCTGCTGTTCCTCGGCGCGTCGCTGTCGCGCTATCCGCTCGAAGGGTATCGCGAGAAGTGCGTCACCAAAACGGTGCTTGGCACACGATTTGCAAGCAAACCCGTCGTGCTCGACATCCCGATCACGATTGCGGGTATGAGCTTCGGCGCGCTCTCGGCGAACGTGAAGGAAGCGCTGGGACGTGCGGCGACGGCGGCCGGCACCTCGACGACGACGGGCGACGGCGGCATGACGCAGGAAGAGCGTCGCTCGTCGAAGACGCTGGTCTACCAGTGCCTGCCGTCGCGCTATGGCTTTAACCCGGACGACGTGCGCCGCGCCGATGCGATCGAAATCGTGATCGGCCAGGGCGCGAAGCCGGGCGGCGGCGGGATGCTGCTGGGGCAGAAAGTGAACCCGCGGGTCGCCGCGATGCGCACGCTGCCCGCGGGCGTGGACCAGCGTTCGGCGAGCCGTCATCCGGACTGGACCGGCCCCGATGACCTCGCGATCAAGATTCAGGAGCTGCGCGAAATCACCGATTGGGAAAAGCCGATCTACGTGAAGGTCGGCGCGACCCGCACGTTCAACGACGTGAAGCTGGCGGTGCATGCCGGCGCGGATGTGGTGGTGATCGATGGGATGCAGGGCGGCACCGCGGCGACGCAAACGTGCTTCATCGAGAACGTCGGCATTCCGACGCTGGCCGCGGTGCGGCAGGCCGTCGACGCGCTCGAGGACCTGAACATGAAAGGGCAGGTGCAGCTAATCGTGTCGGGCGGCATCCGCACCGGGGCCGACGTGGCGAAGGCGCTCGCGCTCGGCGCCGATGCCGTGGCGATCGGGCAGGGCGTGCTGATGGCGCTCGGCTGCAACAGCGACACCTACTTCAAGGATGGCGCGCTGCATTCGGCCACCGCCGATTACGCGGCGCTCAACACGTCGCCGGGTTTTTGCCACCACTGCCACACGGGCAAGTGCCCGGTCGGCGTGACGACCCAGGACGCCGTGCTCGAGCAGCGCGTGCAGCCGGAGGAAGGCTCGCGCCGGGTACGCAACTACCTGAAGACGCTGAACATGGAACTGACGACGATCGCACGCGCCTGCGGCAAGCAGAACGTGCATCACCTGGAGCCGGAGGATCTCGTGGCGCTGACGGTGGAGGCGGCCGCGATGGCGCGCGTGCCGCTCGCCGGCACCTCGTGGATACCAGGACTAGCGAATTACTGAACCACCAACGTAAGCAGGAGAGCCCAGCATGAGCGCAACACCGCAACCTACCGCTGTTCCTTCGCAGTCCGCCGATCTTCGATCGTCGAGCCTGGGCTTCATGGAGACGATCGGCCAGTCTCTCGCCAACATCTCTCCGACTCTAACGCCGTCGATCAACGTCGTGGCCGTCGCGGCACTCGCGGGTGCGGGCAGCTGGCTGGTCTACGGGCTGTCGACGCTCGGGCTCATGTTCGTCAGTCTCAACATCGCCGTGCTGGCCAGCCGGTTCGCCGCGGCCGGATCGTTCTTCATCTTCATCTCGCGCTCGCTCGGGCCAATGGCGGGCGGCATCGCCGGATGGGGGCTGATTGCCGCCTACACCGGTACGGCGATGGGCGTGCTCGCCGGCGAAGCCATCTTCGTGCAGAACGCGTTCACGCCGTTCGGCATCGCCGTGCCGACCTGGCTGATCTATGTGGTGAGCGCGGGGTTGGCCTGGTTCCTGTCGTCGCGCGACATCAAGCTGTCTTCGCGCCTGAGCCTCGCGATCGAGGCCGCCTCGATCACGATCGTCGGCGGCGTGCTGCTGGTGGTCTTCTATCAGCATCCCGAGCGCATCGTCGATCATGCGCAGCTGTCGCTGCAGGGCACGACGCCCAAAGGGATGGCGGAGGCGATGGTGCTCGGCATCTTCTCGTTCGTCGGCTTCGAGAGCGCCGCGTCGCTCGGCAAGGAAACCAGGGACCCGCTGAAGGCGATTCCTCGCGCCATCATCTGGAGCATGGTGCTGGCCGGCGCCTTCTTCATGTTCGTCGCCTACTCGATGGTCGTCGCCTACGGCGGCAACGTGAGCAAGCTCGGCGCCGATACCGCACCACTGCAGACGCTGCTGAGCGGACTCGGTGCACCGGCGCTGGCGCCGCTGTTCTATCTGATCGCGTCGGTGAGCGCGTTCGCCTGCGTGCTGGCCTCAATCAATGCCGCGAGCCGGCTGCTGTTCTCGATGGGCCGCTATCAGTTCGTGCACCGCTCGATGGGCATGGTGCACACCAAGCATCAGACGCCGCACTATGCGGTGGCCTTTGCCGCGCTCCTCTCGCTGGCCGTGAATCTCGCGCTGCTGGGCACGGGCGCGTTGAATACGTTCGGCTATACGAGCACGTTCGCGACCTTCGGCTTCATCGTGGCCTACTTCCTGATCTCGGTGTCCGCGCCTCTCTACCTGAAGAAGCAAGGGCAGCTCAAGCTTGCCAATCTGGTGGTGGGCATTCTCGGCGCCGTGGCGATGATCGGCGGGTTCTTCGGCAGCGTCTATCCGGTTCCGGACTGGCCGTACAACATCCTGCCTTATCTGTTCGCGGCCTACATGCTGTTCGGCCTCGGCTGGCTCGCGATGCTGAAGAAGCGTGCGCCGCAGGTTCTCGATAAGATCGAGCATGATCTCGAATCGAGCGAAGCTGCGATCTTCGACAGGAAATGACCGACACACCCCTCGCGAATGCCATCGAAGCAGCGTGCATGACACTGCGGCCCGAGCGCGGCGAATCTCCTGAGCTCGACATCGCCTTTGTTTCCGAGCCGGGCCGCAGCGGGCGCAACGAGGACTACGTCGGCATCATGCTCGGGGATCTGATGCAACGCTCGGCGCGGGGGAGCGTAGTCGCACTGGCTGACGGCATGAGCGGCGGCCGGGGAGGGCGCGTGGCGGCCGAGCTCGCCGTGCGAAGCTTCATCGACGGCTACTATGCGCCGCCTCACACGCTGGCGCCCGAAGCCGCGGCGTCGCGCGCGCTCGATGCGATTCACCGCTGGCTGCACCAGATCGGCCGCAGCGACGCGGCGCTCAGTCAGATGGCGGCGTGCTTTGCGGCGCTCGTGATCAGGGGCGCCACGGCCTGGCTCGTCGGCGCGGGGGACGTGCGGCTTTATCAGCTGCGCGATGGCGAAGTGTCGCAACTCGGCGGCGACGACGTCATCGACGTGCCGTTCGGCGCCTTCGTCGCGCATGCGGTCGGCATGCAGAGTGCGCTGGTGACACGCATCGAGAGCTGGGCGCTAAAGGAAGGTGACCGCCTGCTGCTGTGCTCCGACGGGCTCTATCGACGCGTACCGTGGCGCGAGTTGCGGGCCGTGCTGTCGGCGCAGGCGCCCGCGGCCGCGGTGGCTGAACGGCTCGTCCAGATGGCGCGCTCGCGCGGCTCGACCGACGACGTCTCGGCGGTCGTGGTCGACGTGCGCAAGGTGCCGGACCTCGACTATCGCTATCTCGAAGGCGTGCTCGGCGACCTGCCGATTCTCGCGGTTCCCGCGTGTGGCGAGGTGATCGACGGCTATGCGCTGACCACGGTACTGAGCGACGGACATTACTCGCGGATCTTCATCGGCCACGATCTTGCCGACCCGCAAACGCGGCTCGCGCTCAAGTTCCCGAAGCCGCGCGTCGACGAAGACGCCAACGTGCGCCAGTCGATCGTCCGGGAACGGTGGCTCGCGGGGAAGATTGACAGCGAGAACGTACTTGCGCCGAGCGCGATCGATCCCGCGCGCCAGACCCGCCTCTATGTCGTGATGCCGTTCCTCGACGGCTTGCCGCTCGAAACCTTGATGACGCCGGCACCGATGTCGCTGACGCGCGGCCTCGCGATCGCGCGTCAGCTCGGCCGCGCGATCCACGCGCTGAATCGCCAGGGCATCTTCCATCGCGACATCAAACCCGAGAACGTGCTGGTGTTGCCCGACGGCAGCGTGAGGCTGCTGGACCTCGGCTTTGCCTACATGCCCGGCCTGCTCGCGCCGGGGCCGTCTATTGCGCCGGGCACGCCCGCCTACATGGCGCCCGAGCTTCTCAAAGGCGGGAAGGGCGATGAGCGCTCCGAGGTCTTTGCGTTCGGCGTCACCCTGTATCGCATGTTCAGCGGCGGACGCTCGCCGTACGGCTTCAGTAGCCGGGTTCCGTTGCAGCATCACCGACCCGACCTGCCAGCATGGCTTGACCTCGTGCTCGAGAAGGCGATGCAGGCCGATCCGGAGCGTCGCTATCAGGATGCGCTCGAGCTCTGTGCCGAGCTGGACCGATTCGCCGCGGGCGGCGGCGAAACGCCAACGGCAGCGAGGCTGCCATTGATCGAGCGCAGTCCGGTGACCTTCTGGAAAAGCGTGGCGTTGATCCTTCTGATCCTGCTGCTGATTGCGTTGGCGCACGGTTCGGGAGCGGCCTGAAAGGTCCCGGCGGCTTTTATTTTTTCTAATTTCTTGGCATTCCATCATCTCAGAAGACGGGATTCATGGTCCTGTGATCATCGTCTACTGCACCGTTACCGCGGCGCTGTACGTCCCTTAAACGTTTCTGGAGATCGACATGAGCAGTAAATGGATTGTGTTTGCAGCGCCGCTGACTGCTGCGTGCTTGATGACGCTCGCGGCAGCGCCCGCACTCGCCGCCGGCCCGATCGTCTTCACGAGCTGGGGCGGCACCACGCAATCGTCGCAACAGAAGAACTGGGCGCAGCCGTTCACGCAGGCGAGCGGCATCACCGTATTGATGGATGGCCCGACCGACTACGGCAAGCTCAAGGCGATGGTCGACAGCGGCAACGTGAGCTGGGACGTCGTGGATGTGGAAGGCGACTTCGCGTACGCCGCGCAAAAGGCCGGCCTGATCGAGCCGATCGACTACTCGGTCGTGAAGAAGGACGAACTGGACCCGCGCTTTGCGACGCCGGACGCGGTGGGCAGCTTCTATTACTCGTTCGTGCTCGGCTACAACAAGTCGAAGTACACGGGCGCGCAGCCGCAGACGTGGGCGGATCTGTTCGACACCAAGAAATTCCCCGGCAAGCGCACGTTCTACAAATGGTCGGCGCCGGGCGTGCTGGAAATCGCGCTGCTCGGCGACGGCGTGCCGCCGAACAAACTCTATCCGCTCGATCTCGACCGCGCGTTCAAGAAGCTCGACACGATCAAGAGCGACATCGTCTGGTGGAGCGGCGGCGCGCAGTCGCAGCAACTGCTCGCATCGGGCGAAGCGCCGATCGGCATGTTCTGGAACGGACGTTTGCATGCGCTCGCGCAGACCGGTGTGCCGGTCGGCATTTCGTGGAACAGAACCTGACCGCCGCCGACATGCTCGTGATTCCAAAGGGCGCGAAATGGTCCGTGACATTCTCGAGCGCGTCGCAAAGCCGACCCTTGATCCTTCGGAACGCCGAAGTCCGCCTCGCGCACGTCGCTCGTCAAGCCGATAGGCGACAAAATCTGCCAGGTCTGGTTTCGCGTGCTGCCAATGCAGCCGTAGCCGGATCTGGTCACCCGTTCTTCGTTCTCGCCGCGAGGTAAACGACATGTTGAGCCCGCACGAATTGGCCACATTGTTGCTGTCGAAAGATGCGCCTGAGCGGATCGATTCGGATCGGGCAGAGCTTGGCACACTCCGCGAATTGCAATTGATTGCGAATGAGCCAGCTGGGCCGGGACTGCGGTTTCCTCGCGTGACGGCGCGTGGCGACGCCGTACTGCGTGCGTTTGAACGTGTAGGTTGACTGGTGCACCGACATTCTGTTGAGACGAACTATAGTCGTCTGTCGAGCCGTCTTCGCTGGCGGGGTGGCAATCCGGGTGTATCTGAGGAGGCCGACGTGGACCAATTTTGGTTGGGTATGGGGCTATGGGCCCGATCGTGCTGGTGATGGCGGCGTGTGGCGTGATTGCGCACTACAGCCGTCAACGGCGCGGTGCCGATCTGCTGCGCAACCTTGATCACCACGACTGGTGTCGCTGGACCCGGTCGCGACACTGAACGTCGTCGTCGGGACTGCAGTCACACACTGTCGCGCCGGTGAAAGTCAACCGCGACCAGTCGGCACGCGAGGTCGCAGCAGACGAAGGCCGTCAGGCGGTCCCAAGCCGTCTCGCACTGCACCGGGGAACCTCCCGTCGCGCTGGCTGCATTACTCCACAACCGGACGGATGAGCTACGCGCAGAATTCGGCCATAGCTGACGTTCAGGTGATGGCTTAGGTCGGTCGGCTTCACGGCACTCTCCGGCCGTTCGCACCTCAGCGGTCGTGAGCGACTCGTCTCGCTGTCGCCAACGCGTACTTGCGACCGTTGCAGGCCTTCAGTGAGCCTTGGACCGGTTCACCACCCTCGTGAAGGCCACAACCGGAAGCAATCAAACGAAACCGTCGGTCATAACCGATGGTGCCAAATGCCTCCACTCAATCGCTTGTCGATTATCGTTTTCTCCGACACCTGTTCTGGACTCGTTCCATATATCAATGAGAGTGACGTATCTCAAGCAGATCATCAAGGACATACACGCACAATCCGAAGCGGAAAAGGCCACCCGACGTGTGCTGATGTCCCGCGTTGACAAGCTGCGCTGGTGCTTCACTTCGCGGGACGGTTGCATGCCATCACGATACATTGACGCGTTATCGCTACATCAAGCCAATGATTGGCGCGCGCAGTCACTGGCGCGATTTGCTGTGCATAACCGACGAGCCACGCGCGTACTACCTCACCGAGCGTGCTTGCGGCCACGTTTCCCATTGGCCGGGACTCGTCGAATTCAGTGCTCAGAGCCCGCCTCACAGCGTTATCGGAGACTTCCCGCACTCGAATCGGATCGAATTTTATTCTTGTTCGTCAGTCGGATAAGATCGCCGATTGTCGACGATTCTGGTTGAAACGCCGAATGTCCGAAACTGGCCGAGGCCGTGTAAAAACGTGCTTGATAGCCTAGACTAAATCAACCTGTTGGCGCGAGAGGGGAAGATGGGGCGATTTGTCGAAGGTGCAGACCGCAATCAGGCAACGCTGCTGCCGGAATGT